>NZ_JBIWIY010000002.1:627094-755627 GCF_044764885.1 Streptomyces sp. NPDC093591
GCCCTCGGTCAGCCGGACGGACTCGCCATCCTTCGCGGCCTCAGCGACGCGGGCGGGCTCACCGGCCCTAGCGACCTCGGTCAGCCGGACGGACTCGCCATCCTTCGCGGCCCCGGTCACGCGGACAGACTCACCGGCCCTGACGCCCTCGGCGACGCCCACGGGCTCGCCGCCCCTGGCGGCGTAGGTCAGCCGGGCGGACTCGCCGTTCGTCACGGCCACGGCCGCGCGGGCGGACTCACCAGCCCCGGCCACGTCAGCCACGCGGGCAGAATCACCAGCCTTCGCGGCCCCGGCCACCCTTGCCGCTGCGGCAGTTGTCGAGTCCGCGGAGCGGTCGGGGGTCTGGCGCGCCGAGCGGTCCGTCACTGGTGCCGCAGAGCGGCTGGGGACCGGGTCCCCGGAGTGGCTGGAGACCGGGCCCGCAGAGCGGCTGGAGGCCGGGCCCTCGGAGCGGCTGGAGGTCGGGTCCCCGGAGTGGCTGGAGGCCGGGCCCGTGGAGTGGCTGGAGGCCGGGCCCGTGGAGCGGCCCGAATCCGAACCCCCCGAGCGGGCTATGGCCTCGCGGTACCGGGCCACCGTCCCCTCGGCGGCCTTCGCCCAGGTGAAGTTCCGTAGGACGCGGTCACGTCCGGCCGCTCCCAGGCGGTCCCGCAGTTCCGCGTCCCCTAGCAGGCGGCCCAGGCCCGCGGCCAGCGCCCCGGGGTCCCCCGGCGGCACCGCCAGGCACGTCTCGCCGTCGCGCCCGGCGACCTCGGGGATCGCCCCGCCGGTCGTGGCGACGAGCGGCGTCCCCGTGGCCATGGCCTCGGCGGCCGGCAGGGAGAAGCCCTCGTACAGCGACGGCACGCACGCCACCTGCGCCGAGCGCACCAGGTCGACGAGTTCCGCGTCGGAGATGCCCTTGACGAACTCGACGGCGCCTTCGAGGCCGTACCGTTCCACCGCCTGCGCGACCGGGCCCTCCTCGGGCCGCTTGCCGACGACGACGAGGTGGGCGTCGGGGTGCTCGGTGCGGACCTTGGCGAGCGCCTCGACGAGGAAGACCAGGCCCTTGAGCGGGACATCGGCGCTGGACGTCGTGACGATCCGGCCGGGGATCTGCCGTACCGAGGGATCCGGCGAGAACAGGTCGGTGTCCGCGCCGATGTGCACGACGTGGATACGGTCCTGCCGTACGCCGAGGTGGTCGACGATCTCCGCACGGGACGTACCCGACACGGTCAGCACCGACGGCAGCCGGCGCGCCACCCGCTTCTGCATGCGCGTGAAGGCGTACCACCGGCGCACGGACATCCGCCGCTGCCAGCCCTCGGCGGCGTCCAGCTCCAGCTGCCGGTCCACGGTGATGGGGTGGTGGATGGTGGTGACGAGGGGGGCGCCGACGTCGCCCAGCAGGCCGTAGCCGAGGGTCTGGTTGTCGTGCACGACGTCGAAGTCGCCGCGCCGGGCGCGCAGATGGCGGCGGGCACGCAGCGAGAAGGTCAGCGGCTCGGGGAAACCGCCGGTCCACATGGTCGCCACTTCCAGCGCGTCGACCCAGTCGCGGTACTCGTCGCGCCCCGGGGTGCGGAAGGGGTCGGGCTGGCGGTAGAGGTCGAGGCTGGGGAGTTCGGTGAGGGTCAGGCGGCCCGCGTAGTCCGCGCCCTCGTCGAGGACGGGGTAGGGCTGGGAGCCGATGACCTCGACCCGGTGGCCGAGGCGGGCCAGCTCGCGGGAGAGGTGCCGTACGTAGACGCCCTGGCCGCCGCAGAACGGGTTCCCTTTATAGGTGAGAAGCGCGATGTCGAGCGGTCGCTCGCCGTCGGCGGCAGGGTCCTCCGCGGGCCCGGCCTCCCTGGCCTCAGCGGTCACTCCGGACCCCCTTCTCCCTGCTCTGTCCCGCGAGATTACGCCGGGACGCTAATCTAGAACAAGTTTCAGACTTGATCGTTCAAGAGGCTCTGAATCTACCGGCAGGTAGCGCCGCTGTGAGCGATGGATCAGGTGATTCACGCCACGGCCGACGCCCTGGCATGCTCTGTCCGGTCACTCACCCTCACCGACTGTCACGGAACGGGATCCATGCCTGCGGAAGCCAGTAGCGCGAGCCCTGCCTCACCGCCCCTCACCGAGCGGCAGGAGGCCCGTCGGCGACGCATCCTGCACGCCAGCGCGCAGCTCGCCAGCCGGGGTGGCTTCGACGCCGTACAGATGCGCGAGGTCGCGGAGTCCTCGCAGGTGGCGCTCGGCACGCTGTACCGCTACTTCCCGTCCAAGGTGCATCTGCTGGTCGCCACGATGCAGGACCAGCTGGAGCACATGCACGGCACGCTGCGGAAGAAGCCGCCGCAGGGGGCGACGGCGGCGGAGCGGGTGGCGGAGACCCTGATGCGTGCCTTTCGCGCGCTGCAGCGCGAGCCGCACCTGGCCGACGCCATGGTCCGGGCACTGACCTTCGCCGACCGCAGCGTCTCCCCCGAGGTCGACCAGGTCTCCCGCCAGACCACGGTGATCATCCTGGACGCCATGGGCCTGGAGAACCCGACGCCCGAGCAGCTTTCCGCCGTCCGCGTCATCGAGCACACCTGGCACTCGGCCCTGATCACCTGGCTCTCGGGCCGCGCCTCGATCGCCCAGGTGAAGATCGACATCGAGACGGTGTGCCGGTTGATCGACCTGACGGCACCGGAGACACCGGAGGCGCGGGAGACACGGGTTCAGGCACGCAAATGACCTACGAGACGGGTTCCCTTCGCCGGTATTACCCGGATCAGGTGATGGGGGTCGCCTTCCGGTCTTCCGACCTCTCGGTCTTCCGACTTTCCAGCCTCTCAGCCCGGACCGTCGACGTCGGCCCCAGCGGAAGCCGTCTGCTTCCTGCCAGAGTCGGCTACTCCGGTTCGAACTCCCTCACTCGTCCCGTAGGCCTATATCCAGAATAGAACGTACGGCCGGGAATGAAACCCCCTAAACGTGATTTTTTCGGGCGTTATTCCTCCGGAGGGAACACCGGCTCCCCGCTCCCCAGCAACGTGATCACGATCGCCTCCACCGGACAGCTCTCCGCCGCCGCCAGCACCCTCTCGTTCGCGTGGGCCTCCGGGTCGGCGGGATGGGACTGCCGGCCGGTGTCGAGGCGGAAAGCGTCGGGGGCGTGGTGGACACACTGGGCCGAGCCGATGCACACCGACCGGTCGACCTCGACGTGCCAGCGGTCGCCCGCCCCCGCGCTCGAATACGCTCGCGCGGGAGGTGCCCCCATCGCTCACGCCTCCCAGCCGGCCGGAAGGTGGATCATCTTGTGCTCCAGGTACTCGCCGAAGCCCTCGGGGCCGAACTCCCGCCCCAGCCCTGAGTTCTTGTAGCCGCCGAACGGGCCCAGCATGTCCAGGCTGAAGGTGTTCACCGAGTAGGTGCCGGTACGGACCTGGCGGGCGACCTCGATGCCGTGCGCGGTGTCGGCCGTCCAGACGCTGCCGCTCAGGCCGTAGTCGGAGTCGTTGGCGATCTTCACGGCCTCGGACTCGTCGCCGTAGGGGAGCAGACAGATCACCGGGCCGAAGATCTCCTCGCGGGCGATCCGCATCGAGTTGTCGACGTCCCCGAAGAGGGTCGGCTCGACGTACCAGCCTCGGTCCAGACCCGCCGGACGCCCACCGCCGGTCAGGATCTTCGCGCCCTCCTCCTGGCCGATGCGGATGTAGTCGAGGTTCCTGCGCTGTTGCCGCTGCGCCACCAGCGGGCCCACCTGGGTCGCCGCGTCCAGCGGGTCGCCGACCACCAGCGCGCCGGCCGCCGCCGCGAAGGCCTCGGCGAACTCGTCGTAGCGGGAACGCGGGAGCAGGATTCGCGTCTGGGCCACACACGCCTGGCCGTTGTTCATCCAGGCGGCCGGGACGACACCGGCGACCGTCGCCTCGACGTCCGCGTCCGGCAGGACCACGGCCGCCGACTTGCCGCCCAACTCCAGCGTCACCCGCGTGAGATTGCGGGCCGCGACCTCCATCACGCGCTTGCCCGCCGCCACCGAGCCGGTGAAGGAGACCTTGTCGATCCCCGGGTGCCCGACCAGGTACTCGCTGACCTCACGGTCCGCCGGGAGGATGGACAGGACTCCGTCCGGCAGCCCGGCGTCCTTCGCGATCTCCGCCAGCAGATAGGAGTCCAGCGGCGACTCCGGCGACGGCTTGAGCACCACCGTGCAGCCGGTCAGCAGCGCGGGCGCGAGCTTGGCGGCGGCGACGAACTGCGGCACGTTCCAGGGGACGACGGCCGCGACGACCCCGACCGGCTCGCGCCGCACGAGGATCTTCCCCAGCACGCCGTCGCGCGCCTCCTCGTACGTGAAGTTCCGCGCGACCGTGATCGCCGCGTCCCACACCATCATCGCACCGAGCGCCTGGGCGAGGACGCTCCAGGAGTACGGGGAGCCGTTCTCGGAGGAGATCACGCGGGCGATCTCCTCGTGCCGCAGCGCGATGCCGTCCTTGATGCGGGTGACGACCTCGATCCGCTCGTCGAGCGACATCCGCGGCCAGGGCCCCTCGTCGAACGCCCGCCGCGCCACCTCGACCGCCCGGTCGACGTCGGCCGACGAGGCGTGCGGCACGCGTCCGATGACCTCCTCCGTGTGCGGCGAGATCACCTCGATGACGTCCTTGCCCAGGGGGTCGGTCAACTCCCCGCCGATGAACAGCTGTCCGTGTTCCATGAGCTCGGTCATGGCCGACGCCTCCCGCGGAGCTGGAGCAGTTCCCTTGGTTTCTGACGCTGTTTCAGAACTGATACCAGTTCCACTACGAGGAGTCCACGGATCGCACATCAATCACGCCTACGCTGATCAACTCGACGGGGAGGAACGGCGGATGACGGCGAACCGTGAGCGCAGGCGCGCCTGGGCGGTCTTCACGACGGCCATGACGACGGCCGTCTGCGGCGCCGCGTGGATGACCTCGGCCTGGGACGACGTGCGGCACAGCAGCGGAGTGTCCGTCAGCAGGGAGACGAAGAGCCCGGAGGAGATCAGGGAGTTCTGGACCCCCGAGCGCATGCGACAGGCGGAGCCCGCCGAAATGCCTGTCTGGATCCCCTGCGAGCACTTCCCTCACTCGCTCTCGCCGAAGTGCTGGTAGATGACTCGGGCTCCCATGGAAACGCGTTCTAGTTATAGTGGCCGAGTCGGCCGGAACGTGTCGCGGCGATTGGGGAGCCCATGACGCAGACGCAGGTGTACGACCACGGCGGCGGCGTCCGTTCGATCGCGGTCCCCATCCCCGACAACCCGCTCGGCCACACCCTCGTGTACGCCGTCGAAACCGACCGCGGCCCGGTGCTCGTCGACACCGGCTGGGACGACCCGGCCTCCTGGGACACCCTCGCCGAGGGCCTCGCGGCCTGCGGCACCGCACCCGCCGAGATCCACGGCGTCGTCATCACCCACCACCACCCCGACCACCACGGCCTGTCGGGCAAGGTGCGCGAGGCCTCCGGCGCCTGGATCGCGATGCACGCGGCGGACGCGGCGATCGTACGGCGCACCCGCGCGACCCGCCCCGAGCGCTGGTTCTCCTACATGGCGGACAAGCTCACCGCGGCCGGCGCCCCCGACGCCCACGTGGCCCCCCTGCGCGCCGCCCGCCGCCCGAGCACCTTCCCCGGCCTCTCCCCCGCCGCACCCGACCGCGAGATCGTCCCCGGCGACCTCCTCGACCTCCCCGGCCGCCGCCTGCGCGCGATCTGGACCCCGGGCCACACCCCCGGCCACGTCTGCCTGCACCTGGAGGAGGACCACCCGGCCCGACTCCCGGGCCACGGCCGCCTGTTCTCCGGCGACCACCTGCTCCCCGGCATCACCCCGCACATCGGCCTGTACGAGGACCCCGACGACACGACGGTCACCGACCCCCTCGGCGACTACCTCGCCTCCCTCGAACGCGTCGGCCGCCTCGCCCCCGCCGAGATCCTCCCGGCCCACCAGCACGCGTTCACCGACGCGCCCGCCCGCGTACGGGAGTTGCTGACCCACCACGAGTCCCGCCTCACCGACCTCCTGACCCTCCTGGCCGAGCCCCTCACCCCCTGGCAGCTCGCCGAGCGCATGGAGTGGAACCGGCCCTGGGACCAAATCCCGTACGGATCAAGGAACATCGCGATCGCGGAGGCCGAGGCCCATCTGCGACGGCTGGTGAAGCTGGGGAGGGCGGAGGCGGTGGCGGGAAGTGAGCCTGTGGCGTACGTGGCGGTCTGAGAAGACCGCGCTCCTCCCTCCTCACAAGGCCGTTCGCCTCGAACGGTTGGCCGGAGGTCGTCTTGTCATCGGCCCTGCCCCAAGAGCAGCATGATGGTGTCGAGTTGGCGACGCCGCCGCCGGAATGCCCAGTACGGGACGCGACACAATTGCGGGTTAAAGGTGCTCCGGGGCGCATCACCCGAGGGGAACTGTCATGCACAGCGACGTAGTGAACCGCGCCGCCGCACACCCAGTGGGTGAAGCCCATCAGGCCGCGAGCAGGACCGCCCGCCGTGGCCGCGCACGTCTGACGAAACTGAGCCTTCAAGGGGAGCGGGGCGTCAGGCGGGCCTCGGCGATCGGCGACGACGCGCCCGCAGGATTCAATTCCTCCGTCTGAAACGGAGCGCGGACGACGTGCCGGTGCCCATGGCAGCACGGCCCTTCCGTCAGTTCGTGGTGAAGGTCCACAGCCGCTGCGACCTGGCCTGTGACCACTGTTATGTGTATCGGCACGCCGATCAGAGCTGGCGCCGTCGTCCCCGGGTGATGGCGCCGCGCATCGTCCGGGCCACTGCCGAGCGCATCGCCGAGCACGCGCGCTCGCACCGGCTGACTCGGGTCACCGTTGTGCTGCACGGCGGTGAGCCACTGCTCGCCGGACCCGAACGACTGGCTGCCCTGGCCCGTGAACTGCGCCGCTCGCTGGACGGCATCGCCGTACTCGACCTGCGTATGCAGACCAACGGGCTGCTCCTCGACGACGAGTTCTGCGCGCTGCTGGTACGTGAGCGCATCCATGCGGGCGTCTCGCTGGACGGGGACCGGGATTCCCACGACCGCCACCGGGTGCGGGCCGACGGGTCGGGCAGTTACGACGACACGGTGCGAGCGGTGCGACTGCTCGGGCGGCCCGCCCATCGTCCGGCGTTCGCAGGCCTGTTGTGCACCGTGGACGTATCCAACGACCCGGACGCGGTGTACGGCGCTTTGGCCGAAGTACGGCCTCCGCGTGTGGACTTCCTCCTCCCGCACGCCACATGGGACCACCCGCCGGCCCGTCCGCACGGCACCACGGACTACGCGGACTGGCTGATCACCGCGTACGAGCGATGGAACGCGGACGACAGGCCGTTCAGCATCCGCGTGTTCGAGTCGGTGGAGGCCGCGGCGATGGGCGAGCCCGGCTTCACCGAGGCGCTCGGGCTGGGCAGTCCCGATCTCCTGGTGATAGAGACCGATGGGGCGATCGAGCAGGCCGACTGGCTCAAGACAGTGGCCGAGGGCGCCCCGGAGACCGGCTATCACGTCCTGGTCAACAGCTTCGACGAGGCCGCCCGACACCCCGGCTTCCAGGCTCGCGCCCTGGGCCTGGACGGACTGCCCGCGCAGTGCAGGGCATGCCCGGTGGTGAGCATCTGCGGCGGAGGGCTCTACGGGCACCGGTACAGATCCGGCAGCGGCTTCGTCAACCCTTCCGTGTACTGCGCCGACCTGCTCAAGCTCATCCAGCACATACAGTCGTCCGCCGACCCGGCGCAACCGCACGCTGTGCCGTCGGCCGACATCGGCGCGCTCACGGCCGGCGGCGCACCTGAGCACGCGGCCGTACTGCGCCTGGCGGAAGCCCAGTTGGACCTGCGCCGCTCGATGCTGGCCTATCTGCACCGCGCCGGCGTCGGCTCGCAGGACACCTGGCAGGCTCTGCTGGAGCTGGACGGTCCCGCTCTCGACCTCGTGCTCGCGGACCCCGCCGTCCATGCCTGGGCGGTGACGGCGTGTTCCGCCGACGCACGGGGGCAGAGCGTGCCGGACACCGAGTTCCTCGAGGGGATCGCCCTGGCCGCGGCCTTCCGCGCAGGGCAGCGCCTGGAGCTCACGGTCCCGGTGGGCACCCACGGCGTCCTGCGCCTGCCCTCCGTCGGCCGGCTACGACTGCTGCCGAACGGGGGGTCCCTCCGGTCCGGGCAGGGGGTCCGGGCGGGCACCGACGGCGTACGCGTGTGGCGGGCCGACGGCGGTGGGGCGGTCTGGGAGCCCGTACAACGTCTTTCGCTCGGTGGGTTCGAGGCGAGCCTGGAGTCGAACTCCCTCCGTCCGGCGGGCGCGGGGGCGCTGCCCGACCTCGCGGCAGCGTGGCGGCGGCCCCTCGAAGCGGCCTGGGGCGTCCTCGCACACCGGTACCCGCACCAGGCCGCCGCCCTCGCGGCCGGCGTGACCACACTGGTGCTCCTCGACAGCGAGCAGGCGCAGGACGCCCCCCGCCCGCCCTTCGGCGCCCTGGCACTGGCGCCGCCGGGCACCGCCCAGGACCTCGTCCTGACCCTGCTCAGGGAATGGCAGTACGCGAAGTTCGCGGCGCTGCGCGACCTGCACGACCTCGGCGGCACGGGCCAGGAGGCGGCACTGCGACAGGCGTACGCGGACCTGGCGGTGGCCCGCGCATGGCACACCCGCCCGGGACCGGCCGCCCTGGACGGGGCGGCTCACTGGGGGAAGCGCGCGCTCGCCGCCCTGGACGCCTTCGCCGCCGGGAGCGACGCCCCCACGCCCGCCGGCCTGCGCCTGGCGGCGGACGTCCGGGCGGCCGTCGGCTCGCTGATCGAGGGCTCATGACGGCGGCGTACACCAGCCGCCGGCTCGCCGACGACCTTCGGGCCCTCGGACTGCGCTCGGGCGACGTCGTCCTGGTGCATTCCTCACTGCGCCGCATCGGCCCGACGGAGCAGGGGGCGGCGACGGTCGTCGAAGCACTGCGCGCCGCCGTCGGCGCCGAGGGCACCATCGTCGTACCGACGTTCACAGCGGACAACTCCCTGTCGTCCCGCACCCACCGCGCACGCGTCCAGGGCATGACCGCCGAGGAGATAGACGCCTTCCGGCAGGCGATGCCGGGGTTCGACGCGACCACCACACCCAGCACCGGAATGGGTGCCGTCGCCGAGATGGTGCGTACGGCGCCGGGAGCCCGGCGCAGCGCGCACCCGCAGACCTCGCTGGCCGCGGTGGGGCGGCTGGCCGAGGCCATCACCCGGGACCACCCGCTCGACTGCCTCCTCGGGGAGGCCTCCCCGCTGGGGCCGCTCTATCGGCTCGGGACACGCGTCCTGTTGCTGGGCGTGGGCTTCGAATCGTGCACGGCCTTCCACCTCGGCGAGTACCGCTCGCCCGACCCGCCCGTACGCCGCTACGACTGTGCCGTCACCGACGGCCGGCAGGCCGACGGGCGACCCGGGAGGCGGTGGCTGTCGTTCGAGGACGTGGCCCTGGACGACCGGGACTTCGGGCGGCTGGGGGCCTGGCTGGAGGGTCAGCGCACGGACACGGGGCATAGCGTGGTCCGGCGCGGCCGGGTGGGTGAAGGAATTGCCCGGCTCCTCCCTATGGCTCATTCGGTGGACTTGGCTGTGGAATGGTTCAAGGAGCACCGCACGGCTGGAGGGGGCAGCGCAGGTGACCGAATCCCACTTATCCGGCCGCCCGGCTGACTCTCAGGTTCCGTATTTCTTCCACAGCTACGGACAAGTGCACTCCCGCGCCGCCGGTTTGCGTACGCCGGACAAAAGGCAGGACGAGTTTCATGAGCTGCTGGGCCAGTTCGTCCTCCAGCTGACCACGCACGACGGAACGACTCCGGTCGGTTTCCTCGACAAGCGCATGCCCCTGGGCGTCGAGTGGGAGAAGGACCTGAAGGAGGCGCTGGCCACCTGCCGGGTCTTCGTGCCGGTGTATTCACCGCAATACTTCAACAGCCGCTGGTGCGGGATGGAGTTCGACGGATTCGTCCGGCGGCAGGCTGAGCACCACCGCTGCGAGCCCTACACCGTCAGCGCGATCGTCCCTGTGCTGTGGACCTCGCCGGACCGGTTCGTCCTGCCCGACGTCGTCCAGCCCTTCCAATATCACGGCTCCGACCTCGACGAGGACTACAAGCGTCTGGGGCTGCGGGGCCTGATGGAGGCCGGGCAGTGGCGCAAATACCGGCGAACCGTGTGGCTGATCGCCGAGCGGATCGTCGACGTAGCCACGCTGGCCCGGCTCAGGCCCTGCGACGTCAACCTCTTCGACGACCTGCGCAATGTCTTCGCACCGTGCACTCAGGGGGACTCATGACGGACGCGACTCCGGTCTTCTTCCTCAGCTACGCCCGCACTCCGGGACCTCGACGGTCCGACCCCGACAAGCCGGTCTTCACCTTCTTCGAGGAGCTCAGCGAGCAGGTGGCCCGGCTGACCAGGGTGGACGCGGAGCAGGCCGGACACATGGACCGCCCGGACGCACCGTCCGACCAATGGCGCTCGGCGCTGGCGGCCTGCCGTGTCTTCGTTCCGCTGTACCAACCGCGATACTTCACCGATCCGCTGTGCGGGCGCCAGTGGACCGCCTTCAAGCAGCGGGTCGGCCCGGACTACGGCCGGGCCGTGGTCCCCGTCCTGTGGACCCCCCCTACCGCCGGCACCACACTGCCGCTGGCCGCCCTGGACATCCCCACCCAGCTGCCGCGCGAGGCCGGCGACGAGGAGCGGGACGCGCCGGACCGCTACGCAGAGTCCGGTCTCTTCCGGCTCATGGAGATGGAGGACGACCAGCACGCCTACCACCACGTCCTGGGGCGGCTGGCCGAGCGCATCGCGCGGTCGTGGGCGGACTCTCCGGCCCGGCCGGTCAGCGCCGAGCAGCTGACCGATCGCCGCGGCCTGGAGGACGCGTTCGCGCCCCAGCCGTCGAAACCCGCCCTGCGGATCACGGTCCTCGCGCCGACCACCAGTCGGCTTCCGCCCGGGCGTGAGGCGGCCTCCTACGGACCGGACACCGAATCATGGCGGCCTTACCGCACCACACCCGGATCGCTGACCCAGCAGGCTTTCGCTCTCGCCCGCAATCTCGGCTTCGAGCCGGAACTGGTCCCGTTCGAGAAGGCCTACGAGAGCATTGCCCCCGACAGCTCCGCGCGAGAACCCGTTCGGCCCTTCGCTCCCTGGGTGCTCGTGGTCGACGCGTGGGTGCTGGGCGATCTCAGGACCGCGGAGCGGGTGCAACGCATCGACGAGGCCAACCGGCCCTGGCTGGCGGTGATGGCGGTGCTGGCGGAGGACGACCCGCAGACCCGGCGCGACGAGGAACGGCTGCTGGGACTGCTGAAGACGCATCTGACCCGGCACCGGCACCACACAGCTCGCGGTACCGCCGCACGAGGTATCGCGAAAGCCGATGTCTTCGCCTGGCTGTTCGGGGAGTTGGCGAAGAGTTGCTATTTGCGGTATCTCGATTCCATCCAGGATGATTTCCCGCGCCCGTCGTCCGGCCCGGCGCGGAGTCACGGGGTTCGGAGGCCAACCAGTGACTGACGAGAACGACGCGGGCGCGAGCGCGGGGACTCGGACTGCGGATGCGCGGGAGACGGCCGGGGGGAAGATCGTCACCTTCTACTCGTACAAGGGCGGCACCGGTCGCACCATGTCCCTGGCCAACACAGCCTGGATCCTGGCCTCGGGGGGAAAGCGGGTGCTGGTCGTCGACTGGGACCTGGACGCGCCCGGCCTGGACCGCTTTCTGCATCCCTTCCTGGACCGCGACCGGTTACGGACCGCCCAAGGAGTCATCGACCTCTTCCTGCACTTCAACCAGACCGTGCTGGAGCAGCGCCGACAGCCGGAGAGCCACGCGCAGGACGAGTGGGAGACCGCCGAGGCGGCGTGGGTGGCCACTCAGGCCCGCTTCAACCACTGCGTGATCCCGGTCGACTGGGAGTTTCCCGGCGGCGGGCGGCTGGACTATGTCTCGCCCGGGACGCAGAACAAGCAGTACCTGTCGGCGTACTCGCAGTTCGACTGGATGCGGTTCCTGGACCACACCTGGCACGGACCGGTCTTCGTCGAGGCGCTGAAGCGCGAACTCACCCAGAACTACGACTACGTCCTGATCGACAGCCGCACCGGCCTGAGCGATGTCTCCGACGTGTGCACCGTGCTGCTGCCGGACGCTCTGGTCGTCGCCTTCACGCCCAGCAGCCAGGGGATGGACGGCGCACAGGCCGTGGCGCAGAAGATCGACAGTCTCTACGGGTATCGGGGCATCCGCATCATTCCGGTCCCCATGCGCGTGGAGGACGCGAACGGGGAGGCCGACCGCTTGGAGGCGGCACGGGAGCAGATGCGGGCGAAGTTCGCCGACATCGTGCGTCGCCACTGCGCGCTGGACGCCCAGGAGTACTGGGGCAAGGTGGAGATCCCCTACCGGCCCTTCTACGCCTACGAGGAATTGCTGGCGCCGTTCCGTGACGCCCCCGGCAGCCCCACCTCGATGCTCGCCGCGTGCGAACGGCTGACGGATGTCATCTCCGAAGGTGAGGTCACCGCCCTGCCCCGCTTGGACGACGCGGAGCGCAAGCGGGTCCTCGCCCTGTACAAGCGGCCAAGGCCGCTGGAGAACACCGACATCCATGTCAGCTTCGTGCCCGACGACCGCACCTGGGCCGACTGGATCGAGTTCACGCTCAAGTCCGTGGGCTTCCAGGTGCATCTGTTGCCCCATGGCACCACCCGTCCGTCCGACCGCACGGTCAGCGGGTCGGCGATGAAGTCGGCCACCCGAACCCTCGCGGTCCTGTCCCACGCCTACCGGGACTCCGCGGAGGCACGCGCGGCGTGGGAGGCCACCGACGCCGTCGACGGCCTGGGCAAACGGCGCAGCCTGGTGACCGTCCGCGTGGACGACGTACGGATGAGCCCGCCGTTCTCCGATCGCGGCGCCGCGGATCTGGCCCGCTTCGGCCCCAATGAGGAGGCCGCCCGGCAAGCGCTGCTGAATGCCGTGGATGCCCCGACACAGCCGCTGTACAGCCCGGCCGCCGCAAGCGACGGCGGTCCCCGCTTCCCCGGGGCCGAGCCCTCGGTGTTCTCCATGCCGATCCGCAACCCGTCCTTCACCGGACGCGAGCGGCTGCTGGGGTCTTTGCGCGAGCGGCTACGGGCGGGCAACCACACGGTGCTCCTGCGCGGCATGGGCGGAGTGGGCAAAACGATGCTGGCCCTGGAGTTCGCCCACCGCTTCAAGAGCGACTACGACGTCGTCTGGCACATCCAGGCCGATCAGCGAAACCTCGCGGTGGAGCAGTTCGCAGGGCTGGCAAGCCATCTGGAGGTCGCCGAGCGCAAGAACCCGACGGCGACGGCGGCCGGCGTCAAGGACGCGCTGCGTCTGGGCCGGCCCTACAGCCGCTGGTTGCTGATCCTCGATAACGTCGAACACGTGAACGATCTGTCCGACCTTCTGGTGAGCAGCAAGTCCGGCCACGTCCTGATCACCAGTCAGCGCTCCGAGGGCTGGGAACGGTATGCGGAGATCGTCGACGTCAGCGTGTTCGAACGCGATGAGAGCGTGGCGCACCTCAAGCGCAGGCTCACCGAGTGCAGCACCGAGGAGGCCGACGAAGTGGCCTCCGCCCTCGGCGATCTGCCGCTGGCCGTCGAACACGCGGCTGCCGTGCTCAAGGAGAGCGGCCTGCAGACCCACGAGTACGTCAAGCTCCTCGAGCGCCAGCCCGCCGCCGACACGGCCGGCCTGAGCCCCGACGACCGGCTGCTCGACGTCTCCAAGACCTGGAGCGTGGCCATCGGGCAGCTCAACAAGAACTTTCCGCCGGCGGTCCAACTGCTCAAATTGGCCGCCTGGTTCAGCCCGGAACCGATCTCCATGGATCTGTTGCAGAGCACGCAGATCGCACAGTCCCTGACCGGCCAGGACAGCGCGGGCGATCAGGAGTTCCGCCCGCGCGCCTTCGACAGCACGGAAATGATCGCCCGCGCGTTCCAGGAGCTGAGCCGGCTCTCACTCGCCACGGTGGACCGCAAGTCGCGCAGTCTCCGCGTACACCGCCTGGTGCAGATGTCGGTACGCCTGAACATGACGGAGACGGAGCAGGAGGCCACCCGGGACGTCGTGTTCCGCACTCTGGTGGCCGCCCGTCCCGAACAGGACGACCCCGAGGACCACAACACC
The DNA here is from genome assembly GCF_044764885.1 of Streptomyces sp. NPDC093591. Classification (NCBI taxonomy): domain Bacteria; kingdom Bacillati; phylum Actinomycetota; class Actinomycetes; order Kitasatosporales; family Streptomycetaceae; genus Streptomyces; species Streptomyces sp. NPDC093591. The sequence goes on from NZ_JBIWIY010000002.1 coordinate 641,307, forward strand.
TGGGACCGTTACCGCATCATCTGGCCGCACCTGGGAACTCCATGGGCCCTGACGGCGCCCGACTACGGCATCCGCAAGCTGATCGTGGACCGGGTGCGCCAGTTGCGCCGCCGTGGCGAGCTGAAGCAGGCTTACGACCTGAGCACGCGTGTTCATCAGGGCTGGGTCGAACGCAGCGGGCCTGACGAGCGCTGGGTGCTCCACATGGGCTTCCAGATCGCCAACATCCTTCGCGCCCAGGGCCGTTACCAGGAGGCCCTGGACCTGGGCATGGACGTACTGCACCGCCAGGAAGCGGTCCTGGACAGCCCGCACGATCTGCACATCCTCATGACGTCCGGCGGTGTGGCGGCCGACCTTCGAGGTCTGGGCCGCTACAGCGAGGCACTGGAACGCGACCGCCTCAACCACGAGCGGTTCCTCGAGCTGTTCGGCGAAGACCATCCGCGCAGTCTCATGGCGGCCAACAATTACGCCGTGTGTCTACGGGTGCTGGGACAGTACACGGACGCCCTGCGGCTGGACCGCACGACGATGGACACGCGGAGCAAGATCCTGGGCGCGGAACACGCCTGGACACGCGAATCAACCATCAGCTACGCCCGCGATCTGCTCGACTGCGGCGACTACACCGGATCCGAGCTCCAGTTGCGGCGCACCTACAGCCAATGCCTCGCCAACGAGCAGTTCGGCCCGTCCTCTCCCACCACCATCAACGCGGGCAAGGCGCTGTCGGGCGCCCTGCGCCAGCTGGGCCGGGCGCAGGATGCGGAGGAACTGACGCTCGCGGTGCTGTCCAGTCTGCCCGCCGATGAGGGGTCGGCCTCACCCAACCGGCTGCTGCTCCAGCTGAGCCTGGCCGGGGTACTGGGCGCGCAAGGCCGTACCGAGGAGGCCCTCGAACTGGCCCGCCGGGTCCTGGACGACTGCCGTCGCTTCTTCCACGACCAGCACCCCTATACGGCAGCCTGTTACGCAAACCTGGCCGTGCTGCTCTACACGGCCAACGAGGCGGCATCCTCCCTGGCACACGCCGAGCAAGCGGCGAGGGTCTTCGCGGAGATCTTCGACGACGACCACCCGTTCACGCTGATGTGTCGGATGAACCTGGCCAATGCCCAGGCCGCACTGGGGCAGCGTGAACTGGCCCGCGCCACCTACGAGGAGGTACTGGACCGGCTCCGCGATGTCCTCGACGACGACCAGCACCCCGCCCCACTGGTCTGCGCGGCCAACCTCGCGGTGGTCCTGAACGAGCTGGGAGAGGCCGAGGCCGCCGAACGGCTGCGTGAGGAAGTGCTCGGCGCGCTCACCGCCCGGCTCGGGGCCGACCATCCCCGCGCTTCGGCCTTGCGCGAGTGGAGCCGCTCGGGCTGGGAGTTCGACCCTCACCCGGTCTGATCCGATCCGATCTGCGAGGCGCTCGCCGTCCACCGGCGAGCGCTCAGCAGTGATCCGGAGCTCCCGCGAGCACGGCCGGGCGCCGAACCCCTACACGGCGGCCCCGAAGCGTTCGCGGGCACGGTCACGAAGCCAGGCGAGTATTTCGGGTACGGCCGGCAGCGCGGCGAAGTGGGCTGCCTCGGGTTTCAGCACGGCGGTCGCCGAGGGGATGCGGTCGGCCAGCCACCGGAAGTGGCCGACGGGCGAGAAGGTGTCGTACTCACCGTGCCACAGCAGCAGCGGCACCTCGACGATCTTGCCTGGCTCGAAGCCCCAGTCCCGCCGGAAGGAGAGCACGTCGTCGAGCCATCCGAAGGAGGAACGCACCACGCTGGTCTGGTAGTTGGCGAGCAGCAGACCTCGGATGCCGCCGTGCCCCACCACGGCCTTGTCGGCCGTGGGCATCTCCGGGGTCAGCAAGCTCAACAGCGATTCGGGATTGTCACGGATGGCATCCGCGTTGCTGGCCAAGTTGGCCTTGAGCCGGTCCAGGCACTCCACGGAGCCCTCGTCGAGTGCCGCGGTAGCGGCCTCGTAGGCGATGACGTTGGATTCGGCCATCCCCTCGAACCAGTCGAGCCCCTCGGCATCGGGAGGCGCGATGCTGACCAGCGCGGCGGCGCTCGCCACCCGGTTCGCAAGCAGCGCGGCACAGGCCAGCGCGTGCGGCCCGCCGCCGGAACGACCGACCACGGAGAAGTGGTCGATCTTCAGGTGATCGGCGATGGCCTCCACGTCCGCAGCGGCGTGATCGACGGTGCGGCCCTTCAACCGGTGTGATTCCCCGTATCCCGGCCGGTCGTAGGAGATGAGCCGGATGCCCAGTTTGTAGAGGTCGATGGCGCGTGGACGCGGTCCGACCCTGCTGCCCGGAGTGCCATGCAGCAAGAACACCGGGTGCCCCTTCGGGTCCCCCGACGTCTCGAAGGAGAGCAGCCTCCCACCATCGCCGCTCTCGACACTTCCCAACACCAGGTGTGCCTCCCGTCGCCAGCGCCGCGGCCGCCCGGAGCGGGACCCAGAGAACCAGCATCCCGCCCGTCAGGGCGCCAGTCGACACACAAACCAGCCGTCTGTAGCGACGGACCAAGGGTTTTCGTAAGACGCAATGTCATGGGGTGACGGTTGCGCGTCCCCGAGGGCCGCTCGCACCGACCAAACGGTAGAGGATTGCCGCCCTCCGCCGGACCATTCCAGCCATGTCAGGAGCCAATCGGCGCAAAGTGCACGTTTACTTTTGACAGCATCGTGATCACAACGGCCCAGGGCGGCGATCATGCGTGCCGTAGGTCGTACCCACATGATGGAGTCGCCCGACACACCGCGCATCCTGACGTCGCCCGATACCGGTCCATCCACAAAAGACAGACCGATTCCGCAGGGGGAATCAGGCACGCCCCATGGTGGAGCTCGGCAACACCGGTCGACCGCCAGGGGCGAAATCCAGCCGAACCGTGGCCCTCCGTCCGGCACGTTCAATACATGCCCATGGAGCACCTCGACTGCCTTGAGCACCTTCTCGCCGAACGCGCCTGCGAGCGCATCGTCGTCGACTTCGTCCACCGCCTCGACCTCGGCGAACCGTCCTCCGTCGCCGAGCTGTTCGCCGAGGACGGCACGTGGGAGTGGCCGGCGGGGGAGCGGCTCGTCCAGGGGCGGGGCGCGTTGCGCGCGTACTTCGGGTCCCGTCCCGCCGACCGTCTCTCGCGGCGCCTGATGTCCAACATCCTCGTCACGGTGACGTCCGCCGACACCGCGACGGCGACCTCGTACTTCACGACGTACCGCGTCGACGGCCACGAGGGCGGCCTGATCCCGCCGGGCCCCCCGGTGCAGGTGGGCCACTACGAGGACACGTTCCGCAGGTCGCCGGACGGCATATGGCTGCTGTCCGCCCGGGTCCTCCATCTGGCCTTCGGCGGACCCACCCCGCGCCCGCCCAGGCCATGAAGGTCCGGATCCACTCCTCCGCCTCGCCGAGCACTTCGACCTCGCGTGCCGTCATCGTCGGGTTGGCGGCGCGTCGGCGCAGGGCCTGCGTGAGGCCGTCCTCGGTGAGGTCGGAGGGGTCGGCGAGGAGGGCGGCGAGCATCGCGCGGACGGGTGTGGCGAACCGCTCGTCGGCCAGGGCGGCCTGCGCGAGGATCACCGCGGACATGCCCCAGTCCAGGCCCGGGTCGCCCTCCTGAGCGTTGGCCCAGTCAATGACGCGGGGGCCGTCCGGAGTGAGCATCACGTTGTCCGGGTGGAGGTCCAGGCGGACGACGCGCCCGGGGACGGCATGCAACCGCCGCAGGAGGCGGGCCAGGATGTCCCCGCCCTCACGCGGGTCGACCCGTCCCGCGAGGAAGGCCTCCAGCATCGTCGGGCCGTACAAACGCTCCATGACCAGCTCGTTCCGCGAGGAGTCGGCGAGCCGGACCGCCGGCACCGGGTAGCCGTGCGCGCGCAGCCGCTCCATCAGGGCGGCCTCGGCGAGTGAGTCGCTGTAGCCCTCCCGGTCGTGGCGCAGCACCCACGCCTCGTCGATCTCGTACACGGCGCACGCGCGCCCCGAACCGAGCAGCCGCCGCCCTGCCCTCGCCGTGATCCCCATGCGCCCGAACCTATCCCCCACACAGCCTCCCCTCAGCCGCTTCGTTACGGGCCGGTAGAGTGACGACGTCGTCATCACACCCGTACAGGGGGAAGCCGGTGCAAATCCGGCGCTGACCCGCAACCGTGAGCCACCTCGTGGCAAGCCGGATCGCCCCGTACGGATTCGTGACCGGCTCACGTGTCCCGGCAGCCGGCCGGAGCACGGCACCGTCGAGGTATACGGAGCCGAGCCGCCCGGGGGTCCCCCCTGTGCTGCCCGGTTCCCCTGAGGGAAGGGCACCCGCCGATCATGTACGTCCGCCGCAGCGCCGCGGCCCTGGCCGCCGTCACCGTGATCGGCACAGCGACTCCGCTCGCCCAGGCCGCCACCCCGTCCCCGTCCGCCTCGCTCCCCGCCGGGCTGTACGGCACCGCCGACCCGACGTACGACGGCGTCTGGCGGCAGTCGCTCGTGCTCATCGCGCAGAACCGCATGGAGCTGGAGCCCGCCGCCGAGGCGATCGAATGGCTGGCGGGGCAGCAGTGCGCCGACGGGGCGTTCGCGGCGTTCCGCGCAGCCCCTTCCAAGGCGTGTGACGCCAAGGTCATGGTGGACACCAACAGCACGGCCATCGCCGTCCAGGGCCTGGCCGCGGTCGGCGAGCACGACACCGGGGTCGAGAAGGCGGTGACCTGGCTGAAGTCCGTGCAGAACAAGGACGGTGGCTGGGGCTACACGCCCGGCGGGGCCAGTGACGCCAACTCGACCTCGGTCGTGATCGGCGCACTCAACGCCTTCGGCGACGACCCCGCCGAGGTCCGCAAGGACGGCAAGTCGCCCTACGACGCCCTGCTCAACCTGTCCCTGCCGTGCGCGAAGGGCGGCGCCTTCGCCTACCAGCCGGACAAGAAGGGCACGTTGTCGGCCAACGCGGACGCGACGGCGGCCGCCGTCGTCGGTGCCCTGGGGATGGGCACGCTGACGGCGCGGGCCGGTGACGAGAAGGACATCGCCTGCACCGACTCGACGGACCTCACCCGGGAGCAGGCCGCGGCCAACGGCGCCGCATACCTCGGCAAGGCACTTGAGAAGGACGGCCACCTGAAGTCCGCCCTCGCCGGAGCCGAGGACCAGCCCGACTACGGCAACACCGCGGACGCGGTCGTCGCGCTCGCCGTACAGGGTGGTGAGTCGGCCGCCCGCGAGCCCCTGACGTGGCTGGAGAAGAACGCCGCGGCCTGGGCGAAGCAGAGCGGCCCCGCCGCCTACGCCCAGCTGATCCTCGCCGCCGACGCGACGGGCGCCGACCCGCGTGACTTCGGCGGCACGGACCTGGTCGAGCGGCTCAACGCGCAGGGCCCCGCCCCGCGGACGGCGAAGACCGAATCGGCGAAGGCGTCGCAGCGGCAGGACGACGACAACGGCGTCAGCGTCTGGTGGATCATCGGCGTCGGCCTGGTCGCGGGCATCGGCGTCGGCTTCCTGATCAGCGGCCGCAACAAGGGCAAGTGACCGTGGTCCGACGTGCTTTCACCGCACTCCTGGCCGCGCTGGTCCTGCTGACCGGCGCGGCCCAGGCCGCCCACGCCACCGGCTACCGCTACTGGTCCTTCTGGGACCGCGACGGCGACACCTGGATCTATGCCACCCAGGGTCCCTCCCTCGCCCGCCCCTCCGACGGCGATGTCCAGGGCTTCCGCTTCGCGGTGAGCGAGGACTCCAAGGACGCGGCGAAGCCGAGGGGTGCGGCCGAGTTCGCGGTGATCTGCGCGAGGACGCCGGCGCAGGACGGCACGAAGCGGGTCGCCCTGGTCATCGACTTCGGTACGACGGCGGACGCCCCGTCCGACGAGACGCCCCCGGCGCGCCGTACGGCATGCGCCCGGGTCGCCCCCGACGCGAGCACGGCAGAGGCCCTGGCCGCGGTGGCCAAGCCCCTGCGGTACGACACGAACGCCCTGTTGTGCGCGATCTCGGGGTATCCGGAGAAGGGGTGCGGGGAGCCGGTGTCGGGGGGCAGGAAGCCCGCGGCAAGCGAGGACACGGCCACCGAGAAGCAGGACGAGTCGGAGGGCGGCCCCTCGCTGGGCCTACTGGCGGGGATCGCCGTAGTGGCCGTACTGGGAGCGGCAGCGGTCTGGCAGGCACGGCGGCGGCGGGCGTGATGGCAGGGCCACAGCTGCATCCCGGCGCCTGGTGGCTCTGGTCACTGGCCCTCGGTACCGCGGCCACCCGCACCACCAACCCGCTCCTCCTCGCCCTTCTCATAGCGACCTCCGCCTACGTGGTGGCGACCTGCCGCCCCGACGCCCCCTGGGCCCGCTCCTACACGGCCTTCGTCAAGCTCGCCCTCGCCGTCCTCCTCATCCGCCTCTTCTTCGCCGTGGCTCTCGGCTCCCCCGTCCCCGGCACGCACGTGATCGTCGCCCTCCCCGAACTCCCCCTCCCGCACTGGGCGCAGGGCATCCGCCTGGGTGGCAAGGTCACCGTCGAGACCCTCCTGTTCGCCCTCTACGACGGCCTGCGGCTGGCCACCCTCCTCATCTGCGTGGGCGCGGCGAACTCCCTCGCCCACCCCGCCCGCCTCCTCAAGTCACTTCCCGGCGCCCTCTACGAGATGGGCGTGGCGGTGGTCGTCGCCCTCACCTACGCCCCCCACCTCATCGCCGACGTCCAGCGCCTGCGCGCCGCCCGCCGTCTGCGCGGCCGCCCCGACACGGGCATCCGCGGCCTCCTGCACGTCGGACTCCCGGTCCTGGAGGGCGCGTTGGAGCGCTCGGTCGCCCTCGCCGCCGCGATGGACGCCCGCGGTTACGGCCGCGGCGCCGACGTCCCGCCCCGCGTCCGCCGTACGACGAGCGCGCTCACCCTCGGCGGCCTGCTCGGCGTCTGCGCGGGAACGTACGGACTGCTCACCGCCGAGGGTGCGACGTACGGCCTCCCTGTCCTCCTCTGCGGAGTCGTCGCCGCGTTGGCAGGGCTGCGGCTCGGCGGTCGCCGTTCCCTGCGCACCCGTTACCGTCCGGACCGCTGGGACGCCCGCGCCTGGCTGGTCGCCGGTTCCGGCGCGGCGGTCGCCGCCCTGCTGGCCCTCGCCGCCACCCGCGACCCGGCGGCCCTGCGCCCCGGCGTGATCCCCCTCGTGGCCCCCGCCCTCCCCCTGTGGCCGGCGGCGGCCGTCCTCCTCGGCCTGCTCCCGGCGTTCATCAGCCCCGCACCCCGCAGTCCCGCACCCCGCACTGCCGCCACCCCCAAGGAGCCGTCGTGATCCGCTTCGAGAACGTGTCGGTGACCTACGACGGCGCCCCCGAACCCACCGTCCAGGGCGTCGACTTCGAGGTCCCGGAAGGCGAACTGGTCCTCCTCGTCGGCCCGTCGGGCGTCGGCAAGTCCACCGTCCTCGGCGCGGTGAGCGGCCTCGTGCCGCACTTCACCGGCGGCACCCTGCGCGGCCGCGTCACGGTGGCCGGCCGTGACACCCGCACCCACCGGCCGCGCGAACTCGCCGACGTGGTGGGCACGGTGGGCCAGGACCCCCTCTCCCACTTCGTGACCGACACCGTCGAGGACGAACTGGCCTACGGCATGGAGTCCCTGGGCCTCGCCCCGGACGTCATGCGCCGCCGCGTCGAGGAGACCCTCGACCTGCTCGGCCTCACCGACCTCCGCGGCCGCCCCATCGCCACCCTCTCCGGCGGCCAGCAGCAGCGCGTCGCGATCGGCTCGGTCCTCACCCCCCACCCCAGCGCCCTGGTCCTCGACGAGCCCACCTCGGCCCTGGACCCCGCCGCCGCCGAGGAAGTCCTCGCGGTCCTCCAACGCCTGGTCCACGACCTCGGCACCACGGTCCTGATGGCCGAACACCGCCTGGAGCGCGTCATCCAGTACGCCGACCAGGTCGTCCTGCTGTCCGCTCCCGGCGAGGCCCCGGTCCTGGGCACCCCGGCGGAGGTCATGGCCGTATCCCCGGTGTACCCGCCGGTCGTAGCCCTCGGCCGCCTGGCGGATTGGTCCCCACTCCCCCTGACGGTGAGGGACGCGCGCCGCAGGGCGGCAGACCTACGGCAACAACTTGAGGAACGGGACGACATCGCCCCCCAGGGGCGCGGGGCTGTATTTGATTTGCGGCTACCGCCGCGTGGGCGCGACCAGCCACAACAAGCCCGCAGCCGCCAACAACCCACACCCCCCGACCCATTGGGCGAGAAAACCACCCCCCGCCGATGGTTCAAGCGCAGGCGCACCCCCACACACCCCTCGTCCTGCGCAGCCGAAGTACAAGCCCTCGCGGTAACCCGCGACCGCGTCCAAGCCCTACGAGACATCAACCTCACCGTCACCCCCGGCGAAACCATCGCGGTCATGGGCCGCAACGGCGCCGGAAAGTCCACCCTCCTCAACACCCTCGTCGGCCTCATCGAACCCTCCGCCGGCTCGGTCACCCTCGGCGGAGCCGTCGGCCTCGTCCCCCAGGAACCCCGCGACCTCCTCTACACCGACACGGTCGCCGCCGAGTGCGCGGCCGCCGACGCCGACGCGAGCGCGGCGCCCGGCACCTGCCGAGCCCTGGTCTCCGAGCTCCTCCCGGACATCTGCGACGACACCCACCCGCGCGACCTCTCCGAGGGCCAGCGGCTCACCCTCGCGCTGGCCGTCGTCCTGACCGCCCGCCCCAAGCTGCTCCTCCTCGACGAACCGACCCGCGGCCTCGACTACGCCGCGAAGGCCCGCCTCGTCACGCTGCTGCGCGGCCTCGCCGCCCAGGGGCACGCCATCGTGCTGGCCACGCATGACGTGGAGCTGGCCGCCGAGCTCGCGCACCGTGTGATCCTTCTCGCCGAGGGCGAAGTGATCGCCGACGGCCCGACGGCGGAGGTCGTCGTCTCCTCCCCGTCCTTCGCCCCGCAGGTCACCAAGATCCTGGCCCCGCAGCGGTGGCTCACGGTCGCGCAGGTACGGGAGTCCCTGGCATGACCGGCAACCCCACTCCCCAGGCCCGGCCCGTCCGCCTGGGCCCCCGCTCCGTCGCCGCCCTCGTCCTGGTCAGCGTGGTCGGCGTGGCCGCACTCGGCTGGCCCTTCCTCTCCCCGCCCACCTCGCAGGTGAGCGCACACGCCCAGGACGCCCCCTGGCTCTTCACCGGCCTGCTGCTCCTGCTGGTCGCCGTCGTCGCCGCGACGATCTCCGAGTCCGGGCTCGGCCCGAAGGCGGTGGCGATGCTGGGTGTGCTGGCGGCGACCGGTGCCGCCCTGCGCCCGCTCGGTGCCGGTACGGCCGGTATCGAGCCGATGTTCTTCCTGACGGTGCTCAGCGGCCGGGTCCTCGGCCCGGGCTTCGGTTTCGTTCTGGGCGCGGTGACGATGTTCGCGTCCGCTCTGCTCACGGGCGGGGTGGGGCCGTGGATGCCGTTCCAGATGCTGTCGATGGGGTGGTTCACGATGGGGGCCGGGCTGCTGCCGGGCCCGGATCGCCTGCGGGGCCGCGGGGAGCTGTTCCTGCTGGCCGGCTACGGCTTCCTCGCCGCCTTCGGCTACGGCACGGTGATGAACCTGCAGGGCTGGCCGTTCCTTCCCCCGGGCACGTCGAACATCTCCTTCGACCCGGAACTCGACCCCTTGGCCAACCTCGCCCGTTTCGTCGCGTACTGCCTGGCCACCTCGCTCGGCTGGGACCTCGGACGGGCGGTCGTCACCGCCGTCCTCGCCGTCACGCTCGGTCCGGCGATCCTCAAGGCGCTGCGCCGGGCCACGCGCCGGGCGGCCTTCGAGAGCCCGGTCACATTCGACGCTCCCGCAGGGTGAGGGCCCGCGCGCGGACGGTCAGCCACCCGGTGAACCACCCCACATGACCCACATCACCTACGATCCACCCTAGTGGGACAAATCGGATGCCATGTACGCGCCAATTCGGCCGCTGACCTGCACATTGAGAGCCACGTCACACAAACGACCTTGCCCCCACATACGGCCACAACTAGCAAACAGGCTCATTGCGGACACCTTCCCGGCCTGCTTCTCTGGATGACGTCGCACGGCGCCGACGTGCCCTCAGGGCCGCGGCGCCGACGCACGCCCCCCGCCTCGCATCGCGTGGCTCCGGCATGCCCGCGGCCCACTGTCCCCGAAGAAAGGCTCCCCGTGTCCGTCGTTTCCACCTTCCGTCGCATCTCCGCCCCGAAGAAGGCCCTCGCCGGTGCCGCCCTGGCCGCCGCCACCGCCGGCACCCTGTTCGCCGCCGCGCCCGCGCAGGCCGCGACGACCGGGGCCGGCTCGGCGCAGCAGATCGCGAAGAAGATGATCTCGGACTCGGCCCAGTACCAGTGCTTCTCCAAGATCGTGGACCACGAGAGCGACTGGAACGTCAACGCCACGAACGCCTCCAGCGGCGCCTACGGCCTGGTCCAGGCCCTGCCCGGCAACAAGATGGCCTCCGCCGGCTCCGACTGGAAGACCAACCCGGCCACCCAGATCGAGTGGGGCCTGGACTACATGAAGGACCGCTACGGCAGCCCGTGCGGCGCCTGGAACTTCTGGCAGTCGAACGGCTGGTACTGAGCCGACACCGCCAGACAGGACCGAAGGCGGCGGCCCCCGATCCCCGGGGCCGCCGCCTTCGCCATACCCGCGCCGACGTGTACCGGCCGCCCCCGAGGGCGGCCCGCGTCTCGGGGGAGGCAGGAACGGGGCGTAGGGAAAAGGGGTGCTCCTGCCTCCCTCGGGACGGGTCAGCCGGTGCTGACCCGCAGTTCCTTCACGCCGTTGATCCACGCGGAGCGCAATCGGCGCGGGTCGCCGACCAGCCGCAGATCGGGCAGGGCGTCGGCCACGGCGTTGAAGATGAGGTCGATCTCCAGGACCGCCAGGGACTTGCCCAGGCAGAAGTGCGGGCCACCGCCTCCGAAGCCCAGGTGGGGATTGGGGTCGCGGGTGATGTCGAAGGCGTCCGGGTTCTCGAAGACCTCGGGGTCGTGGTTGGCGGAGGCGTAGAAGATGCCGACCCGGTCGCCCTTCCTGATCTGCTTGCCGCCCAGTTCCGTGTCCTGCGTCGCCGTGCGCTGGAAGGAGACCACCGGGGTCGCCCAGCGCACGATCTCCTCGGCCGCCGTCCGAGGCCGCTCCCTCTTGTACAGCTCCCACTGCTCGGGGTGGGTGAGGAAGGCGTGCATGCCGTGGGTGATGGCGTTACGGGTGGTCTCGTTGCCGGCCACGGCCAGCATCAGCACGAAGAACCCGAACTCGTCGGAGCGGAGGTTGCCTTCGTCCTCGGCCGACACCAGCGTCGTGACGATGTCCTTCGCCGGGCACTCCTTGCGGTCGGCGGCCATGTTCATCGCGTACGCGATGAGTTCGGTGGCCGACTCCTGCCCGACCTCCTCGGTGATGGCGTACTCGGGATCGTCGTACGCGATCATCTTGTTGGACCAGTCGAAGATCTTGGCCCGGTCGTCCTGCGGGATACCGATGAGCTCGGCGATGGCCTGCAGGGGCAGTTCGCAGGCGACCTCGGTGACGAAGTCGAAGGAGTCCGGGTGGTGTTCCCGGGCGTTCGCGGCGATCGTCCGCGCCCGCGTCCGCAGGCGCTCCTCCAAGGCGCGGATCGCGCGCGGGGTGAAGACGCGCTGGACGATCTGGCGGACCCGGGTGTGCTCGGGCGGGTCCATGTTCAGCAGGATCAGCCGCTGCGCATCGATGGCATCGCGCTCGATGTGCTCGTTGAAGCGGATGATCGCGGTGTTGAGGGTGGACGAGAACAACTCCGGGTGCGTCGACACGTACTTGACGTCCGCGTGCCGGGTCACCGCCCAGTAGCCCTCGTCCTGGAACCCGGCCACGTTGCCCGCCTGCGGGATCCAGCGGACCGGTTCGGCGCGGCGCAGCTCGGCGAACTCCGGGAGGGGCACGCGGTGGTGCAGCACATCGGGATCGGTGAAGTCGAACCCGTCGGGAAGCGCTGGACAGGGCATGGACAGCTCCTGACGGTCCATCAGCAAAGAGGGTCGGGGTGACGGTAGTAACGGGTTCTACAACTAGCAAGAGCCATGGACGTCCCAGTTACCTGCACGCCTCTTGCCGTCACTGAACCTTCGTCAGCACACTGCAAGGCAGAACTAGAACGCGTACCAGTTCTGGCCAGTTCCGCCCTGACTCCGCAGAGCCCTCGGAGAGGATCCGCACCCATGGCTGCCGAACCCGTGATCGTCGAAGCCGTACGCACCCCGATCGGCAAGCGCGGCGGCGCGCTCGCCAACCTCCACCCCGCCTATCTGCTGGGCGAGACCTACCGCGAACTCCTCGGCCGCACCGGTATCCCCGCCGACGCCGTCGAGCAGATCGTCGGCGGCACGGTGACCCACGCCGGCGAACAGTCCATGAACCCCGCCCGCACGGCCTGGCTGACCATGGGCCTGCCCTACGAGACGGCGGCGACGACGGTCGACTGCCAGTGCGGCTCCTCCCAGCAGGCCTCCCACATGACGGCCAACATGATCGCGGCGGGCGTCATCGACGTCGGGATCAGCTGTGGCGTCGAGGCGATGTCCCGGGTGCCGCTCGGGTCGGGGTCCAAGCACGGGCCCGGGAAGCCGTTCCCGGACGAGTGGAACGTCGACCTGCCCAACCAGTTCGAGGCGGCGGAGCGCATCGCCCGCCATCGGGGGCTGACCAGGGAGAACGTCGACTCACTCGGGCTGATCTCGCAGGAACGGGCGGCCACCGCCTGGGCCGAGGAGCGGTTCAAGAGGGAGACGTTCGCCGTCCAGGTCCCGACGACCGAGGAGGAGCAGGGCGCCGGACAGGGCATGTGGCGGCTCGTCGACAAGGACGAGGGCCTGCGTGACACGTCCATGGAGGCCCTGGCGAGGCTCAAGCCCATCATGCCGACGGCCGTCCACACGGCGGGCAACTCGTCCCAGATCAGCGACGGCGCGGCGGCGATCATGTGGGCGTCGAAACGGATGGCGCGCGCCCTGAAGCTGCGGCCGAGGGCACGGATCGTGGCGCAGGCGCTGGTCGGCGCCGACCCGCACTTCCACCTGGACGGGCCGATCGACGCGACGCGGGCGGTGCTGGGGAAGGCCGGGATGTCGATGAAGGACATCGACCTCGTCGAGATCAACGAGGCCTTCGCGTCGGTGGTGTTGAGCTGGGCGCAGGTCTTCGAACAGGACCTGGAGAAGGTCAACGTCAACGGCGGTGCGATCGCACTCGGGCACCCGGTGGGGGCCACCGGGGCCCGGCTGATCACGACCGCACTTCATGAACTGGAGCGCGTGGACAAGGAGTTCGCGCTGGTGACGATGTGTGCGGGGGGTGGACTGGCCACGGGGACGATCATTCAGCGGCTGTAGTCTCAAGTCATGAGGACGCGCACCCTGAGGTTCGGCCTGTACGCGGACGAGCAAGGGCTCGCATGGGTCAAGGGGCTCGTGGACGATGCCGTGAGCGCCCGTGGCGCCCGGATCGTCAGGCAGTCGGTCGCCCACACCTTTCCCGCGAGCGGGGCGACGACGGCCGACGTGTACGACCACCTCGCGGACCAGTGGGCATGGGAGCACCCGGGGCAGAGCAGCGGCGCCCGGGAAGCGGTCGAGTTGCGCGTCCACTTGGCCTGTTCCCTGCGGGCGTGGCGGGCGGTCCGCAAAACGGTGATCAGCAGCCTGTGCCCTGAGGGGACCGCGCCTCACACCTGCCGCGTCCCATGGGCCGCCGCGTGAGCGCTTGCCGCTCTAGTTGCCCGCCGCCCAGTTGACGAAGGTGGTGAAGGCGGCGGGCCTGAGGGTGAGGATCGGGCCCGCCGGGGTCTTGGAGTCTCGGATGGCGAGGGTGGTGTGGGGGGTTTCGGCGATCTCGACGCAATCGCCGTTCTGGTCGCCGCTGTGCGTCGACTTGCGCCAGGCCAGGGCACCGATGGGCGCGCATTCGACGCAGTTGCCGCCCTGGTCACTGCTGTAGCTGGACTTACGCCACTGGATCACCGTCTGGATCACCTTGTTCTCCATAGCGTTCCTCCATTACTCGCCGGATCAACTCCGCCGAGTCCTTGATGGAGAGAGCGGCGGCTTGAAGATGATCGTAACGGAGCGAGCAGTTCTTGACGGTGTCCGGATTGGCGGTCGGATGCCCGCTGCCGTAACCCTCCGTGTAAACGATGGCCGGATCGGTCGCGAAGCGGTAGAGGTCGAACGAGCCTGTCAGTCCCGCGTGCGCTCCGGCCGAGAAGGGCAGCACCTGGATGTTGATCCGGGGATTGTCCTCGAAGGACAACAAGTGGGCGAGTTGCTCCCGCATCGTCTCCCGGCCGCCGATCTCCTGGCACAGCGCGGCCTCGCTGAGGACCGCCCAAAAGACCGGGGGCTCCTCCTTCTCGAAGATGCGCTGCCGGGCGAGCCGTACCGCGGTGCGGTCGTCGAGGTCAGCCTTGTCGAGGACGCCGAGCACGGCACGTGCATAGGCCCTTGTCTGAAGGAGGCCATGCACCATGTGCGCCTCGAATGAGGCAATCTCGACTGCCCTCGCCTGCAACTCCGCCACCTGCTGAAACCAGGCCGGAAGTTGACTACGCATCACCAGCTCATGCAGCCGGGACAGCGCCCCACCCGTCCCCAGCGCGATGTCCACCCGCTCGCTGAAGGGCAACGTCGGCAGCTTCCGAGCCGTCTCGATCTGGCCGACCAGCGAACCTGTGCAGTAGACGATGTCCCCGAGCTGCTTCTGGGTCAGCTCGGCGGCCTCGCGGTACCGCCGTAGCTCGAAGCCGTAGTAGTCCAGTGGCGAGGCGCCCGGGTCGAGGGTGTTGATGTGGGTCACGCAGAGCCCCCTCTCACGCAACTGGGCCCACTTCGGGACCCGTTGTATCCGTTCCGTAGCCCAAAGTAGTCGCGTGGGGTCACGCTCGTACCGTGAACGGATACATTCCCCCCACCTCCGTGGCCCCCTTCCGCGCCCAGTACCGCCTGCGCCTCGTCGCCGGCACACACTCGGCCCGGCACATCCGCGCCATCGCGCGCACGCTGCTCGACGAGTGGAGGATGGCCGAACTGACCCACGCCGTGGAGCTGGGCGTGACCGAGCTGGTCGCCAATGTCGTACGGCATGTTCCGGACCGGCGCTGCGAGGTGCTGATCCTGCGGCAGGCGGGGGCGGTTCGGGTGGAGGTTGCCGATGGGTCGCCCCAACTTCCCGTCTCTGCATCCGAGTTGTCGCTGTCGGCGGAGGGCGGGCGCGGGCTGCTTCTCCTCGAAGCGGTGGCCGACAAGTGGGGTGTGGGTCCCGTGTCGGAAGGGGGCAAGGCGGTGTGGTTCGAGTGCTGGTGCGGAAATACCTGAGCGTGGCGATGCTGAGAGAAGACCTCTTCGAGGAAGTTCTGCCGGACGTGCTGGAGCGCCGTGAAGTCAGCGAAAGCGGCGTGAACAGGAGCATCCTGGAAGATGCCGCGAAGGCACGGCGTGAAGACATTCTGGGGGAGGCACGGGACGCGGAGAGCAGGTATCAGCAGGCTGCTTCCCGTGCCGCGCTGGAGGCGAGGCTCCGCAGGCTGCTACTGGGGACCGGCACTCTGCTGCTTCTGATGCTGCTCGTCGCAGCGACCGCGTTCGGCTGGAGCGAGGCACTCGAGGACGCGCTGACCAACCATCGTTCCGTCTCGATCAAGTCCCTCGCGGGCTCCGCCTTCGGATACTTCCTGTTCGCTGCCTTGGCCACCGCTGGTGTGACCTTCGTGCCCTGGTTCGTCTACTACCTTCTGTCGCGCGACGCACGGGTGGGTATACCAGCGGCAAAGGGGCGCCAACTCCTGGTCACTGGTTGCTTCGCGTACTTCTCCCTGGCGCTGCTGGGCATGCTCGGTGTGGGGTCGGGCACAGCGGAGGTCGTCTGGCAGCTCCAGCACGACCGGCCTCTGGGAAGGAGCGCCGGATACAGCTGGGGTTACGCCGTCACATCGGCGGCAATGGCAGCGTTGGGCGTACTCCTGCCCGTAGTGCTGGGCCGCTTCGCCTCGTCCGCGCGCAAGCAGTCCCTCTCCCTCCCCTACTTGATCGCCGTACTCGACACACGTGAGCGGAAGCGGGCGGCACGGGAGGCCGAGATCGATTGGGGGGCGGCCGTGGAGCAGGCCTTGGTGAGCTTCATGCGGGAACGCATCAGTGAACGCACCGAGCGCGTCTTCTCCACCGAACTCACCATCATCGACGCCCCGGGACTGAGGCAGCTCCGCGCCGGCCAGGAGCACGTGGCGACGCGGGCGGACCGCCAACTGGCCCTGATCAGCGCCGGGATGGAGGGTGGGAGCATCGCGCTGGCGGGCCCACGGGGCGTGGGCAAGAGTCAGCTGTTGCGGAACTTCTGCAAGGCCGAGGAGAGGGATCGCTCACCTCAGTTGAGCCTCGTCGAGCCGGTACCGGTCGTCTTCGACCGGCGGGAGTTCATGCTGCACCTCTTCTACAAGCTGTGCGACCTCGTGATCGACGAGGGCCTCGCCACCGCGCAGGAGGCGGAGCGGCACAAGCGCTCGATCCGCTACTTGCAGACCCAGTCCGACGAGGCGGCCGTCGGCGCCGGCTGGCGGAGCTGGAACCTGTCGGCGAAGCGGGCGACCTCGCTCGCGGAGCAGCCGCAGACGTACCCCGAGATAGTGGACGCCCTGAAGAGGTTCCTCAGCCGGACCGCGCTGGACCTGGACGAGAAGGGGCGGCGGCTGGTGATCGGGGTCGACGAACTCGACCGGATCGAACCGGCCGCCACCGCGCGCACCTTTCTGAACGAGCTCAAGGCCGTGTTCGACGTACCGAAGTGCCTGTTCGTGCTGTCGGTCTCCGACGAGGCGCTGCGGGAGGCGGACCTGGCGCCGGTCGGCCGACGGGATGCCTTCGACAGTGCGATAGACGAGGTCGTCCGGGTCGAACCCCTCGATCTCGCGACGGCCGAACGCCTGCTGGGCCGACGGGTGGTGGGGCTGCCGGTCCCCTTCGCCGCCCTGTTCTACTGCCTGTCGGGCGGCATGCCGCGTGACCTGCTGCGGACGGCCCGCGCGGGCATCTCGTACGGGGCACCGGAACAGCTCCGCTCACTCGCCAACGTGACCGACTGGCTGGTGAGGCGCGAAGTCGACCGTATCGCCAACACCGCCGGAGGCTCCGAGGAGCACTCCGAACTCGCGCAGCTCTTCCGCCGGGATGTACTCGACGAACACGAGGGGCTCGGCGAACTGGGAGACCTGATCCACCGGCAGGCCGGGACGGCCGGGGACCGCGCCCGGCTGGGAGCGACTCTGGCCAACCGCGCCTACCTGCTGGACACGGTGAAGGGGATCTTCACGCAGGCCCTCACCAGGGAGCAGATCGTCGCGTCCTTCGATCACCGCTCCCCCGGCTCCTTCGCCGCCCTCGCCCGGGCCCAACGCGAGATCGGCACGGCCGACACCCTGGCCCGTGCCACCCTCCAACGCGTCCGCACGGCTTGGTCGTTGACCGCACTGCCGCCCGCTCCTCCTGTCTGAGACCCCTACGCTCGGCAGCGACGTGGCCGTCTTCGCCCGCCGATGAACGCAACTCCCCCGTTCCACGTCTTCGTTTCCGTGGCCCAAGCCGAGGAACTCACCCGCCCCCCAGCGCCGCAGACGGCGCCCCCTGCCCGCAACCAGCTGCTGCGCACGGTGTGGCACCGCCACCGGATCCCGCTGCTGGCCACACTCCCCACCGTCCCGCTCTACGCGATCTGGTGGGCGTTCCTCGCCACCGGAGGCGGCGACCTTGCGGCCCAGTACGCCTGGGCCGGTTTCGCGGAGCGGCACGGCGGCTCGGCCTACAACCTCTTCTGGTACGGCGGCATGCACACCGCCAACTACAGCCTGATATCTCCGTACTTGATGGCCGCCCTGGGCGTGCGCGCGGTCACGGTCGTCTCGGGTCTGGCCGCCACCTGGCTGGCAGCGGTCCTCCTCACCCGCGTCAAGAGCGTCCGAAGACCCCTCGGCCCCGCCCTGCTGGCCGCCTTCGCCCTGTGGTGCAACGTGGCCTCCGGCCGCACCACCTTCGCCCTCGGTGTCGCCTTCGGACTCGCCGCGTGCCTCCTGCTCACCCGTGAGCGGCGGATCGTCCTCGCCGCCGCGTACGCCGCCCTCGCGACCATGGCCAGCCCGGTGGCGGGGCTCTTCGTGGTCGTCGTCGGCGCCGCCCACCTCGCCACCCGCGAGTACGCCCGTGCCCTCGCCCTTCTCGTCCCGCCCGCCGTGACCGTCGGCGCGACGACACTCCTCTTCCCCTTCAAGGGCGAGCAGTTGATGTCCGCCGACCGCATCTGGCCGCCGTTCTTCCTGGGGCTCGCGGTCACGGTGTTCGCTCCGCGCACGTGGCGCGTCGCCCGCTGGAGCGGGGTCGTCTACGCGGCGGGGACCGTCCTGACGTATCTCATCGCCTCGCCGATAGGCACGAACGTCGAGCGCTTCGCCGAGTTGTTCGCGCCAGCCGCCCTCCTCGCCGTCCTGGTGGCCCAGCCCCGGCTGGCGAAGCTCCGCCGGAAGCTTCTGATCGGCGCCCTCGTCCTCTCCGTCGCCTGGGTCACCAAGAAGACCGGCGACGACCTGTACGTCTCCACGAAGGTGCCCGGCTGGGCCACCGAGACCCGGGGAGTGGTCCGCGCCCTCGACCGCCTCGGCGCCGACCGCACCCGCGTCGAGGTCGTCCCGGCCCGCAACCACCGCGAGGCCAGCGGCCTCGCCCCGCACGTCAACATGGCCCGCGGCTGGAACCGCCAGCTCGACATGGAGCGCGCCCGCCTGTTCTACGACGGCTCCTTCTCCCCCGCCACCTACCGGACCTGGCTGGACCGCTGGGCCGTCGGCTTCGTCGTACTGCCCCTGGGCAGGCCCGACGGATACGCCAAGGTCGAGGCGGCGCTCATACGCGACCACCGGCCCGAGTGGCTGGAGCCGGTATGGCAGGACGAGCACTGGCGGATCTACCGGGTACGGGACGCGGTCCCCCTGGTGACCGCCCCGGCCAGCATCGTCTCGACGTCCAGCGCCGACCTCGTCGTACGCATGCCCCGGGCCGGGACGACGACCGTACGCGTGGCCTACTCCCCCTGGCTGCACACGGACAACGGCGGCTGCCTCACCCGACAGGGCGAGTTCACCCGCCTCACCGTCTCCTCCCCCGGCGAGTACCGGATCAGCTCGGAGTACGGTCCTTCACCGGAGCCGGGAAGCCACTGCTGAGCTTCTCGGCCGCCCTGAGGCGCGGGAGCCGCCGCACGAATGCGGCGGCCCGGAACAGCCGCCCGGCGCGCCGTTCCCTCCCCGGCCACCACCGATCAGCTCACGGCACGGTCCTTCACTGGCACCGGCGAGTCGCTGCTGACCCGCTCCGCCTCCGTCGTGACCGTCCTGGCGCGCGGTCCCTGGAGCAGGTGTGTCATGCCGAAGCCCGCGGCGACGACCAGGGCGCCGCCTGCCGCGTCCAGCACCCAGTGGTTGGCGGTGACGACGATCGCGGTGACCGTGAAGAGGGGGTGCAGCAGGCCCAGGGCCTTCATCCACCACCTGGGCGCGAGGACGAGGATGACGAGACCGCACCACAGGGACCAGCCGAAGTGCAGGGACGGCATCGCCGCGTACTGGTTGGTGAGTTCGGTGAGGGTGCCGTAGTCGGGGCGGCTGAAGTCCTGCGGGCCGTGGACCGTGTCGATGAAGCCGAGGCCGGGCATCAGGCGGGGCGGGGCGAGCGGGTAGAGCCAGAAACCGATCAGGGCGAACACCGTGGCGAAGCCGATGGCGGAGCGGGCCCAGCGGTAGTCGACCGGGCGGCGCCAGTAGAGGACGCCGAGTATGGCGAGCGGGACGCCGAAGTGGAACGACTCGTAGTAGAAGTCGAAGAAGTTCCGCAGCCAGTCGACCTTCACGACGGCGTGGTTGGCCCAGTACTCGATGTCGATGCCCAGGGCACGTTCGATGGAGTGGATCTCGGCGCCGTTCTCCTCGGCGGTGACCCGGCCGGCCGAGTGGGAGTCGCCGGCCGCGGCGAGGCGGATCTGGGCGTACGCGTAGTAGGTGACGCGGATCAGCAACAGCTCGAAGAGCAGGTTCGGGCGGCTCAGCACCCGGCGCAGGAACGGCACCAGCGGGATACGCCGGAAGCGGGACGGGACCGGGTCGGCGTACCGGGTCGGGACCGGCGTCTGCCAGTACGGCGACGTACGCGACAGGAACGGCACGACGGCGGCCGTGGCGAGCGCGGCCAGGAGGATCAGGTCGGCGCGCAGGGGGTGGAAGATGACCTTGTCCGGCACCATCATCTTCGCGGGCAGCGTCATCACCAGGATGACGGCGACCGGCCACACGTACCGGTCGCCCGCCCGCTTGCCGACCTGCCCGACGACCGCGAGCAGCACCCACAGCAGCTGGTGCTGCCAGGCCGTCGGGGACGCGACGAGCGCCGCGCAGCCGGTGATCGCGACGGCGAGGAGGAGCTGTCCGTCGTGGGCGTAGCGCACGGCCCGGCGCAGCGCGAGGACGGCGACGGCGGCGCCGAGGAGCAGGAAGAGGGCGATCTCCAGCGGGCCGGTCAGCCCCATCCGCAGCAGGGCGCCGTGCAGGGACTGGTTGGCGAGGTCGTCGGCGCGGCCGCCGAGACCGACGCCGGCCATGTGATGCACCCAGTAGGTGTACGAGTCGCCCGGCATCGCCAGCCAGGCGACCACCGTGCTCGCGGCGAACGTGGCCCCCGTGGACAGCGCGGCCCGGCGGCGGCCGGTGAACCACAGCAGCGGGGTGAACAGCAGCAGGGTCGGCTGGAGCGCGGCCGCGAGGCCGATGAGCACGCCGCTGGCCCGCTCGCCGCGCACGGCGAAGCAGCCGAGCAGGACGAGCAGGACCGGCATGATGCTGGTCTGGCCGAGGTAGAGGGTGTTGCGCACCGGCAGCGACAGCATGAGCAGGCTGATCGCGACGGGCGCGGCGAGCAGCGAGGCCCGTCTGCTCACCGGCTGCGGCAGGGCACGGGCGGCGACCAGGCCGAGGGCGACGACGAGCAGGAGGGTGCCGAAGGTCCAGCCCCAGCCGAGGGCCTGTTCCGCGGCGCGCGTGAGCGGCTTGAGGGCGAGCCCGCCGAACGGCGTACCGGTGAACTGCGTCGAGTCGTACAGCGAGCCCTTCACATGCAGAACGCCGTCCGGGCCGAGCCAGGTCTCCAGGTCCGTCAGCCGCTCCCCGGAGGGTGTGCCGAGGGCGACGGCCACCTGCCGTACGCCGAGAATCGCGGCGACCAGCCACAGACCGAGGCGCGCCAGACGCAGGCGTGCCTGAACCGTGCCGACGGCCGTGGCTCCGAGTGCCTCCGCCGGTCGCCCACCGTGATCCGCATTCGCCACGCCTCGTCGGCCTCCCGCCCCGGTCGTCCCACACGTCCCACGCGCAAGGAATCTTCACGGACCCGGTGAGGCCCGTACCACCCCCGGGAGAGACGCAGGCAACCCTGCCTTCACCTGACGTCTGCTCTCCTTTTGTCCGGATGACGATAGTCGGGCACCGCTCCCCTCGCCTCCCGGGGGGCGCCTCCGCCCGGGTCCTCTCCCGTGGGTGCGGAATCGTTCACATCGCGGGACCGGCCCCCGGAGCCGGATCATCCGCCGTACCGTCTGAAGCCCTGGCGTCAGCACGGTGGAGGGGCTTGCGGGGATGGAGGGGGTGCGGGCAATGACCGGGTTGCTGCGGAAGGGCGTGCGGGGGCGGTCCCGCGGCCGCGCCCTCACCGTCGTCGTGGCGTTGCTCACCGTCCAGCTCGGACAGCTCGTGGCGCCCGCGTGGGCGTGCGGCTGCGGGGCCATGGTGCCCGGCGACGCGCGGCGCGTGACCGTCGCGCGTGAGGAGTCCGTCGTGCGGTGGGACGGGACGCGGGAGCAGATCGTGATGCGGCTGACCGTCGGCGGGGACGCCGAGCGGGTCGCGTGGATCATGCCGGTGCCGCGGCGGGCGACGGTCCGGCTCGGCGACCCGGCCCTCTTCGACGAACTGCACGCCGTCACCGCCCCCGTGCACCGCGAGCGGTACCACTTCTGGCCCCAGGACGGCGACTGGCCCCTGGTGACCGGGGACGGCAGGCCCGGTGGCCCGCCCCCACCCCGGTTCCGCGCCGGACGCACCCCTCCCGTGGACGTGGTCGGCCGGCAGCGGCTCGGCCCCTTCGATGTGGCCCGGCTGACCGCCACCGACCCGGGCGCCCTCGACGGCTGGCTGGACAGCAACGGCTTCGCCCTGCCGGCCCGCCTGGACGGCGCCCTGCGGCCGTACGTCCAAAAGCGCTGGGAGTACGTCGCCGTCAAGCTGGCACCCGACAGCGCCGGCGAGCCGCTGACCGGTGCCTTGGACCCGCTGCACCTCACCTTCCGGGCCGACGAGCCGGTCTACCCGATGCGCCTGTCCCGTCTCGCCGAGACCCCGCAGTCGCTGGGCCTGTACGTGCTGGCCGCGCACCGCATGGAACCGAGCACCCGCATCGGCGGCGAACGCCCCCGCGTCACCTACGCCGGCCGGGTGACGGCGAGGGCCGGCCCGCTGGCCGAGCTGGCGGCGGCCGACACCCCGTTCCTGACCGCGATCGGCCAGGAGTTCCCGTACCCCGAGCGGATCTCCGGCGACCATGTGCTGCGCCGGGCGGCGGCCGACGACCCCTTCCAGCAGGTGATCCATGAAAACCGGCTGCACACGGTGGCCGGCCTGCCGGCGTGGCTGCTGACGGTGACGGGCGGCCCCGCACTGGCCGCGGCGACGGCGGCGGTGCTGGCCGTACGACGGTCCCGGCGGCCGGAGGCACCGACGCCTCCGGCTCCGCCGCCGATGCCTCCGTCCCCGCCCCCGACGCGGCCACCTGCGCCGATCGGCTGAATCCACGATCCTGGAGTCCCTGACCGGGAAACGGAAATGCCCGACGAAAGAAATCCCCGGCAGGGAACGGGGCACGCGACTATATTCGTTAGGAAATCTAGTTAGCGCTTCTACTTACCGCTTCTAACTAGCCATACGAAAGGCAAGGCGATGAGCGAGTCGCAGCTCTGGGACGACGTCGACGAGTACTTCTCCGCCCACCTCGCACCCGAGGACGACACCCTCCAGGCCGCCCTGCGCGACAGCGACGCGGCCGAGCTCCCGCACGTCAACGTCACCGCGCCGCAGGGAAAGTTCCTCCAGCTCCTGGCCGAGATCCAGGGCGCCCGCAACATCCTGGAGATCGGCACCCTCGGCGGCTACAGCACCATCTGGCTGGCCCGCGCCCTGCCCGCCGACGGCCGCCTGATCTCGCTGGAGTACAGCCCCAAGCACGCCGAGGTCGCCACCCGCAACATCGCGCGGGCGGGGCTGGACAAGGTCGTCGAGGTGCGGGTCGGCCCGGCCCTGGAGTCGCTGCCGAAGCTGGCCGACGAGAACCCGGCACCCTTCGACCTGGTCTTCATCGACGCGGACAAGGCCAACAACCCGCACTACGTCGACTGGGCCCTCAGACTCACCAGCACCGGCAGCCTGGTCGTGGTGGACAACGTGGTGCGCGGGGGCCGGGTCGCCGACGCGGACAGCTCCGCGCCGGACGTCCGGGGCACCCGCGCCGCCATCGAACTGATCGGCAGCCACCCGAGGTTGAGCGGCACGGCGATCCAGACGGTGGGCAGCAAGGGCTACGACGGCTTCGCGCTGGCGCGGGTGCTGGCGTGAGCCACCGCCCCCTCGCCGCTCAAGCCTCCTGATAGAAACCGACGTTGACGCTGCGCGGCGCCGTACGGTCCTGGATGACGATCTCGCCGCTGCCGCCCCTGGGCAGCGGCACCGTCTGGCCGTAGCCGATCGGCTGGGCGTACTCCCCCACGGTCAGCCGCACCTCGGAGGACGGGTCGGCCTGCGAGCCGCGCAGCCAGCTCACCTGCCACCCACCGTCCGGACCGCACAGGAACTCCAGGTGGACCCGCGACACGAACAGCCAGTCGTCCGGCGTCGAGAGCCGGCACACCGTCTTGTCCCGGCCCACCCGCAGCACGGCACCCGGCTCGCTGGGCGCGTCGGCCATGAGCATGCCGGCCGTGGCACCCTCGTCCGCCGCGGACACGGCGGCCATGGTGAGTTCGAGCACGTGCGTTCCTCCTGAAACGTCCTTGTACGACAGCCGTTTTGGCCACCGACGCCGCATGATAAATCGCCCGGCACCGCCGCGTCCGGCACAATGAACTCATGACCGAGCGAAAGCCCCCCGGTGTTCCGTTCGAGTCCTGGGTCGACAAGCAGATCCACGACGCGCAAGCGCGCGGCGACTTCGACAGACTGCCCGGAGCCGGCAAACCCCTGCCGAACGACCTGGAATCCCCGTACGACGAACTGTGGTGGGTCAAGCGCAAGATGGCCCGCGAGGGCCTGTCGGTCCTGCCCCCGGCCCTGGCCCTGCGCAAGGAGGCCGAGGACGCCCTGACGGCGGCCTACGCGGCCCCCAGCGAACAGATCGTCCGGAAGATCATCACGGACGTGAACGTCAAGATCCGCGACATGCTGCTGAAGCCGCCGCCCGGCCCTCCCCTGGGCCGCAGGCCGTACGACGTGGAAGAGGTCGTAAGCCAGTGGCGGGAGCGCCGGACGGCGGCGAACGATGACCGGTAGAACGATTCCCGGTCGGACGGCTCAGACGTGCAGCAGCCGTTCCGCCAGCTCGCGGTAGTCGCGCAGAGCAATCCGAAGCTGCTCGGTGTCGGTGGACGAACCGGGCTCGTCCTCGGCCACGTCCATGGACTGCCAGGACCCACGCAGCGTGCGGCGGCGCTGCGCCACCGCCTCCGTCAAGCGGCCGGTGAGCTCTTCCAGAACATGGTCGGCCTCCTCGACGGCGGCCCGAGGACCGTCGACGAAACCGGAGACCGCGTGCTGCAGCTGCAGCTCGAACTTGTCGGACTCGTCGTGCGGGAACAGCGGCGCGTCCTCGTGCCCGCTCTCCGTGTCGATCCCGCCCGGCGTCATGACGCGCGACTCGGCGCCGCCTTGCTCCGTCCCACCGGTGGGCACGCCCCCGGGCCCGCTCCTCGCCGGCTGGTAGTCAGGTTCCCTGCCGGGCATCGCGTCCGTCATCTCACTCAACTCCCCTTCGCGTGACGTCCTGAGAACGTCCACGGCAGATGGCCGCGGTGGCCGTCGGTGCGGGTGGACCCGCCGGTGTCCCTCCGGGACTCGTGGGGCTCCCTGCGGTGACGCTCGACCGGGGCCGTGAGGTCCTCGAACAGGTCCCGGGCCTCGATCATGGCCTCGCGCATCTCCTCCGTACCGGGCCCACCGCCTTCCTGCGCGCCGCCCACGCGCGCGTGTGCGACGCGGTGCACGTGCCGGTAGCCCTGCACATGGTCCGCGTGATGCACGGACAGGGCCGCGAGCTGCTCCTCGTACTGCGCGCCGTCCGGGAAACCCCGGGCCCGCGCCACGTCGGCGAGCAGCCGGTCCGCCTCGTCGACGGCCTCCTTCGGCGAGTCGACGAAGCGTTCCTGGGCCGCCGTCCAGCGGGCCTCGAACCGCTCGAGTTCGACCGGCTCCAGCGGGCGCTCCCGCAGCCCGCCGTGCCGCTCCACCCGCTGGGCGAGCTCGCGCTCGGCGGCCTTGGCGTCTCCGTCGTGCCGGGCCACGGCCCGCTCGTATTCGGGCCCGAAGCGCCGCTTCAGACCCCGGCTGCCCTGCGCACCCCGAGCGCGCAGGGCCAGGACGGCCGCGCCGAGCACGACGACGACCGCCGCAATCACGATCAGAATGATCACACCTGTGGACATATCTGCCGGGTTGCCCGGAAGGCACCCCTCAAACAGCCCCCGTGGTGCGTCCGACCCATATTCGCTTGCGGACCCGCCGGCTCCCCCTCCGACAATGTCCGGCATGACCTGGACCGTCGCCCCGGAACCCCCCGACTCCCCCGCCGCCACCACCCTGTGGCGGGCGTACTACACGGAGGTCAGCGACCGCTACTACCTCCTGCACGAGGGACGCCGCACCGACCCGGCCGAGCTGGACCGCGAGATCGCCGCGCACACCTGGGACGAACTCCGGCCCCCGAAAGGCACGTTGCTGGTGGCCCGCTACGCGGGGGAGCCGGCCGGTTCAGCGGGCGTACGCCTCGTGGACGCGGACACGGCGGAGCTGAAGCGGGTGTTCGTCCACGGGCCGATGCGCGGCAAGGGAGGCGGCCAGGCCCTCGTCCGGGCCGCCGAGACCACGGCCCGATCCCTCGGAGCCACCCGCGTGATCCTCGACACCCGCCACGACCTGACAGAGGCCCGCGCCCTCTACACAAGCCTCGGCTACGAGGAAACGTCCCCCCACAACGACGACCTCTACGCCGAGCACTGGTTCACCAAGCCCCTGCACTGACACGGGACGACTGCGTCAGCCGGGCCGGGTCACAGGCGCCGTTCGCTGTCGGGTTGCCCGGCGTGGGCGCTGGGCGGGGGCGGGTCGCGCAGCCCGGCGCTACGGGGTGCCGCTGCGCCCACCCGTGCCGCCCCAGCGGCACGACTGCCCGCAGCTACGCGGCTACGCGGGCTGCGGTGGCCGACCGGCAATGGCATGCAGCTGCGCGGGCCCGCACCCGCGTACGGCGGGAAGGGGCCGGGGGGGGGGGGGGGGGGGGGGGGGGGGGGGGGGGGGGGGGGGGGGCCGGCCGCGCCGGCCGCCCCCCCCCCCCCCCCCCCCCCCCGCCCCCCCCGCGGGCGCCCCCCCCCCCCGCCCCCCCGCCCCGCCCCCCCCCCCCCCCCCCCCCCCCCCCCCCCCCCCCCCGCGCCCGGCCCGCCCCCCCCGGTCCTGGTGGCCCCAGCTGTTCGGTGCCGGTGAGTCGTCGGGCTTCCCTACCCGCCGGCCCGCACTGTCTCGCGTCCGGCGTTTGAGGGCGAGGCCTGTTCAGAGCCCGAGTGGGGGTCTGGGGGCGGGGGCGTTCGGGTGGGGCGGATACGCTGGGGGCGGACAGCAGTGGTCTGCCGTGCCAAGCCATTTTGACCCGGCGTGGGCGCCGCAGGTATCCTGCATGTTCGTTGTGTATTGGCTTGCTCATTCTCACGGGACGGGCCCTTACACCGGTCCACCGGGCCGATGACCAGCGACCCCACGTACGCGGTATGCGTCGCCGCCGTGCGGTCCAGGCTGTCGTGATCGTTTCGGTGACCTGTTCAGGACCATTCACTCGAAGCGAAGGCTACGAACCGTGCGTACGTACAGCCCCAAGCCCGGCGATGTGACGCGCCAGTGGCACGTCATTGACGCTCAGGACGTTGTCCTGGGTCGTCTCGCCAGCACCGCCGCCTCCATCCTGCGGGGCAAGCACAAGCCGATCTACGCGCCCCACGTCGACACCGGTGACTTCGTCATCATCATCAACGCCGACAAGGTGCACCTGTCCGGCAACAAGCGGACCCAGAAGATGGCGTACCGCCACTCCGGCTACCCGGGTGGTCTGCGCTCCGTCCGTTACGACGAGCTCCTCGACAAGAACCCCGAGAAGGCCATCGAGAAGGCCGTCAAGGGCATGCTCCCCAAGAACACTCTGGGCCGTCAGATGCTCTCGAAGCTGAAGGTCTACAAGGGTGACCAGCACCCGCACGGCGCGCAGCAGCCGCAGCCGTACGAGATCACCCAGGTCGCGCAGTAAGTCCGGCCACCCCCTAAGACTGAAGAGAATCTGAGGAGAATCGTGGCCGAGACCACTGCCGAGCAGCCGCTCGAAGAGCTTGACATCGACAGCTACACCACCGAGTCCGAGGTTCCGGTGGAGGGTGAGTACACCTCCGAGTCCCTCGCCTCGCGCTTCGGTGAGCCCCAGCCCGCCGCTGGCCTGGGTCGTCGCAAGAACGCCATCGCGCGCGTTCGCATCGTGCCGGGCACCGGCAAGTGGAAGATCAACGGGCGTACGCTCGAGGACTACTTCCCGAACAAGGTGCACCAGCAGGAGGTCAACGAGCCGTTCAAGGTTCTTGAGCTCGAGGGTCGCTACGACGTCATCGCCCGCATCGCCGGTGGCGGTGTCTCCGGCCAGGCCGGTGCGCTCCGTCTCGGTGTCGCCCGCGCGCTGAACGAGGCCGACGTCGACAACAACCGCGGCGCGCTGAAGAAGGCCGGCTTCCTCAAGCGCGACGACCGTGCGGTCGAGCGCAAGAAGGCCGGTCTGAAGAAGGCCCGCAAGGCCCCGCAGTACAGCAAGCGCTAAGCTTCGCTGCCTGTACGTCCGAACGCCCCGGCGGCACGCCACAGTGCCGCCGGGGCGTTCGTTTTCTCACAGGCTTGGGCGTATAACGGCACAAGGTGTTCAAAGGCTGATGTGCTCGTGTGCCCCTGTGTTCATCAGCTCGTGCGATCGGGCGATGGGACTATCGGACGATCTCCGGAAACTGACGCTTCCTCAGGAGGACAAGTGGGACGACTCTTCGGCACGGACGGCGTGCGCGGCGTCGCCAACGCGGATCTGACGGCCGAGATGGCGCTCGGTCTGTCCGTGGCGGCGGCGCACGTACTGGCCGAGGCGGGCACCTTCGAGGGCCACCGGCCGACAGCGGTGGTCGGACGGGACCCGCGTGCGTCCGGGGAGTTCCTGGAGGCCGCCGTGGTGGCCGGTCTGGCGAGTGCGGGCGTCGATGTGCTGCGGGTCGGTGTGCTGCCGACGCCGGCGGTGGCTTTCCTGACGGGATCGCTCGGCGCCGACCTCGGTGTCATGCTCTCCGCCAGCCACAACGCCATGCCCGACAACGGCATCAAGTTCTTCGCGCGCGGCGGCCACAAGCTCGCCGACGAGCTGGAGGACCGTATCGAGTCCGTCTACGACGAGCACCGGCACGGTGAGCCGTGGGAGCGGCCGACGGGTGCGGCGGTCGGGCGTGTGCGGTCGTACGAGGAAGGGTTCGAGGAGTACGTCGGCCATCTGCTCGGGGTGCTGCCCAACCGGCTGGACGGGCTGAAGATCGTTCTCGACGAGGCGCACGGTGCCGCGGCGGGCGTCTCGCCGGAGGCCTTCTCGCGGGCCGGGGCCGAGGTCGTCACCATCGGTGCCGAGCCGGACGGGCTCAACATCAACGACGGGTGCGGGTCCACGCACCTGGACAAGCTGAAGGCCGCCGTCGTCGAGCAGGGTGCGGATCTCGGTATCGCGCACGACGGTGACGCCGACCGTTGCCTCGCCGTGGACCACACGGGCCAGGAGGTCGACGGGGACCAGATCCTCGCCGTGCTCGCGCTGGCGATGCGGGAGCGGTCCGCTCTGCGGTCCGACACCGTGGTGGCGACCGTCATGTCCAACCTCGGCTTCAAGCTGGCGATGGAACGCGAGGGCATCCAGCTCGTGCAGACCGCGGTCGGTGACCGGTATGTGCTGGAGGAGATGAAGGAGAAGGGCTACGCGCTGGGCGGCGAGCAGTCCGGCCATGTGATCGTGCTGGACCACGCCACCACCGGCGACGGCACGCTGACCGGGCTGATGCTGGCCGCGCGGGTCGCCGAGACCGGGCGTACGCTGCGGGACCTCGCGTCGGTGATGGAGCGGCTGCCGCAGGTGCTGATCAATGTGCCGGACGTGGACAAGGCGCGGGTGAAGACCTCGGCCGACCTCGCCGCCGCCGTCTCCGAGGCGGAGCGGGAGCTGGGGGAGACCGGGCGGGTGCTGCTTCGGCCTTCGGGGACCGAGCCGTTGGTGCGCGTGATGGTCGAGGCCGCCGACATCGACCAGGCACGGTCGGTCGCCGGGCGGCTCGCCGACGCGGTGAAGTCGGCGCTGGGGTAGCGCCGCGGGACGTCGTCCGGGGCGGGTGCGCAGGTCCGCTTTCCGCCTCGGATGCCCCATGCCGCTGCGACGCGAGGTGCGTCACTCCGTGGCCGTAACAAAGAGTGCCGGGTTGATCGCTGGTTGTTTCACTGGCGTCGAGGCCGCCCCTACGTGGCGAGCCCCTCGACGGAAGTGAGAAACGCAGCATGAAGACAGTGAGCAGCACCCTGAAACGCGTGGCCGTTCCGGCCCTGGCCACTGGTCTCCTCGTCACCGCGCTCGCCACCCCGGCCGCCGCGCAGACCCCCGGCTCCACTGCGTTCCGTGTTTTCGGCAACGTCGGGCTCAGCGCGCGTGCCGGATTCGTGAACAACGTGACGGCCACGGTCGTCGGCGTCAATCTCAGGCTCACGGACAGCTCGGGCGTCGTGGCGGGGCCGGGGTGCCGTCAGGTGGACTTCAACACTGTCGACTGCCCCCTGCCCGTCAGCCGGCTCTCGGTCGGGCTGGGCGACCAAGGCGACAGTTTCGACGGGACGAGCATCGCCATCCGCACTGTCGTCGATGCCGGCCCGGGCGGGGACACCGTGGCGACCGGCAACGCCAGCGACATGATCGGCGTGGACGACGACACGCCCAACAACGACACCGTGACAACCTGTGGCCTCGGTTCCGACGCGGTGTTCGCCAACCCCGGTGACCAGATCGGCACGGGCTGCGAAGCGCGCTACATCTCTTCCTAGGCGCTGCCCGCCTTCGCCGTACGCTCGCGCTGCCTGGCCCAGAGCCACTTCTGGGCCAGGAGCGTGAGCGTGCCGGCGAGGATGATGCCCAGCAGGTTCAGGAGGAGCTGGCCCGTGGAGAGCCAGGTCTGATTGGCGTCGTCGTAGATCAGGGCCACGGCGGCGTTGGCGGCGGCCGGGACCGTCGTCACCGAGATGGCGACGCCGACCAGGGCGCCGGACTTCGACGACGTCAGCGAGAGGGTGCCGGCGGCGCCGGCGAGGACCGCCACGACGAAGGAGAACCAGTCGGGGGCGTAGATGAAGCCCGTGTTGGGCCGCTCGGCCTCCAGTTTGGCCTCGGTGAACAGGCCGACGGCGTCCATGAAGTAGCTGAAGCCCACCGTCGCCGCCATCGCCACGGCGAAGCCGACCAGCAGGGCGATCAGTGAGCGCAGCGCCAGGCGCGGCGCCCGCTGGACCACGGCCGTGCAGATACCCGCCAGCGGTCCGAACTCCGGGCCGACCGCCATCGCGCCCACGATCAGGATCGCGTTGTCGAGGACCACACCGCAGGCCGCGATCATCGTGGCGAGCGTGATGAAGGCGAGGTAGGTGATGGAGAGGGTGGACTCCTCGTGCGTCGCGTCCGTGAGGTGCTCCCACAGCACCGCGTCCGCGCCCTCGCCGGGGGCCTCCGCCTCGGCCTTGTCGGCACGCTTGGACAGCGACAGGTCGATGTTCTCGACGGCGATGGAACCGTGTTCGTCGAGGTCCAACTCCTGCAGCTTGCTCAGGAGTTCGTCACCCGCCTCGCGCGCCACGTCGCACAGGACGACGTCCCCGGAGGGGCTACGGGCGGCGCCCGGCAGTACGACGAGGTGTGTGGTGCCGACCGTCTTCTCGATCAGGCGGACCACGGCGTCGGTCCTGTCGGCCGGGGTGATCAGGCGCAGATGCAGCATGACGTCTTTCTAACAGGCCCGCGCGACGGCCTCGCGGTCCTGTGGTCCTACAGCTTGCGCAGGCTCAGGCGCTGGACCTTGTGGTCCGGGCCCTTGCGGACGACGAGGGTGGCGCGGCCTCGGGTGGGGGCGATGTTCTCCACCAGGTTGGGCTTGTTGATGGTGCGCCACATCGTGCGGGCGTAGTCGAGGGCCTCCTCCTCGGACACCTGGGTGTACTTGCGGAAGTACGAGGAGGGGTTCTGGAAGGCGGTCTCGCGCAGGCGCTTGAAGCGGTTGAGGTACCAGTGCTCGATGTCCTCGGTGCGGGCGTCGACGTACACGCTGAAGTCGAAGTAGTCCGCGAGGCCCACCCGGGTGCGGCCGTCCTTGCCGGGCAGGGCGGGCTGGAGGACGTTCAGGCCCTCGACGATCAGGATGTCGGGACGGCGGACCGTGAGCCGCTGGTCGGGGACGATGTCGTAGATCAGGTGGGAGTAGACAGGGGCCGTGACCTCGTCCTTGCCCGCCTTGATGTCGGCGACGAAACGGGTCAGGGCGCGGCGGTCGTAGGACTCGGGGAAACCTTTCCGCGACATCAGGCCGCGGGCCTGGAGTTCCTTGGTGGGCAACAGGAAGCCGTCCGTCGTCACCAGCTCGACGCGCGGGTGCTCGGGCCAGCGGGAGAGCAGGGCCTGCAGGAGGCGGGCGACCGTGGACTTTCCCACGGCGACCGAGCCGGCGACCCCTATGACGAACGGGGTGCCGGACTGGGAGCCCTGTTCGCCGAGGAAGGTGTTCAGGGCGCCGCGCAGGCCGTCGGTGGCTCCCACGTAGAGGTTGAGGAGGCGGGAGAGCGGGAGGTAGATGTCACGGACCTCGTCGAGGTCGATGACGTCGCCCAGGCCGCGCAGCTTCTCCACCTCCTCCGCGGTGAGCGGCAGCGGGGTCTTGTCGCGCAGCGCGCTCCACTCCGAGCGGGTGAGGTCGACGTAGGGAGTCGCCTCCGGCCGCTGCCGGTGGGCGCTCCGGGGCATCGAGGAGACCGGAGAGATCACAGTCCATTGTTACGGCAGTACGAACAGGCGGTGAGGTGGGATCCGTCACGCGGGTCCCTGTCTCGGTCATTTTCGGGAGGAAACGGGACAAGGAGGGGAATGTCAGTGCCGTGGGTCACAGTTGTGGGAGAGGTGGGCCCGGGCCGGGGTCCGCTGGACCGAACCCCGAGGGGTGACCCATGACGTATGCGATAGAGGCGGAAGGTCTGGTCAAACGGTTCAAGGAGACGGAGGCGCTGGCCGGTGTCGATCTCGGGGCCCGCAAGGGCTCGGTGCTCGGGCTGCTGGGGCCCAACGGGGCGGGGAAGACGACGGCGGTGCGGATCTTCGCGACGCTGCTGAGGCCCGATGGGGGCAGGGCGCGGGTGGCCGGGCACGACGTGGTCCGGGAGGCCGGGGTCGTACGGGCCATGGTGGGGCTGACCGGGCAGTACGCGGCGGTGGACGAGAACCTGACCGGCACGGAGAACCTGCTGCTCATCGGCCGGCTGCTCGGTCTGCCGAGGCGAGAGGCCCGGGCGCGGGCGGCTGAGCTGCTGGAGCGGTTCCAGCTGACGGACGCGGCCGGGCGGGCCGTGAAGACCTTCTCCGGCGGCATGCGCAGGCGGCTGGATCTCGCGGCCAGCCTCGTCGGCCGGCCCAGCATCCTCTTCCTCGACGAGCCGACCACCGGACTCGATCCGCACAGCCGCGGTGAGCTGTGGGACCTGCTGCGCGGCCTGGTCGCGGACGGTGCGACGGCCCTGCTGACCACGCAGTACCTGAACGAGGCCGATGTGCTCGCCGACGACATCGTGGTGATCGACAAGGGGCGGGTGATCGCCGAAGGCACCCCGGATCAGCTGAAGTCGCAGGTCGGAGGGCAGGTGCTGGAGCTGCGGCCGCTTGCGGAGCAGGACCTCGCGCGGGCTCACCTGCTGGTGGCGGGGGCCGCCGGGCAGGAGGCGCGGATCGAGGGCGAGACGATCACCGCCCCGGTGAAGGACCCCGAGGTGATGCCGGCCGTCGTGCGTGCCCTCGACCGTGAGGGGGTCGCGGTGGGTGAACTCGCCCTGCGCCGCTCGTCGCTCGACGAGGTCTTCCTCGCGCTGACCGGTCACCGGGCCGAGCCCGGCGCACCCGAGGGCAACGGGGGTGCGGCCGTCCGGGACGAGGGCGAGGGCGCCGAGCCGCAGAAGGACGCCGAGCCTCACAAGGGCGCCGGGCGTCAGGAGGCGGTGAAGGCGGTGACGCGGCCATGACCGCCACCACCACGACCATCACGGCCCCGGTCACCAAGTCGGGCCGGGTGCGGCCGCTCGACGGGCTGCGGCAGACCTTCACGATGGCCTGGCGGAGCCTGGTCGCGGTCAAGCACAACCCGCTGGAACTCGTCGACTACAGCATCACGCCCATCATGTTCGTGTTCCTCTTCACGTACGTGCTGGGCGGGCAGATGGCCGGAACGCCGGAGGCCTATCTGAAGTACGCGCTGCCCGGGATCATCGTGCAGAACACCCTGTTCATGACGATGTACACGGCGATGGCGCTCAACACCGACCTCACCAAGGGTGTCTTCGACCGGCTGCGCAGCCTGCCGATAGCCCGCTCCGCCCCGCTGATCGGCCGGATCACCGCGGATCTCGCCAAGCACGTGTGGGCGCTGCTGTTGATGATCGGCCTCGGGCTGCTGCTCGGGTTCCGGGTCACGGGCGGGCTCGACGGCTTCGTGCTCGGCACGCTGCTGGTGGTGGTGTTCGCCGCGGCCGTGTCCTGGAGCGCCGTGCTGATCGGGATGCTGGCGGGGGACGCGGAGAAGGTGCAGGCCTTCGCCTTCACGCTCATCTTCCCGATCACCTTCACCAGCAGCGCGTTCGTCATGGTGGACACCATGCCGGGGTGGCTGCAGGCGTGGAGTGACGTCAATCCGGTGACGCATCTGTCCGACGCGTTCCGGGGGCTGCTGCTGGGCGGGCCGGTCGCGGAGCCGGTGTTGTGGTCGTTGGTGTGGGCCGCGGGGATCGCGCTGGTGTTCTATCCGTTGGCCATGCGGGCCTATCGGGCGAAGACGTAGCGGCCGGGGTGTCCGGAAGGCGGGCGGCCGGTCAGGGTTCTCTCGGTTTCAAGCGGAGTTCCAGCGGGTCCAGGTCGTTCTGCTCGGTGTCGGCGTCGATCCCGGCCGACCGGATGATCGCGGTGACGGCCTTCCGTATACGCGTGCACACCGCCACATAGTGCAGGAACTCCGGCGCATCAAGGCGGCCCTCTCGCAGACTCTCCATCGCGGCGTCCCACAGGGCCTCGTCCGGTTTCCAGTGGACGAGGACGCCTCCCCCCCCCCGCGTCGTCGCCGGGGTCGACAGCGACTTCCGCGCCCACCTGGTACGGCGTGTGCATCCCCTCCCGAAGGAACGCGTTCAGCCCGGCCGGCCTTGTCTCCCGGCACACGCGTTCGGCCGGCGCACGCCGTTCAGCCAGGACATCCGCCGGAGCGTGGACGAAGCCGAGCTCGCCGGGTTCCCTCAAGGCGCCTCCCCCCTGGTTCCAGGCGTACGCAGGCTACTCACTGGCCTGATCCGGCGTGTCGAGCCTTCGTACCCCGGTGGGAATTTCCGAAATCGGGCACAGGGAGGCCGTTTCGAGCGCTCCTTCGGTCGTAGGCTGCCGCGCATGTGCGGAATCGTGGGATACGTGGGGTCGCAGTCGGCGCTCGAGATCGTGATGGCCGGACTGAAGCGGCTGGAGTACCGGGGATACGACTCGGCGGGCGTCGCCGTGCAGGCGGACGGGGGACTGGCGGCCGCGAAGAAGGCGGGCAAGCTCGTCAATCTCGAGAAGGAGCTGACCGAGCGGCCGTTGCCGACGGGGAGCACGGGGATCGGGCATACCCGGTGGGCCACGCACGGTGGGCCCACGGATGCCAACGCGCATCCGCACCTCGACAACGCCGGGCGCGTGGCCGTCGTGCACAACGGGATCATCGAGAACTTCGCCGGGCTGCGGGCCGAGTTGGAGGAGCGGGGGCATGAGCTGGGGTCCGAGACGGACACCGAGGTCGTGGCTCATCTGCTCGCCGAGGAGTTCTCGGTGACCGCCGACCTCGCCGAGGCCATGCGGCTCGTGTGCCGACGGCTGGAGGGGGCCTTCACGCTGGTCGCGGTGCATGCCGACGAGCCCGATGTGGTCGTCGGCGCGCGACGGAACTCGCCGCTCGTGGTGGGCGTTGGGGAGGGTGAGGCCTTTCTCGCCTCGGACGTCGCCGCGTTCATCGCCCACACGCGGTCGGCGATCGAGCTGGGGCAGGATCAGGTGGTGGAGCTGCGGCGGGACGGGGTGACCGTCACCGGGTTCGACGGGCGGCCGGCGGATGTGCGGTCGTATCGCGTCGACTGGGATGCCGCCGCCGCGGAAAAGGGGGGCTATGACTACTTCATGCTCAAGGAGATCGCCGAGCAGCCCAAGGCGGTCGCCGATACGTTGCTGGGGCGCATCGACGCCGCCGGCTCCCTGACGCTGGACGAGGTCCGGATCAGCGCCTCCGAGCTGCGGGAAGTCGACAAGGTCGTCATCGTCGCCTGCGGTACGGCCTTCCACGCCGGGCTGATCGCCAAGTACGCCATCGAGCACTGGACGCGGATCCCGTGCGAGGTGGAGCTGGCGAGCGAGTTCCGGTACCGGGATCCGATCCTCGATCAGCAGACGCTCGTCATCGCCATCTCCCAGTCCGGCGAGACCATGGACACGCTCATGGCGCTACGGCATGCCCGTGAGCAGGGGGCCCGGGTACTGGCGATCTGCAACACCAACGGGTCGACCATTCCGCGGGAGTCGGATGCGGTGCTGTACACGCACGCCGGGCCGGAGGTCGCGGTCGCTTCGACGAAGGCGTTTTTGACCCAGCTCGTGGCCTGCTATCTCGTCGCGCTGTATCTGGGGCAGGTGCGGGGCACCAAGTGGGGGGACGAGATCCACGCGGTGATCCGGGACCTGGCCCATATCGGCGGCGAGGTCGAGCGGGTCCTGGAGACCATGGAGCCGGTGCGGGCGCTGGCGCGGAGCCTGGCCCGCAAGAAGACGGTGCTGTTCCTCGGCCGGCACGTGGGGTATCCGGTGGCGCTGGAAGGTGCGCTCAAGCTGAAGGAACTCGCCTATATGCACGCCGAGGGGTTTGCGGCGGGGGAGTTGAAGCACGGACCGATCGCCCTCATCGAGGACGATCTGCCGGTGGTGGTGGTCGTGCCTTCGCCTCGGGGACGGTCTGTGCTGCACGACAAGATCGTGTCCAACATCCAGGAGATTCGGGCTCGGGGGGCTCGGACGATCGTGATCGCGGAGGAGGGGGATGAGGCGGTGGTGCCGTATGCGGATCACTTGATCTGGATTCCGGCGACTCCGACTTTGCTTCAGCCGCTGGTGGCTACGGTGCCGCTTCAGGTCTTCGCGTGCGAGCTGGCCACCGCCCGGGGGAACGAGGTGGATCAGCCTCGGAACCTGGCGAAGTCGGTCACGGTGGAGTGAGCCGACTTCAGGTCGTCGAGGAAGGCGGTGAAGGCTCCGGTCGGGAAGGTGAGGGTTGCCCGGGCCGGGGCCTTTGAGTCGCGGATGGCGATGTGGGTGGGAGCGTTCGCTATCTCTACGCAGGAGTTGCCGTCCCCGGCACCGGAGTAGGACGACTTCCGCCAGTTGTCGGGGATGTTCATGAGGGGTGCCTCACAGCTCTTTGGCCAGCCTGTGGATGAGGTCGCGCGACCGCTCGGGTTCGAGTGACGCCGCTTCTACCCTACGGAAGAGCGTTCTAAGGACGCCCAGCTGGGCCTCCGAGTCGATGAAGGCCGCGGCGTGAGGCGCGTCGCGTACGGCGGTGTCCAATTTGGGTACAGCGCCGCCCGCCAGCATCATGGCCGTCCAGGACCCGCCGAAGCCGTCCAGGTCGAAGGGGATGACTCGCACGGTCACGTGGTCCGCCTCGGAGAGGTCGAGGAGTGCAGCGAGCTGGGCCCGGGAGGCAGCGCGGTCGCCGACGCGGATACGCAGAGCCGCTTCGTGGATGACCGCTTCGTACGGTGTGGGGTCGGTCTCTTCGAGGATCGCCTTGCGCTGCATGCGGTGTCGTACTCGCAACTCCAGCTCACTGTTGGGGAGTTTGGGAATCCGGTCGGAGAAGATCGAGCGCGCGTAGTCCTCCGTCTGGAGGGGGCCGGGGATGTACAGGAACTGGATCTCTCGTAGAAACGTGGCGTGGTGCTCCAGCTCTGCCAGGTCGAGGAAGGGGGTAGGCAGCGCCCCTCGGAATTCCTCCCACCAGCCCTTGGCTCGGTTGGTCGCGATGGCTACCAGCGCCGAGATCAGCTCCTCGTCGGTGCAGGCGTAGTTCGCTGCTAGGCGGCGCAGGCGCTCCTCGCTCACGCCGGTGAGGCCGGACTCGATGTGGTTGATCTGAGCGGAGCTCACCCCGAGCGATGCTGCCGCTTCTCGGCCTGTGAGGCCTGCTGCGTCACGAAGTCTGCGCAGTTCGACGCCCAGGCGAAGCTGGCGTGCTGTTGGTTCGCGCCTCAACCCCGCCATGGACTGCTCCCCGGTTCAACGCGCCTGTGAGCGCGACTCGTTCTGGGTCAGATTACGCGATCCGCTTGATGGACGTATAAATTGAGGTCTACCGTCAGTGATGTAACGCACACGCTGCGGAAGTGCACCCCGCTCCGTCCTGCCATGACGGCCGCGGCAATCCGCACCCTCCGGCTCATCCTCACCATGCACGGCCTCATCGGCCTCGCGGACACCGCTGAACTCCTCGCCACCGAGCTGGTCGCCAACGCCGTACGCCACACCAAGGGACCGGCCGCCCTGCGTGTTCGCTGGGCGGCCGGGGTGCTGCGCATCGGGGCGTGGGACGCCGATCCCGAACCTCCCGAGCCGCCGCAGGAGCTGACGCGGCTCGGGGAGGCCGAGGAGGGGCGAGGGCTGGCGCTGGTCCGGGCGTGTGCCGACCTGTGGGGGTGGCAGCCGCTGACCAGGGACGGGAACCGCGGTAAGTACGTGTGGTGCGAGCTGACTTCCGCGGCGTGAGTCAGGGCGTGGGGTCGAGGGAGAAGACGACCCGCTTGCCGTTGCTGGTGTTGATCCTCTCGTTCAGTCCCCACAACCGCCCGGACGAGGGAGCGTAGGAGAGGTTCTGGGTGAGTGGCGGGGACTTCGTGAGTACATGCGGCTCGGCTCCCACCTTGGCCCGGTGGATGCAGGAGTAGGAGTCATTGTTGGGGGGATCCGGAACCCAGCCCTTCGGGCACTCGCCACTCATGTAGTAGTAGGTGCCGTCGGTCGCGACGCCCTGCATCTGCCACACGGGGCTCGAGTAGGCCGCGTCGGCGGTGGCACTGCCGACGCTCGCGCCACCGTCCGCCTCGGGCAGAGCCGTAGCGGCATTCAGGTTCCAGCGGATGATGCGCCCGCCGCCGCGGGCATCGTGCTCGCGGTATTCACCGGAGACGAGCGCGTCCGGGGTCTTGCTGCGGTCCAGGCTGAGGGAGCTCAGGCAGGGCTTGTCGCCCGTGGCGGGGGCGCACGCGCGCACGCTCGTGTCCTGTGGGACTGTCTGGTAGCGGGCCACCATGGGCAGGGCGTAGTCGTGCCAACGGGCGGATGACACCCCGTTCACGATGCCCGTACGCTCGCTGCGGCTGTCCATCTTCCACAGGTGGCGCATGTCGTAGACCTGGAGTTCGCCGCCGTTGGCGACGAAGAGCTTGTTGCCGTACCAGACGACACCGTCGGCGTGGACATGCTCGACCGGCACGAAGTTGGCACTCGCCCCCTGCCCGGTGGGCCGGACCAGCAGGACGTGGCCGTACGTCACCGAAGTGCCCTTGGATTCAGCGATGCTGATCCGGGCGAACTTGTTGCGATCGTTGGGGCCGCCCCCGTTGCCCCAGTACCAGGAGGCCATATAGAGGTGATGGCCGTCGACGGTCCCGGACGGAGACGCGTCGTGGGAACCCGTCAGACCCTGCGGGGTCCAACCACCGGCGGTGCTCCAGCTGTTGGAGGTGTCGTCGGCCTTGTCCCAGCAGAACCCGTCGTACTTGAGCGAGCCGTCCAGGCCGGTGTTGTGGCAGAGGCTGGCCTGACCGGTGTGCTGCCCGGACTGCGCGACCCTCAGCGCGCTCACCTTGCTCACCGCGCCGGACTGGGACTCCACGCCCTGGACCGCCGCGCCGAGTGCGCGGAAGTCCTTCTCCGCGTTCAGGGACAGTTTGAGATCGCTGTGGGGCACCGCGGTCAGCCCGCTCGCGGCGGCGGCCGGTTGGGCTGTCACGAGTCCGGCGGCAAGGGAGGCCAGGCCGACGGCCAGGGCTGCCAGACGTCGGGCAACCGTCCGGCCGCCGGTTCGCGGAGTTAATGATCGCGTGCTTATGTCATGCATCCGGGGAGGGTAGCCGACAAAAGCCTCAGCAGTCGGCATCTTTCCCAGCCTCACGTGGTCACCGTCGGGGCTAATCGTCCAAGGCTTTGGCCCTCCACGCCGTCGCCTGCGGCATGAACCTGTGCTCCGCCGCGTACGCCGCCATGCGGGCGTTCCGCGCTTCGGCCTCCGGGCCGTCCGGCAGGTGGAACTCGCTGCCCGCCCGGGCGGAACGGGCCTGCATGCTCGTGGCGCCCGCCAGCCGTCGGCGGACGTAGCGGTCCAGGGCGTCGGGTACGTCGGCCGGCGTCGCGTCCGTGAGGGCGTCGCCCAGTACCGCCGCGTCCAGGATCGCCTGGGCCGCGCCCTGGGCCTGGAACGGGACCATCGCGTGGGCGCTGTCGCCGAGGAGGGTCACGCGGCCCTGGCTCCAGCGCTTGAGCGGGGTGCGGGTGTGGATGCCGTAGCGGTGCACCCGGCCGGCGCGTTCGAGGACGCTCAGCACCCGGGGGTCCCAGTCGGCGAACTCGCGCAGTTGCTCGCCGGGTTCGGCCTGAGCGGTCCAGGATTCCTGTGCCGCCTCCTCCGTGCTGAACACGGCCACCACGTTGAGCAGTTCGCCGCGCCGCACCCAGTAGTGGACGAAGTGCCGGTCCGGGCCGAGCCAGACGGCCAGCGGGGGCAGGTCCAGGTCGGTCACCTCGGCCGAGGGGAGCAGGGCTCGGTAGGCGGCCGTTCCCGAGAAGACCACCTCGTCCTCGCCGAAGAGCCACTGGCGGGCGGCGGACCGGATGCCGTCCGCCGCCACCACGAGGTCTGCGGTCAGGCGCTCGCCGCTCGCCGTCGTCACGTGGGCGCAGTCGTCGTCCTGGTCGATTCCGACGACCACCGTGTCCAGGCGTACCGACTCCGGCGGCACCGCGGCGGCCAGCGCTCGGTGCAGATCCGCCCGGTGGACCACCAGGTACGGCGCCCCGAACTCGTCCTCGGCCTCGCGGCCCAGGGCGTAGCGGCAGATCTCCGACCCGTCCGACCAGGTGCGGAAGCTCACGTGGGCGGGGCGGGCGGCCTGTGCGGCGACCGCGGCCAGCACGTTCAGCCGGCGCAGCTCCCGCGTGGCGTTGGGCGCCAGCTGGATTCCGGCGCCGACCTCCGTGAAGCGCGCCGTCTGCTCGACCAGCGTCACCTCGACGCCCGCCCGGCGCAGGCTCAGCGACGCGGCCAGTCCGCCGATGCCCGCTCCCACGACGATCGCCCGGATGGCAGGACGTCGACGTCGTAACGCGCGCTCCTTGTACCCGTCATCCCCGTACATCCCGCCAGGCCCCCGGAATTCCCTCGGCCACGTCATGCGCCCCCACCGGCGCCCCGTCCGCCGCGAACCTCGCCGAGAGGCCATGGAGGTACGCCGCCACGCTCGCAGCATCCAGCGCCGGGAGCCCGGTCGCCAGCAGCGATCCCGCCAATCCCGACAGCACGTCGCCGCTCCCGGCCGTGGCCAGCCAGGACGTGCCCGTCGGGTTCACCCGGACCGGGCCCGCGCCCCCGGCGTCGGCCACCAAGGTCGTCGACCCCTTCAACAGCACGGTCGCCGCATAACGCGCCGCCAACTCCCGTACCGAAGCCAGCCGAGCCCCCTCGACCTCCTCCCGTGCCACCCCGAGCAGCGCCGCCGCCTCCCCGGCGTGCGGGGTCATCAGGGTCGGTGCCGTACGGCCCCGTACCGCGTCCGCGTCCGCCAGCCGCAGCCCGTCCGCGTCGATCAGCACCGGGACGTCCGTCGCCAGCACCTCCGCCACGGTCGCCGCGTCGTCCCCGGCGCCGGGGCCGACGACCCAGGCCTGCACGCGTCCGGCCCTCTTCGGTCCCCGGTCCGACACCAGCGTCTCGGGGAACCGCGCGATCACCGCGTCCCCGGCGGGACCGACGTACCGTACGGCGCCCGCCCCGCCCCGCAGCGCCCCCGCCACGGCCAGTACGGCCGCGCCCGGATACCTCGCCGATCCCGCAGCGATGCCGACGACCCCGCGCCGGTACTTGTCCGTCTCCGCCACCGGCAGCGGCAACAGCGCCGC
Source organism: Streptomyces sp. NPDC093591 (assembly GCF_044764885.1). Classification (NCBI taxonomy): domain Bacteria; kingdom Bacillati; phylum Actinomycetota; class Actinomycetes; order Kitasatosporales; family Streptomycetaceae; genus Streptomyces; species Streptomyces sp. NPDC093591. The sequence continues at coordinate 683,246 of NZ_JBIWIY010000002.1, forward strand.
CACGTCCGCGTGTTGCAGCGCCTCCAGCTCCACCGCGTCGTTAGGCAGCGCCAGACCGATGTCCACCAGCCGCACCACCCCGGCGTACTCCCGCGCAGGATCGATCAGCAGCCCCGGCTTGTGCGTGCCGAAGGTGACCGTCAGATCGGCCCGCAGTGCCCGGCCGCGTACCTCGCCCGTGTCGACGTCCACACCGCTCGGCAGGTCCACGGCGACCACGGCCGCCCTCGATCGGGCCACCGCGTCGGCCAGCGGTACCGCCTCCTGACGTAGCCCGCCCTTGCCGCCGATCCCGACGATCCCGTCGACGACCAGATGCGCGCGCTCGATCAACTCCTCGGCGGCCTCGACCCCCACCGCCCGGCCGCCCGCCCGACGCAGTGCCGCGAGGCCCCCGGCGTGCGCCCGCCCGGGCATCAGCAGCACCGCCGTGACTCCCGCCCCGCGCCTGGCCAGTCGGGCCCCGGCGTACAGGGCGTCGCCGCCGTTGTCGCCGCTGCCGACCAGCAGGACGATCCGGCTGCCGTACACCCGGCCCAGCAGATCCGCGCAGGCGGCGGCGAGTCCGGCCGCCGCCCGTTGCATCAGCGTCCCGTCCGGAAGCCGTGCCATCAGCTCCCGTTCGGCCGCCCTTACCGTCTCCACGCTGTACGCACTCCGCATGCGACCGAGTCTCCCGTACCCGGCAAGGCTCGTCGCATCCATTGACGCTTTGCCGTGCCTTTGCCAAACTCACCGGCCCCCACAGGATGAATCGATTCAGTCGAAATGGATTCGATGAGATCGGTTCGAAGAGAGGAAGCCCCCATGCGACGCAGAGTCGCCCTCCTCGCCGCGGCCGGTGCCACCGCCCTCCTCACCGCCGTCGGCACCCTCAGCGCCCCCACCCCCGCCGCGGCCGCCGCCTGCGGTGAAGGCTCCTACCAGGCCGAGGCCGTCCTCAGCGGCAGCACCTGGACCGCGCGGCGCGGCGGCAGCACCGTCTACACGGGCGGGGACATGCGGGCCGCCGTCCAGGCGGCCGTCAACAGCCTGACCGCCGGGCGCACCGCCAAGGAGCGGGTGGTGGTGCGAGGTTCGGGAGCCATGTCCGCCGGGTCGCGGATCTCCCTGCCCAGCTACACCGTGCTCGACGTCTGCGGCACCATCAACGTCACCGGCAGCGGTTCCGGCGACCAGGCGCCCGTCTACTCGCGCGGCACCCGGGACGTCGAGGTCCAGCACCTGAACCTCACCGGCGGCCCGCTGTACGGGATCTTCCTGCGCAACGTGCAGAACGTCGTCCTCGGGCAGATCGACATGCGGCTGTCGCGCGGGCTCGGCGTCCGCATCGACAACCGCGGCGACACCAGCCAGTGGACGCGCAACGTCCGGATCGACAACGTGTACGTCTCCGGGGCCTCCAGCCACGCCGTGGAGACGTACGGCGTCGACGGCATCACCATCGGCACGGTGACCGCGCGCAACGTGGGCGAGTCGGGTCTGCTGCTCAACCAGACCATCAACGCCACCGTCACCAAGGTCGACGCCGAGAACGCGGGCACGGGCACCGGGTACGCCGCCTTCCGCATGGCCAACCGGAACGGGCGGGTGGGCAGTTCGTACCCGACCAACATCCGGGTGGGCGAGGTCATCGCGCGTGGCGGCGGGCGCGGGGTGTTCTGCGTGTCCGAGAGCGGCGGGGCCGTCATCGACCGGGTCACCCTCTCCAACACCGGCAACAACTCGGTGCTGATCGAGAACTGCTACAACGTCAACCTCGCCGCCCAGTCCGGAACCATCACCGGCGGCGGGGAACTGCGGCTCGCGGCGCGGTCGGAGTTCGCGAACAACCGGGACATCACCGTGCAGAACCTGACCGTGACCAACTCGGCGATCAGGGAGAGCCCTTGCGGTGAGAACACCACCTTCCGGAACATCACCCGCGTGAACACCAGCCAGTCGATCTGCTGACGGCCGGCCGACTACGGGTGGCGGAGGCTCGGCCCGTGCCTGTGGCTCAGCCCTCCGCCACCACCACCGCCGACGCCACACCGGCGTCATGGCTCAGCGACACATGCCACGACCGCACGCCCAGTTCGGCAGCCCGCGCCGCCACCGTTCCCGTCACCCGCAGGCGCGGCCGGCCGCTGTCCTCGACGAAGACCTCGGCGTCCGTCCAGAGCAGACCCGAGGGCGCGCCCAGTGCCTTGGCGAGGGCCTCCTTCGCGGCGAAGCGGGCGGCGAGCGAGGCGATGCCCCGGCGTTCGCCGCTGGGCAGCAGCAACTCGCTCTTCAGGAACAGCCGATCGGCCAGCCCGGGCGTGCGCTGCAGCGCCGCCTCGAATCTGTCGATCTCGGCCACGTCGATACCGACCCCGATGATGCTCATGCCGAGCACCCTACGGTCGGCGTCCCGTTCGCCGATGCCGGGCTCCCCGCTCCTCATTAGGGTGACGCCGCCGCGCGGCACCTGCCGCCCGGCAGGCCCTCACGCTTCCCTGTGCGCATGATCAGCGGACGTATCGCAAGTCGGAGCCTGGCCGTAGTGCTGGCCGCGGCCACCCTGCTGCCCGTCGGCAGCGCCTCGGCCGACCCCGTCCCCCCGGACTCCGGACCGCAGGCCGAACTCGCGCCGCAGGATTCGGGACCGCAGGCCGAACCGGTGCCGCAGGATCCCGAGCCGCAGACCGGCTCTGTCTCCCGGGACGCCGAGCCGCAGACCGGCCCCGACTCCCGGGACGCCGAGCCGCAGACCGGCCCCGACTCCCGGAACTCCGAGCCACAGGCTGCCCCCGTCTCCCCGGACTCCGAGCCGCAGGCCGAGCTCGTGCCCCCGGACTCCGCAGCACAGGCCGACCCCGTCCCCTCCGACTCCGGGCCGCCGCACGACCTCGTGCCCGGAATGCCCCTGGGCCTGCCCCCGCTCTGGCAGACGGACACGCCCGACCAGGCGCTGGCGCCGGAGGTGTACACACCCACCCCCGAGGAGGACGCCGTCGAGCCCGAGGACGCGCCGCGGGAGGCCTACGACAGCGTGGAGTACGTCGATCCCATCGACGCCCTCGGGGGCGTGAAGTGCAGTGAGGAGACGGGCCCGCGGCAGCGACAGGTCGAGAAGTGGCTGAAGCTGCCGGTGGACGGGGAGCAGTCGGCCGCCGACTGCCGGGCCATCCGCGCCTTCCAGAAAAAGCACGGCATCAAGCCCGCCATCGGGTTCGCCGGACCTCTGACCTGGGCCACCATGCAGCTCGTCGACGCCCGGAAGAACCCGAACGCCGACAAGAAGTGCCCGGTGCGGGCGTACCGGGTCGCCTGTGTCGACCTCGACCGGCAGCTGACCTGGGTGCAGCACGGCAAGAAGGTCGTGTTCGGGCCCGCGCCCATCCGCAGCGGACGGGAGGGATACGGGACGCGCACCGGGTGGCACACGGTCTACTGGCGGCACAAGAACCACGTGTCGACGCTGTACAAGAGCCGCATGCCCTACTCCCAGTTCTTCAGCGGGGGCCAGGCCTTCCACGGCGTCTACGGCAACATCTTCAGCCCCGTCGGCTCGATGGGCTGCGTCAACATGCGCCTCGACGAGGCCCGGCGGCTGTGGCGCGTGCTGAAGCAGAACGACCGGGTGTACGTGTGGGGGCACCGGCAAGAGGCGTAAGTCCGTGGCCGGACCCGGTGGCCACGGGTGGGGGTCCCGGCTCGGCGGTGTTGTCGGACCCCTCTGAGACACTGGGGGCGCGATGACAGAAACAGCAGCCCTGCGGACCGCGCCCCTGCGAGCCCGCGCCGAGATCGATCTGGCCGCCCTGCGGGCCAATGTGCGGACCCTGCGCGCCCTCGCGCCGGGCGCGGCCCTCATGGCCGTCGTGAAGTCGGACGCGTACGGCCACGGGGCGGTGCGGTGTGCCCGCGCGGCCGTCGAGGCGGGCGCCGCCTGGCTCGGTACGGCCACGCCCGAGGAGGCCCTCGTGCTGCGGGCCGCCGGGCTGGACGACGTACGGATCATGTGCTGGCTGTGGACGCCGGGCGGGCCCTGGCGGGAGGCCATCGAGGCCGACCTCGACGTCTCCTTGAGCGGGATGTGGGCCCTGCGGGAGGTCACCGACGCCGCCCGGCAGGCCGGCGCCTCCGCGCGCGTGCAGCTCAAGGCCGACACCGGGCTCGGGCGGGGCGGCTGCCAGCCCGGGGACGACTGGGCCGAGCTGGTGCGTGAGGCGCTGCGGGCCGAGGCCGACGGGCTGGTCCGGATCACCGGGCTCTGGTCGCACTTCGCCTGCGCCGACGAGCCGGGCCATCCGTCCATCGCCGCCCAGCTCTCCCGGTTCCGGGAGATGGTCGCGTACGCCGAGGCACAGGGCGTGCGCCCCGAGGTGCGGCACATCGCCAACTCACCCGCCACGCTCACCGTCCCCGACAGCCACTTCGACCTGGTGCGCACCGGGATCGCGACCTACGGCATCTCGCCCAGCCCCGAGCTGGGCAGCCCCGCCGACTTCGGGCTGCGGCCCGTGATGACCCTCTCGGCGTCCCTCGCGCTGGTGAAGCACGTGCCGGGGGGCCACGGCGTCAGCTACGGGCATCACTACATCACCCCGGGCGAGACCACCCTCGGCCTCGTCCCCCTCGGCTACGCCGACGGCATCCCGCGGCACGCCTCGGGCGCCGGGCCCGTCCTGGTCGGCGGCAAATGGCGGACGGTCGCCGGGCGCATCGCGATGGACCAGTTCGTCGTCGATCTGGGCGGGGACGAGCCCGAGCCGGGCGCGCAGGCCGTGCTGTTCGGGCCCGGTGACGGCGGTGAGCCCACCGCCGAGGACTGGGCGCAGGCCGCGGGAACCATCGCCTACGAAATCGTCACGCGGATCGGAACGCGCGTTCCACGCGTCTATAGAAATGCGTCCACCTGATGTGTCCATCTGGATGCGTCCATGTGATGCCTCGACGCGATGCGTCTATGTGATGCGTCTATCCGAATGCATCTAGGTGAATGAGGAACAAGACGGGTAACCCGTAGCGGAACACCCCTTCGGACAACACCTGCACCATCCGGCACCTACGTCACACCGGCACCACCCGACCCAGCGAAGAGGAGCGGTACGTGAGCGAGAGCAGTGCGGAGGCCGCGGTCGCGGCCGTCGCCTCCGCCACGGGGGCGGCCGCGAACTGGCGCAGGGCCACAGGCATCGCCGGTGCGGCGATAGGCGTGATCGCGGCGGGCGCGGCCGCGGGCGTCGCCATAGAGCGGATGACCGTGGGCCGGGGCATGCGGCAGAAGGCCCGCCTCGCCCTCGACTCGGCGGGACCGTACGGATCGCTGCGCGGCATGCCCGGCAAGGCCTACGCCGACGACGGCACCGAGCTGTACTACGAGGTCGACGACCTCGACCCGGAGGCCGCCCCCGCCCTCACCCCGCGCAGGCGACGGCTCTTCGGGCGCAAGTCACCCGCCCCCGTCACCGTCGTCTTCAGCCACGGCTACTGCCTCAGCCAGGACTCCTGGCACTTCCAGCGCGCCGCGCTCAGGGGCGTCGTCCGCACCGTGCACTGGGACCAGCGCAGCCACGGCCGGTCCGGGCGGGGCGTGGCCCAGGTCGAGAACGGCGTGCCGGTCGACATCGAGCAGCTCGGGCGCGACCTGAAGGCCGTCATCGACGCCGCGGTGCCCGAGGGGCCGATCGTGCTGGTCGGGCACTCCATGGGCGGGATGACGGTGATGGCGCTGGCCGACCAGTACCCCGAGCTGATCCGCGACCGGGTCGTCGCCACCGCCTTCGTCGGTACGTCGTCCGGACGGCTCGGCGAGGTCAACTTCGGGCTGCCCGTCGCCGGTGTGAATGCGGTACGGCGGGTGTTGCCGGGCGTGCTCAAGGCGCTGGGGCAGCGGGCCGAGCTGGTGGAGAAGGGGCGCCGGGCCACCGCCGACCTGTTCGCGGGGATCATCAAGCGGTACTCGTTCTCGTCGCGGGACGTCGACCCGGCCGTCGCCCGGTTCGCCGAGCGGATGATCGAGGGGACGCCGATCGACGTGGTCGCGGAGTTCTACCCGGCCTTCGCCGACCACGACAAGACCGAGGCGCTCGCCCTCTTCACGGAGATGCCGGTGCTCGTCCTCGCCGGTGTGGGCGATCTCGTCACGCCCAGTGAGCACAGCGAGGCGATCGCCGATCTGCTGCCGGACGCCGAGCTGGTGCTGGTGCCGGACGCCGGGCATCTGGTGATGCTGGAGCACCCGGAGGTGGTCACCGACCGCCTGGCCGACCTGCTCACCCGCTCGGGTGCCGTGCCCGCAGGGGCTACCGTAAGTGGCTATGGAAGCACCAGCAGCACCGCACAACGCGGGTGACCTCGAGCTGACCGTCACTTCTCCCGACCAGATGCGGGAACTGGGCCGCCGCCTCGCCAAGCTGCTGCGCGCCGGCGACCTCCTGATGCTCAGCGGGGAGCTCGGCGCGGGCAAGACGACGCTCACCCGGGGCCTCGGCGAGGGGATGGGGGTCAGGGGAGCGGTCACGTCCCCGACCTTCGTGATCGCCCGCGTGCACCCCTCCCTCGGCGACGGCCCGCCCCTCGTCCACGTCGACGCCTACCGGCTCTCCGGCGGCCTCGACGAGATGGAGGACCTCGACCTCGACGTCTCACTGCCGGAGTCGGTGATCGTCGTGGAGTGGGGCGAGGGCAAGGTCGAGGAGCTGACCGAGGAACGGCTGCAGGTCGTCATCCACCGGGCCGTCGGGGACACGACCGACGAAGTACGCCACGTCACCGTGACCGGGCTCGGCGAGCGCTGGGCGGCGGTGGACCTGAGCGTGCTGTCCGCGTGAGCGGGCGCGGGCGGGCCGGGTGCGGTGGATGCGCCGGATGAACATTCCGACAAGACGTCGGCAAGATATTGCGTTCGCGGTCTTGCGCGTGGTCACATGGTATCCAGTCCGTAGTTAGGTGTACCTAACTACGTCCGCCCCCGGCCCCAGGAGGCGTCCATGTCGGCATCGGAGAACAAGGCCCAGCAGCGGCCGCGGCCGCAGGTGGTCGCGGGGGTGTCCATGCGTGATCTGCTGGCGGCCGGAGCCGCCGCGAACGTGATCTCGACCCCGCCGCGGCTGCCCGATCCGGAGGCTGCGGGGGCATCGGCTGATCAGGGGCACCGCAAAGCTGCGTAGCGCTCCGCTGGGTTGCGCCGGGGGGTGGGTGCCGCGGTGGGTCGGCTGTCGTCCGCGGCGCCGTCGTGGCTGGTCGCACCCACGCGGCGGAGCCGCATATCGATACAGCCCCGCGCCCCTGAAGAGCGCCTCGCCCCCTGCCTCAGCGGATCACCGCCACCGTTCGGCCGATTGTCGCGAAGTCCCACATCGCGGCTCCGTCCACGCGGGACTCGCGGATGCCGCCCGTTTTCACGGCCGGGTCGGGCTGGGGGGTCGAGCCGTCGACGGCCGCGCTGAAGCCGATGGTGACGCCTTCCACTTCGGTGAAGCGGACGACGTGCTCGATGGCGGTGCCGTCGGTGCCGGTGACCGCGTTGGAGCGGGACGTGACCGAGTAGACGCCCGGTGCCGGGTCGACCGATCCGGCGGTGACGCGGAACGTGCGCTTGACCGCGTCGCCCTCGCCGACCAGCCACACCCGGTCGTCGTCCAGCGAGTACACGACCCGCACACCCGTACCGGACCCGGCGGGCAGCGCGCCGGACTCCCTGCCGTCGCGGGGCCCCTCGGCGGCACTCACTTCGGGTGAGCTGCTCGCCCCGGGCCTGGCCAGGTCGGCCGGGACGCTCGCCGAGGCCTGGTAGGCGAGGAAGCCGACGGTCGCGAGCGCGGCCGCGGTGAGCCCCGCCACGAATCCGGAGCTGCTGCTTGCCACCGTCGCCCACCTCGGTCGTTCGGGTCGTATGTCATGATCCAGCCCGACCGTAGCAGCCGTCGGGCGTGCCGCCGGGGCGGCGCTTCCTGGGGCGAGAGCGCCGTAGGCTGTTTGCGTGCTCTTGCTCGCTCTGGATACCGCCACCCCCGCCGTCACCGTCGCGCTGCACGACGGTACGGACGTCATCGCCTCGTCGAGCCAGGTGGACGCGCGCCGGCACGGCGAGCTGCTGCTGCCGGCCGTCGACCGCGTCCTCGCCGAGGCCGAGGTGAAGCTCGACGCCGTCACCGGTGTCGTCGTAGGCATCGGCCCCGGCCCGTACACCGGGCTGCGCGTCGGCCTGATGACCGCCGACACCTTCGGGCTCGTCCTCGGAGTCCCCGTGCACGGCGTGTGCACCCTCGACGGTCTCGCCTACGCCGCCGACATCGAGAAGGGCCCCTTCGTCGTGGCGACCGACGCCCGGCGCAAGGAGGTCTACTGGGCGCGCTACGCCGACTCCCGTACGCGTCTGACCGACCCGGCCGTCGACCGGCCCGCCGACATCGCCGACCAGGTCGCCGGGCTGCCCGCCGTCGGCGCCGGCGCGCTGCTGTACCCCGACACCTTCCCGAGCGCCCACGAGCCCGAGCACGTGTCGGCGGCGGCCCTCGCGGGGCTGGCCGCCGAGAAGCTGGCGGCCGGCGAGGAACTTCCCGCACCCAGACCGCTGTACCTGCGCCGGCCCGACGCCCAGGTTCCCAAGAACTACAAGGTGGTCACCCCCAAGTGACAGGACAGCCGACCGGACCGCAGGGTGGGCCGCCCGCGACTCCTGTGCTGCGCGAGATGCGCTGGTGGGACATCGACCCGGTGCTGGGCCTGGAGAAGGACCTCTTCCCCGAGGACGCCTGGTCCCGGGGCATGTTCTGGTCCGAACTGGCCCACTCGCGCGGGCCCGAGGCGACGCGGCACTACGTCGTCGCCGAGGAGGGCGGACGGCTCGTGGGATACGCCGGACTCGCCTCCGCCGGGGACCTGGCCGACGTCCAGACCATCGCCGTCGCCCGGGATTACTGGGGGACGGGCCTCGGCAGCCGTCTCCTGACCGAGCTGCTGCGGGCCGCCACCGCCTTCGAGTGCGCCGAAGTGATGCTGGAGTGCCGCGTGGACAACGTCCGCGCGCAGAAGCTCTACGAGCGCTTCGGCTTCGAGGCCATCGGCTTCCGGCGCGGCTACTACCAGCCGGGGAACGTGGACGCCCTGGTGATGAGACTGACCACGAAACCCGACGGCGGCTCCGCCGCGGGTGCAACTTCCGTACAAGGAACCGAGATCAATGGCTGACTCACGCGACGAGCCGCTCGTACTCGGCATCGAGACCTCCTGCGACGAGACCGGCGTCGGCATCGTCCGCGGCACCACCCTGCTCGCCGACGCCATCGCCTCCAGCGTCGACGAGCACGCCCGCTTCGGCGGCGTCGTGCCGGAGGTCGCCTCCCGGGCGCACCTGGAGGCGATGGTCCCGACGATCGACCGCGCGCTGAAGGAAGCGGGGGTGAGCGCGCGGGACCTGGACGGCATCGCCGTCACCGCCGGTCCGGGGCTCGCGGGCGCGCTGCTGGTGGGTGTCTCGGCGGCGAAGGCGTACGCCTACGCGCTCGGCAAGCCGCTCTACGGCGTCAACCACCTCGCCTCCCACATCTGCGTGGACCAGCTGGAGCACGGGGCGCTGCCGGAGCCGACGATGGCGCTGCTGGTGTCCGGCGGGCACAGCTCTCTGCTGCTGTCCTCGGACATCACCTCCGACGTCCGCCCGATGGGCGCGACCATCGACGACGCGGCGGGCGAGGCGTTCGACAAGATCGCCCGCGTGCTGAACCTGGGCTTCCCGGGCGGGCCGGTCATCGACCGGTACGCGCGCGAGGGCGACCCGGCGGCGATCGCCTTCCCGCGCGGTCTGACCGGGCCGCGCGATCCGGCGTACGACTTCTCCTTCTCCGGCCTCAAGACGGCGGTCGCCCGTTGGATCGAGGCCAAGCGGGCGGCGGGCGAGGAGGTTCCGGTGCGGGATGTCGCGGCCTCCTTCCAGGAGGCGGTCGTGGACGTGCTGACCCGCAAGGCCGTCCGCGCCTGCAAGGACGAGGGCGTCGACCACCTGATGATCGGCGGCGGTGTGGCGGCCAACTCCCGGCTGCGGGCGCTGGCCCAGGAGCGGTGCGAGGCGGCCGGGATCCGGCTGCGGGTGCCCCGGCCGAAGCTGTGCACGGACAACGGGGCGATGGTGGCGGCGCTGGGTGCGGAGATGGTGGCGCGCAACCGGCCCGCGTCCGGCTGGGACCTGTCGGCGGACTCTTCGCTGCCGGTGACGGATCCTCATGTGCCGGGGGATTTCGGTGACCAGGGCCAGGGTCACGCCCACGGGCACGCTCACGGTCACGACCATGTGCACGAGGTCAGCAAGGAGAACCTGTACTCGTGACGGTCGCCTTGATGTGGGAGGCGCGGGCGGTTCCGGGGCGGGGAGAGGAGCTGCTCGCCTGGGCGCGGGCGCAGGAGCTCGACGCCGAGCCCCTGCGCCGGGAGGCCTTCCGCGCGCCCCAGGACCGGGTGCTGGTGATCACGTGGTGGGACGCGGCCTACGACGCCGGGCTGCCCGAACTGCCGGAACCGGCCGCCGGGTTGGTCACGCGGGCTGTGCACCGGTGGCGGTTCGAGTCGGTGGACGTGAGCTGACCGAGAGCTCCCACGGCCTGCTCCCGACGTGGCCTCGCCACACGGTCCTGCCGTGCCGGCGCTCCCAGTGGACGGCCACCGCGGCCTGCCCCAGCCAGTCCAGGGCCGACCCCAGCGGCAACAGGACGATCCACGGCTCCCAGAACACCGACACGGGCAGCGTGAGCATCAGGTACAGCACGAACAGCTTCCGGCTGAACGGCTGGTCGCGCAGGAAGCCGTCGGTGGGCAGGACCACGGCGGTGTCGTCGAGGGGCACGGCGGCCTCGAAGTGCCGTACGTCGCTGAACCCCTTGATCCTGGTCGCCTTCAGGAGTGTCGACACCAGCAGGAGGGCGAACAGGATCGCGGCGAAGCGCAGTCCCTCGGCCTTAGGCGGCGAGAACCCGCGGACGACACCGGCCGCGGTGGCGGCGACGGCACCGGCGGCAAGGATCGAGACGACGGCCCGCAGCTGGTGGTGAACGTACCTGTCCATGGCACCCCCTGGCGCTCCTGACGCGGAGGGCTACCCCACCCCCGACACCTCCGTCCCGCACCGCAGCAGCCGGTCGGGGCCGAGGACCCGGACGGGGCCCGTGAGGTTCAGCCGTGCCGTGTGGCGTACGTCCGCGCTGGACGAGGCCAAACGTAGTTCGAGGGCGCCCGGCTCGACCACCCTGCGGCCTGAACGGTCGGTGAACGCCGAGAGATCCGTATGGAAGCGGAAGGTCACCCGCGCCGCCTCGCCGGCCGCCAGCTCCACCCGCTGGTAGCCGACCAGCCGGACGTCCGGGCGGGTCACCGAAGCCACCGGGTCGTGCAGGTACAGCTGCACGACCTCCGCGCCCTCGCGGTCGCCCGTGTTGCGGACCGTCACCGACACGTCGTACGAGCCGTCCGTGCCGATCTCCGCCTGTGCCGCCCCCGACTCGACGGACTCCCACGCGAACGACGTATAGGAACGCCCGTGCCCGAACGCGTACAGCGGCGTCGGATCCAGGTTGCTGACCTCCCCCGCCAGCCCCAGCGGCGGCTGCAGATACGTCCACGGCTGGCCCCCGGGCTCCCGCGGCACGCTCACCGGCAGCCGCCCCGACGGGTTGACCCGGCCCGACAGCACTCCCGCCACCGCCGGGCCGCCCTCCTCGCCCGGGAAGAACGCCTGGACCACCGCGGCCAGACGGCCGTGCCAGCGGCCCAGCGCGTACGGGCGGCCGGTGAGCAGGACCAGCACCACCGGGACGCCCGTGTTCACGAGCGCGTCCAGCAGATCTCCCTGCGCACCCGGCAGCCGGAGGTCGGTCGCATCGCAGCCCTCGCCCGAGGTGCCCCGGCCGAACAGCCCCGCCCGGTCGCCCAGCACCGCCAGGCACACATCCGCCTCCGAGGCCCGCGCCACCGCCTCCTCGAAGCCCGCCGTGTTCGGGTCCGAGACGCCGCAGCCCTCGGCGAACGTCACCTTGGCGTCCGGAAGTTCGGCGCGCAGGGCCTCCAGGACCGTCGGGATCTCGATGCCCATCGGCACCTCGGGGTGGTGCGTGAGGACGTGGGACGGGAAGGAGTAGCAGCCCAGCATCGCCAGGGCGTCGGCCGCGCGCGGGCCCACGACCGCGATACGGGCGTCCGGGGGGAGGGGCAGGACGCCGTCCGGGTTGTCCAGCAGGACCACCGACTCCTCGGCCACCCGGCGGGCCAGGGCGCGGTTCGCGGGGGAGTCCAGGTCGACGGGTGCCGTCGTCGGCTCGGGGGTCCAGTCCTCGTCCAGGAGGCCCAGTTCGCATTTCTGGAGCAGGACCCGGCGGGCCGCGCCGTCCACCAGTTCCTCCGGGACCTCGCCCGCCCGGACGGCGTCCACCAGCGGCCTGCCGTAGCACTTCAGGGTCGGCAGCTCCACGTCGATGCCGGCCGCCAGCGCCGCGTGCGCCGCCTCGGCCGGTGAGCCCGCCACGCGGTGCAGGTTCTCCAGGAACGCGATGCCGAAGTAGTCGGAGACCACCGTGCCCGTGAAACCCCATTGCTCCCGCAGGAGTTCGGTCAGCAGCGCCGGGTCGGCGGAGGCCGGTACCCCGTCCGTCTCGTTGTACGCCGCCATCACCGAGCGCGCCCCGCCCTCGCGCAGCGCCATCTCGAACGGCGGCAGGGTGACGTCCGCGAACTCGCGGATGCCCGCGCGTACGGGCGCGAGGTTGCGGGCGCCCGCCGAGGACGCGTACCCGGCGAAGTGCTTGAGCGTCGCGACGACCCCGGCCGACTCCAGGCCCCGCACGTACGCCGCGCCGACCGTGCCGACCAGGTACGGGTCCTCGCCGATGGTCTCCTCGACCCGGCCCCAGCGCGGATCGCGTACGACGTCCAGGACGGGCGCCAGACCCTGGTGGACGCCGACCGAGCGCAGGTCCTCGCCGATGCGCCGGGCCATCTCCTCGACGAGCGGCGGGTCGAAGGAGGCCCCCCACGCCAGCGGCACCGGGTAGGCGGTGGCCCGCCAGGCCGTGAAGCCGGCCAGGCACTCCTCGTGGGCGACCGCGGGGATGCCGAAGCGCCCGGCGGCGGTGATACGGCGCTGGGCGCGGGCCAGTGCCCGCGCGCCCAGCGCCGGGTCCACGGGGGCGGTGCCGAAGGAGCGGGTGAGCTGGCCGAGGCCGAGGGCGATCAGTTCGTCCCACTCGTAGTCGGTTGTCATGTCGTGCTGGTGCGGGGCGACTCCGTCGCCGTCCGTGGCGGCGCCCACCCACACGCCGTACAGCTGGGCGGTCTTCTCCTGAAGGGTCATCCGGGAGAGGAGGTCGTCGACGCGGGCGGCGGCGGGCAGGGCGGGGTCGCGCCAGGGGGCGGTGGTCATGAATCTCCTGTCCGGGCGATGGCTGGAAACTCCTGTCGGGGCGGTGACGGGACGGCCCTCTCGCGAATGTTTCGTTGTTCACCTCGAATGTTCCGGGAACCTAGGGGCGGTGAGAAGGGTTCGTCAAGAGGGCGCGCAGGGATACGATCGCCGCCATGACACCCCCGGAGCCCGCTGAAAGCCGGACGACAACACGTGAAACCCGGACGACATCCCCGTCGGCCGGGCGGTCCCCGCAGACCGCGACGCTCGCCGAGATCGCCCGCGAGGCCGGCGTGTCTGCGCCGACTGTTTCGAAGGTCCTCAACGGACGGGCCGATGTCGCTCCGGCGACCCGCAGCCGGGTCGAGGAGCTGCTGCGCGCCCACGGCTACCGTCGACGGCGGGCGGAGGCGAGCCGTTCACCCCTGATCGACCTGGTCTTCCACGAGCTGGAGAGCGCGTGGGCGATGGAGGTCATCCGGGGTGTGGAGAACGTCGCCCGGGACGCCGGGCTGAGCGTCGTGCTGAGCGAGAGCGCCGGGCGGCTCACCCCCGGCCGGACCTGGGCCGACCAGGTCGCCGCCCGCCGCCCGCACGGCGTGATCCTCGTGCTGTCCGGCCTCGACGAGTCCCAGCGCGCCCTGCTCACCAGCCGGTCGATCCCGTTCGTGGTGATGGACCCGGCGGGCGACCCGGGCGCCGACGTGCCGTCCATCGGGGCGACCAACTGGCAGGGCGGGCTCGCCGCCACCCGGCACCTGGTCGAGCTGGGTCACCGCAGGATCGGCGCGATCACCGGGCCGTCGCGGATGATGTGCAGCCGCGCCCGCATCGACGGCTACCGGGCCGCCCTGGAGACGGCCGGGCTCCCGGTCGACCAGGACCTGATCCGGCCCGGCGACTTCCACCACGAGACCGGCTACCGGCAGGGCCTGGAGCTGCTGCGCCGCCCGGACCGGCCGACCGCCGTCTTCGCCGGCAATGACCTCCAGGCGCTCGGGCTGTACGAGGCCGCGCGCGAGCTGGGCCTGCGGATTCCGGAGGACCTGAGCGTGGTCGGCTTCGACGATCTGCCGATCGCGCGCTGGGTGGGGCCGCCGCTGACGACCGTACGGCAGCCGCTGACGGAGATGGCGGAGGCGGCGGCGAAGCTGGTCCTCGACCTCGCGCGGGAGGAGGGGACACCGGCGGCGACGCGGGTGGAGCTGGCGACGAGTCTGGTGGTGCGCAGCAGTACGGGGACGCCTCCCGCGGTTTAGGGGGAGAGGCGTGTTGCTGTATTGACGGGTGTTCCGTGGCGTCCCACACTGCACCGAAGCCAGTCGGTTGTTCGACCGAAACTTTCGGAGGCACCCGCAATGAGATCTCTGAGAACAGGCTTATCGCTCGGTTCCCTTCTCACCGGCATCGCGACTGTCGGAGCCCTTCTGCTCACGGCGCCCGCGGCGCACGCCGCCGACACCCCGCTGCGCGACCTCGCCGCCGCCAAGGGCAAGGTCATGGGTACGGCCGTCACCGGCTCCAAACTCACCGGCACCTACGGCGACATCGCGGGCCGGGAGTTCAACGCGCTGACCCCCGGCAACGCCATGAAGTGGGGCTCGGTCGAGCCGACACGCGGCAGCTTCAACTGGGCCGAGGCCGACCAGATCGTCGCCTTCGCCGAGGCGCACGGCCAGCAGGTGCGCGGCCACACCCTGGTCTGGCACAGCCAGAACCC
This sequence comes from Streptomyces sp. NPDC093591, assembly GCF_044764885.1. NCBI lineage: Bacteria > Bacillati > Actinomycetota > Actinomycetes > Kitasatosporales > Streptomycetaceae > Streptomyces > Streptomyces sp. NPDC093591. The sequence goes on from NZ_JBIWIY010000002.1 coordinate 698,326, forward strand.
GAGCTGGCTGACGAACGGCAGCTGGACACCGGCCCAGCTGAGCCAGCTGATGAACGACCACATCGCGCTGGAGGTCGGCCGCTACAAGGGCAGGCTGGCGACCTGGGACGTGGTGAACGAGCCGTTCAACGAGGACGGCACCTACCGGCAGACCCTCTGGTACAACGGCCTCGGCGCCGACTACATCGCCCAGGCCCTGACCGCGGCGCGCGCCGCCGACCCGAGCGCCAAGCTGTACATCAACGACTACAACGTCGAGGGCGTCAACGCGAAGAGCACGGCGCTGTACAACCTGGTCAAGTCCCTGAAGGAGCGCGGCGTCCCGATCGACGGCGTCGGCCTCCAGGCCCACCTGATCCTCGGCCAGGTCCCGTCGACGATGCAGCAGAACATCCAGCGGTTCGCCGACCTCGGCGTCGACGTGGCGATCACCGAGCTGGACATCCGTATGCAACTGCCCGCGGACAGCGCCAAGCTGACGCAGCAGGCCGCCGACTACAAGGCCGTCATGAACGCCTGTCTCGCGGTGTCGCGGTGCGTCGGCGTCACCGTCTGGGGCTTCACCGACTCCGACTCCTGGATCCCGAGCACCTTCCCGGGGCAGGGCGCGGCGACGCCGTACGACGAGAACTACGCGCCGAAACCGGCGTACCACGCGATCGCCGAGTCGCTGGGCGGCGGCACGACGACACCGCCTCCCACGGACGCCTGCACGGCGGCCTACAGCCTGCCCAGCCAGTGGAACACCGGCTTCACCGGGCAGGTCAGGATCGCCTGCTCGGGGGCGGCACTGTCGTCCTGGAAGGTGAGCTGGACCTTCGGCGCGGGACAACAGCTCACGCAGGCCTGGAACGCGAGCTGTACGCAGTCGGGGGCGACCGTCACCTGTTCCAACGCCTCGTACAATGGGACGGTTCCCGACGGCGGTTCGGTGACCTTCGGCTTCAACGGATCGTGGAGCGGCAGCAATCCGGTGCCGACCGTGACGCTGGGCTGAGAAGTCTGAGATTTTCCGAAGAAAACCCGGTCTGACGTTCCTGCCCGTAATAATTCGGACTTACGTTCCTGCCTGTGACCGGACGAGACGAGAACGGGGACGACGGCAGACGCGTGGGCCGGCGGTCGAGAGTGCTGAAGACCGCCGGCCTCGTCCTCGCGGGTGCCCTGGTGCTGGGCGCGGGCTCCGCGGGCTGGGCCTACTGGCACCTGAACGGCAACATCAAGAGCGTCGACATCAACAACGCCCTCGGCGACAACCGCCCGGCGAAGTCGGTGACGACGCCGTCGGCCTCCGCCTCGGCGTCCGAGCTGCCGACCGAGGCGCTGAACATCCTGGTCCTGGGCTCGGACTCGCGCAGCGGCGACGAGAACCAGGCGTTGGGCGGCGGCAGCAGCACCGGCGCCCGCTCGGACACCGCGATGGTGGTCCACATCGACGCGGGCCGGACCTCGGCCACGGTGGTGAGCATCCCGCGCGACACGCTGGTCACACGACCGTCCTGCCCGCTGCCGTCGGGCGGTTCGACGGAGGTGGCGTACAGCGCGATGTTCAACAGCGCGTACTCGGTGGGCGGGCCGGTGTGCGCGGTCAAGACGGTGGAGTCGCTCACGGACGTCCGCATGGACCACTACATCGAGATCGACTTCTCGGGCTTCGCGAAGCTGGTGGACGCCCTCGGTGGCGTGACGGTGACGACGGACGAGGACATCGACGACGAGGACAGCCACCTGACGCTCGAAGCGGGCACCCACCACCTCGACGGCGAGACGGCCCTCGCCCTGGCGCGCACCCGGCACGGCATAGGCGACGGCAGCGACCTCGGCCGCATAGGCCTGCAGCAGAAACTGGTGAAGGCGCTGCTGGAACAGATCTCCTCGACCGACCTCCTCACCGACCCCACCCAGCTCTACGAGGTCGCCGACGCGGTGACGGGCAGCCTGACGACCGACACCGGCCTGGACTCGCTGAGCGAGCTGATGTCCCTCGGCGAAAGCCTGAAGGGCTTGTCGGCGGGCGAGGTGAAGACGGTGACGATGCCGGTGGTCACGGCGGCGTCGGACGCGAACCGGGTGGTGGCGCGGGAGCCGGAGGCGGGGGAGTTGTGGGAGTCGTTGCGGTAGGAGGGCGTGGGTCCCCGTGCGCCCGAGATGACTCCGCGCGCTCACCGTGAGCCCTCCCTCCTCGCGTGAGCGGAGGGACGCGGAGAGTTGCGTGCGCCCATAATCGAGCTGTGTTTCGGGGGCCGTTGAGACGGACGCGTACGCGCCGGCGCTTCCTCCGCGACGGCCTCTTCGCCGGCGTCGGAGCGGGGTCGACCGGTCTCGCCGTGTGGATGACGGTGGGCGGGAAGGCCGATCACCTGGCCACGGTGGCAGGGCTCTTCGTGGGCATCGCCTCGCTGCTGCTGGCCCTCGCGGACTTCTTCCGCCAGGAGCCGACGGCGCCCGATCCGGCGGAGTACGCGGACGACCTCGCGAGGACGCTCAGGGCGCAGTGGCTGGAGGAAGCGGAGGCCAGGCGACTGCGCGACCCCCGGGTACTGCCGCTCGCCTGGGCGACGACGGACCGGGAGGTCGCCGACGAGCTGCGCACGGGTGCCCCCGTGCCGACGGGCGGCAGGGTGGTGCGGGTCCGTCTCGATGGCCGCCTCGCCGGGCGATTCGATCAGGCCACTGCCCAACTCGCCGAGGGTTACGGCCAGATGGCGCAGGGCAGACTGGTCGTCATCGGTGAGCCCGGCGCGGGCAAGACGGTGCTCGCGATGCTGCTGACGCTGGGGCTCCTGGAAGCCCGCGAGCCCGGAACACTCGTCCCCGTCCTGCTCCCGGTCTCCTCCTGGGACCCCTTGCGGGAGGGCCTGGACGACTGGATCGTGCGCTCCCTCGCCGTCCCGTACTACAGCGGCCGTCAGGAGATCCCGCGCACCGTGCTGGCCCACGGCCTGCTGCTCCCCGTACTCGACGGACTCGACGAGATCCCCGAGTCCGCCCGGCGCGGCGCGATCCGGGGCATCAACCACGCCATCGGCGGCGAACGGCCCGTCGTCGTCACCTGCCGCGCCGTGGAGTACGAGGAACTCATCCGCGGCGGAGCTCCGAGGCTGCGCCGCGCGCCGGTGGTGGAAGTGCTGCCGGTACCGCCCGCAGACGTCATCTCCTATCTGCGGGACACGGAGTGGCCGCAGGGGGTGGCGTGGGACGGGGTTTTCGCCCGCCTGGACGCCGAGCCGGACGGCCCGCTGGCCCAAGCTCTGTCCACACCGTTGATGGTGACGACGGTCCGCCTCGTGTACCAGCGCGGTGGCGCGGACGGCGGGGATCCGGCCGAGCTCCTCGATCGAGGCCGGTTCGACTGCCGGTACGCGGTCGAGGACCACCTCACCCACCAGGTGGTGGACGCGGCGTACGCCCCGGACCCGAGGCCGCCCGAGGGTGCGGCGGTACGACAGCGGTGGCGGCCCGAACAGGCGCGGCGCTGGCTGACATTCCTCGCCGGCTATCTGCATGACCACCGGGAACGGGATCTGGCCTGGTGGCTGATGGGCGGGCGGCTCCTGCCGACCTGGGTCGGACCGGTCACCGGACTCGTTCTGGGGCTCGTACTCGCCTTCGGGGCCTCGGTGTGGGTCGCCATGACAGCGGGGATTCACGGCGCCGAGGCGTTCAGCTCGGTGGCCGCTCTGACGTTGGCGATCGGTGCGGGCTTCGCGCTGTTCGGTTCCATCGTCTGGTACATGGTGGGAGATCCCCTTCCCGGCCGCCTGTCCTGGTCGTTGCACGGCTCGGCCCAGCGGCTGCGACGAGGGTTCCGCAACGGTGTCGTGCTGTGCCTGGCCTTCATCGCCCCTGTGGCCACGGCCATCACCCTCGTCACCATCCTCGGTACGACGCTGGGACCGGGGACACTGCAGAGCGCCGAGGCGGTCGCCACACTGCTCACGGTCTGCCTCGCGCTGAGCGTCGTCATGGGGCTCGCTCTTGCCGCGCACAACTGGCTGAACGCGCCGCCGTCCAGAGCCACTCAGGTGAGCCCCGCGAACTCCCTCGCGCAGGACCGGCGTTCGGCGCTGGCCGGAGCACTGGTGGCCGGCGTGGTCATGGGCGCGACGGCACTGCCCGGGTTCCAGGCGGGGCTGCTGGGCGGCGGTCTGGCGTTCCGCTCGGTCAACGGCTGGCCGGGCTGGCCGCGAGACGGTGAGGCCGGGGAATACGCCACGGCCAACTGGCGGCAGTCGGGCCAGGAGTACGGCATGGAGGCCTTCGGCTTCGGTGTGCCGTACCTGTTGCCCGCGACGCTCTTCGCCCTCCTCGTCCTGCTGTCCCGCGCATGGCCCCGCTTCCTCCTGACCCGGATCTGGCTCGCCGCGAGCGGCAGGCTGCCATGGCGGCTGATGACGTTCCTCGCGGACGCCCGACGCCGGGAGATCCTCCGGCAGTCGGGCGGGGCGTACCAGTTCCGCCACATCCGCCTCCAGGAGGCACTCGCGGGGCGGCCGACCTACGAGGAACCCCGGCCGTCGCGACATCGGCCGGAGGCGGCGGCCGTACGGCGTCGCGTGGTGCTGGCGGCGGGAGCGGCGGCCGCGGTCGCCGGGACGGGGTCGGTGATCCGGCATCACCGGGACGAGAGCGTGGCGACGTTCTCGGGGCCTGCGGACTCGTATGTGGCCGCGGTGGTGTTCCGGCCGAAGACGACAGACGTCTTCTGGGGGGATATGGACGGCGGGGTCTGGTGGGGCAGCCGTCTGGGCGGGCAGCAATCGCTGATCGAACCGCGCACTTCGCTGCGGGACCATGACGAGTACTTCTTGGAACCAGGCTACGGATCCATGGCCTTCCACCCGGCCGGCGGATTCCTCGCCGTCACGAGCGCGAAGGGGCTGCGGCTCTGGGACCTGCGAGGACGAGTACCGCGGCTGGCGGATGCCGAGGCCAAGGTCAACTCGCCGTTCTCTGTCCAGTTCAGCCGGACCGGCGACTACCTCGCCGGTCCCGTCTTCAACGACCAGGACGACTCCCAGGTCAACTTTTTCCTGAGACGCATCGATGCCGAGGGCCGGCTGGAGCGCACCGAGCACCGGAAGGCCTGGGAAACGATGCCGGCCCGAGCGGCTGCCTTCTTCCCCGGGGGCGAGGTGGCGGTCCTCGACTGGGAAGGCGCGCGGGCGCACCCGGTTCCGGGATTCTCGGGGGCGCGGAACCTTTTCAGGCCTGCTGGGAAGGTTGTCGACGAGACGGATGTCGCCGTGATCGCCAACCTCCGTGGTGACTGTCTGCTGGTGTGGAGTGAGCGGGGCGGCGAGCTGTGGCGGCCCGGGGCCGCCGCCGGGCAGTGGGCACCCTTCGCGTTGTACCCCGGCATGCACAGCGCCGCGCTCCATCCGACGGCACCCGTGCTCGCCTGCGGGCCGCTGGTGGAGGACACCCACAGCGTGGGGGCCGACGGGACCGTCGAGCTGTGGTCGATCGCGGCGAGACCGACCCGGTTGAAGACCCTCCACGGACACATGTCCGCGGTCCACTCCATGGACTTCAGCTCCGACGGCCGCTGGCTGGCCACCGGCAGCGCCGACGGGACCGTTCGCGTGTGGGATGTCAGTGACCTGACCTGACCTGACTTCGAAGTGGCTAGGAGTTCGGGGACTGTGAGGCGTGTCGGCGCCCCTTCCGCAGCAGCCCGTCCACCACAGCCTCCAGCTGCTCGGCGATGTCGTAACGCCCCTTGCTCTCCTGCCAGTTCGCCGCCATCTCGGTCATCCGCGGCAGCGCCACCGCGTCCTCCTCCGTGAGGAAGGTCGGGAAGAACGGCCGGCGTTCGGGGTCGGCGGCGCGGCGGGCGTCGGCTCGCTGGAAGACCAGGGCGCCGTAGACGACGTACCAGATGGTGCGGTAGGCGTGCAGGGCCTGGGTGGGGGTCAGGCCGCAGGCGATGGCCGAGCCGATGATCTCCTCGGGCATCCACAGCGCCTCCTTGTCGGTGAGGTCGCCGAGGCTCAGTACGTCGAGGACCCAGGGCACCTCGCTGAGGATCGTGTGCATGTGGACGGCCGTGGTCAGGAGACGGTCACGGGGGTCGGCGGGGAGCGCCGGGCGCGGGAACGTCGCCGCCATGCCCTGCAGGGTCAGCAGCAGCAACTCGTCCTTGTCGCGCACGTGGTGGTACAGCGCCATCGGCGTCGCGCCCACCTCCTTGGCGACCCGGCGCATCGAGACCGCCTCGACGCCTTCCTCCCGGATGATCCGCCGCGCCACGTCGACGATCTGCTGCGCCTCGATACGGCGGGGGCGGCCCACCGTGCGCTTCCGGCCGCTGCCCGCCTGCCCTTTGTCCGTCACGCGAGCATTCTCCACTGTGGCTTTCTGTACGCGTATAGCTATTTTCTATACGCGTACATTAATCTGCACGGCATGGTGAACTCGCAGACATCCCCCTCCCGTTGGTTACTGCCGGTCCTGCTCACCGTGCAGTTCCTCGTCTCCCTCGACATGTCCGTCGTCAACGTCGCCCTCCCGGACATCGGCACCGGCCTCGGCTTCGACGCCGGGGCGCTGGCCTGGGTCGTCAACGCCTACGCGCTCACCTTCGGCGGGCTACTCATGCTCGGCGGGCGGCTCGCCGACGTCGCCGGACGGCGGCGGGTGCTCGTGGTCGGCTTCGTCGTCTTCGGGCTCGCGAGCCTCGTCGGCGGACTCGCCCAGGCGCCGGGGCAGTTGATCGCGGCCCGGGCGGTGCAGGGGGTGGGCGCGGCCCTGCTGTCGCCGGTCGCGCTCGCCCTGATCACGGTCAACTTTCCGGCGGGGGCGGCCCGTTCACGGGCCCTCGGGCTGTGGGGCGCCGCCGGTGCGGCCGGCGGGGCCGTCGGGGTGCTCGCCGGCGGGCTGCTCACCGACTGGTTCGGCTGGCGGGCGGTCATGCTGGTCAACGTGCCCGTCGTGCTCGCCGTACTGGCCGTCGTACGGCCCGGTGTACCCGCCGACGACCGGCGGGCGAGCGGGAGCCGGCCGCGCCTAGACGCCCTCGGCGCGCTCCTCGTCACCGCCGGAACCTCGCTGCTCGTCCTCGGGCTGATGCGGACCGGGACCCACGGCTGGACGGCCTGGGGGACCGGTGGGGTGCTCGGCGCGGGTGTCGTCCTGCTGGCGGTCTTCGCCGTGGTGGAGACCCGCGTACGGCAGCCGCTGCTCAGGCTCGGGCTCCTGACCCGGGGGCCGGTGCTCGCGGCGAACGTCTTCGCGCTGCTGATGTCGGCGGGCCAGTTCGCCGCCTTCTACTTCACCTCCCTCTACATGCAGCAGGTGCTGGGATACGGCCCCACCGCCGCCGGGAGCGCCTTCCTGCCGTTCTGCGTCGGGGTCGTGGCCGGGTCGGTGATCGCCGCGCGCACCGTCGGGCGGTTCGGGGCCGGGGCGCTGCTGCTGGTCGGTGGGCTGCTCGGGGCGGCCGGGATCGCGTGGTTCGCGGCGGCGGTGGCGGTGGACGGCGGATTCCTGCTCTCCGTCCTCGGACCGTCGGCGGTCGCCTCGGTCGGCATCGGCATGTGCTTCGTACCGCTGGGGACGGCCGCCACGGAAGGCGTCGCGCCGGAGGACACCGGGATGGCGTCCGGGCTGCTCAACAGTGCGCGGCAGGTGGGCGGGGCCGTGGGGCTCGGGGTGCTGGTGACGGTGGCGGCGAATGCCGGCGGGGACGGGGCGCAGGGGGCGGAGGGCCTCGTCGACGGGTACGCGGCGGCGTACTGGGTGGCGGCGGGGCTGCTCGCCGCGGCCGCACTGGCCGCCGGTGCGCTGCATGGGAAGGGGCCTCTGCCTGCGGAAACGCCCGCCGGAGAAAAAGATTCGAGAAATTCCGGCGAGCGTGTCGATCCGGGAGCCTCCCGTTCGACGCAGGGGTGAGAGGCCGGGAAGGAACCGGTCAGCGAACCCTGAGGAGTCACCATGCCGCGTTACCTGTCCCTCGTCCGGATCGACGAGTCCACCGCCCCCGCCGAGGGCCCCAGTCCTGAGCTGATGCAGCGCATGGGGGAACTGCTGGAGGAGATCACCAAGGCCGGCGTGATGCTCGACACGGCAGGGCTCACTCCGTCGTCGCAAGGCACCCGGGTGCACTGGGACGGCGCGAAGACCTCCGTCACCGACGGGCCCTTCACCGAGTCCAAGGAGGTCATCGGCGGCTACGCGATCATGCAGTGCAAGGACAAGGCCGAGGCGTTGGAGTGGGCGTCGCGGTTCCTGAAGGTCCACGGGGAGGAATGGCAGGTCACCTGCGAGGTGCGGGAGATCGCCGAGGGCTGACCTGCCCTCCTTGGATCCATGGCCGTACAGGTGTTGCATGGTGGGCTGTGACCCCGCAGCCCACCGCCGACCCGCGCGGCACCGTCGAAACCGTCTTCCGCATCGAATCCCCGCGCATCATCGCCGGCGTCGCCCGCATCGTCCGCGACGTCGGCATCGCCGAGGAACTCGCCCAGGACGCGCTCGTCGCCGCCCTGGAGCAGTGGCCCCGCGACGGCGTCCCCGACAACCCGGGCGCCTGGCTCATGGCCAGCGCCCGGCACCGCGCCGTGGACCTGATCCGCCGCCGCGAGAACTACGCCCGCAAACTGGCGGAGATCGGGCGGGACCTGGAGACCACGGCCCCGCCCGAGGAGCCGGCCGACCCCGACGACATCGACGACGACCTGCTGAGGCTCGTCTTCACCGCCTGCCACCCCGTGCTGTCTCCCGAGGCCCGCATCGCCCTCACGCTCCGCCTCCTCGGCGGCCTGACGACGCCGGAGATCGCCCGGGCGTTCCTGGTGCCGGAGCCTACGATCGCCCAGCGCATCGTCCGCGCCAAGCGCACGCTCGCCACGAGGAACGTCGCCTTCGAGGTCCCGTACGGCCCCGACCGCGAGGCCCGCCTGGGCTCGGTCCTCGACGTCATCTACCTGATCTTCAACGAGGGCTACGCCGCCACCGCCGGCGACGACTGGCTGCGCCCGGCCCTGTGCGAGGACGCGCTGCGGCTGGCCCGCGTGCTGTCGGCACTGATGCCGAAGGAACCGGAGGTGCACGGCCTGACCGCCCTCCTGGAATTCCAGACGTCCCGCGCGGCAGCCCGCACCGGCCCGTCCGGCGAACCGATCCTCCTCAAGGACCAGAACCGCCGCCGCTGGAACCGCATGCTCATCGCGCGCGGCATCAAGGCCTTGGGCCGCGCCGATGCCACCGCCACGGGTGGACCGGGCCCGTACGCCCTCCAGGCCGCGATCGCCGCCTGCCACGCGCACGCGTACACGTACGAGGAGACGGACTGGAAGACCATCGCCACCCTGTACGGCCTGCTGTCCGCCCGATCCCCTTCCCCCGTGGTCGAGTTGAACCGCGCGGTCGCCGTGTCGATGGCGGACGGCCCGGCACCCGCCCTGGAGATCGTCGACGCGATCGCCACCGAACCCGCCCTGCGGGACTACCACTTGCTGCCGAGCGTGCGCGGCGACCTGCTGCTGCGCCTCGGCCGTACGGCGGACGCACGGGCGGAGTTCGAGCGGGCGGCGGGGCTCACGCGCAACGAGCGGGAGCGGGAGATGCTGCTGCGCCGGGCGACGGAGGTCTTGTAGGGCGAACGGGAGCCTGACGGGCGGTGTGAGGGCTGGGCGGGTGTGTGTCGCGCAGCCCGGCGCTGACGGGGTGCCGCCCGCGCCCACCCGTGCCGCCCTGGGCGGCACGATGGCCTGCGGCTGGGTGCGGCCTCGTAAGACGGTCGACCTCGTACCACCCGCTCGTCCCGCTCCCCGGACCCGGACCCGGACCCGGTTCCGGCTAGGCCGGCCGCCCGACGAGCATCGTCGGCGCCCCCGCCACCCGCGTCAGAAACACGGTCGCCGAGTTGGGCCCCTGCGGCTTGACCTTCTTCCGCAGTTCCTCCGGCTCGACGGCCGACCCGCGCTTCTTCACGGTCAGCGTGCCGACCTCCCGCTCGCGCAGCAGGGACTTCAACTTCTTCACATTGAAGGGGAGTTGGTCGGTGATCTCGTACGCCGTGGCATACGGCGTCGCGTGCAGCTCGTCTGCCGTGACGTACGCGATGGTCGCGTCGACCAGACCGCCGTTCAGTTGGTCCGCCACCTCGGCGACCAGATGCGCCCGGATGACGGCACCGTCGGGCTCGTACAAGTACCGTCCGACGGGCCGCACTTCGGGGTCGGGCAGCCCCCGGGAGAGCAGCGTGCGCGGCCCCGGCAGCAGCGTGGCCCGGATCGCCCCGGGCTCGGTGCCGAACCACAGCACCGCCTCCTTCACGTCCCCGCCGTCCGAGATCCACTCCGCCTCGGCCTCGCCCGGAACGGCCTCGTGCGGAATGCCCGGGGCGATCTTCAGTGCGGCGTGGGGAGCCTGGCCGGCGGCCTCGACCGCCCATGACAGCGGGGGCGAATACGCCTCCGGGTCGAAGATCCTGCCGCGACCGCCCCGGCGTCCGGGGTCGACGAACACGGCGTCGTAGCCGGTCGTGTCCACCTCGGTGACGTCGGCCTCCCGCACCTCGATGAGGCCGGCAAGGCCGAGGCCCTCCGCATTGGCCCGCGCCGCCGCCACCGTCACCGGATCCCGGTCCACCGCCAGCACCCGGATCCCGGCCCGCGCCAACGCGATCGCGTCGCCCCCGATCCCGCAGCACAGGTCGGCGACCGATCCGATCCCCAGTTCCCTCATCCGCCCGGCCCGGTATGTGGCGACACTCGCCCGCGTCGACTGCTCGACGCCGTTCGGCGTGAAGAACATCCGCCCCGCGTCCACCGCCCCGAACTTCGCCGCCGCCCGCTGCCGCAGCCGCGCCTGTCCGAGCGCCGCCGACACCAGCTCGGCGGGGTGCTCGCGGCGCAGCCGGGTGGCGACGGCGAGTTCGTCGGCGGGGTCGGTGTCGCGTACGGCGTCGAGGAGGGCGCTGCCCTCGGGGCTGAGGAGACGGGAGAAGGAGGCGAGGTCGTTCACCGGGTCATTGTCGGCCAGTCGGTGGATGGTCCGCCTCCGGCGGCGGTGTCGGCCGATCTTCGGGGCGGGTGCCTGCGAGGATCCGGCTCCATGCGAGTAGTACGACAAAATGACAAAAGTCGCCGCAATGGGTCACCCGAGGGGTGTCGTCATGGGACGGCGGGGCGTTCGCGGATCCGCGGCGGAATCGCCGCGCTCACCGTCGCCGCCATCGCCTCGGGGTGTGCACAGGGCGGGGGAGGCGGGCAGGGCGGCGGAGGTGGAGGCGGACATGAGGCCGTACGCCCCACACCGAGCCGGCAGCCCCTCAAGGCGCCGCCCCCGGTCGAAACCCCGGACCCGAACGCCCAAGCCCCCCGGCCCAAGAAGTTCCGGTCCGCTCAGGCCGCCCACGCCGCCCGAGTCGCCGCAGCGAGACGCTGGCGCCTGGCACGCGTCCCGCTCACGCCCCCGCCGCCCCCCGCCAAGAAGCCGGAGATCACCACCCGGGACGGCTTCGAGGTCGACGGGCACGAGGAACTCGGCCTCCCGCCGGTCTTCACGACCGTCCCCACCAAGCAGAGGGTCGTCTTCCTCACCATCGACGACGGCGCCGAGAAGGACCCGGCGTTCCTGCGGATGATGAGCGAGCTGCAGGTGCCGTACACCGCCTTCCTCAGCGACTACCTGATCAAGGAGGACTACGGCTACTTCAAACGGATGCAGCGCGCCGGTGTGGTCCTGAACAACCACACCCTCCACCACCCCTACCTCCCGGCCCTCTCCTACTACCGCCAAAGGCATGAGATCTGCGGCATGCAGGAGGTGATCGAGAAGCGCTACGGCAAGCGCCCGCTGCTCTTCCGCCCGCCCTTCGGCAACTACAACAGGAACAGCCTGCGCGCCGCGAAGTCCTGCGGCATCGAGTACGTCCCCCTGTGGAACGAGGAGGTCTTCGTCGACCGCTGGGACTACCGCGAGTGGGACCGGAAGATCCGCCCGGGCGACATCGTCCTCAGCCACTTCCGGGGCCGGGACGACTGGAAGGGCACAATGCCCGACATGATCCGCCGATTCCTGAACAAAGTGACGGCCGAGGGGTACGCGGTGGCCCGGCTGGAGGACTACCTGTGAGGCGGGCGCCGGCATCGGTGCCGGCGCCCGAGCCGGGGGCTCTCACGGCCGTACGTGCCCTCAAGGTCTTGACAGTCGTACGGGTTCCGGCGGCGGCACGGGCCCTGACGGCCGTCGCCCTGGCAGCCGCCGTGCTCGCCGGTTGCGCCCGGCCGACCGGGTCGGTCGGGCGCCCGGCCGAGAGGGCGGCGCAAGAGGCGCGTTCGGCGAAGGGGCCGACGACCACAGCACAGCCGTACCGCCGATGGGGCCTCACCGCCCCACTTCCCGCGCCCCCCTCCCCGCCCGCCCGGCGGCAGGGCTCACCTCTGGGTGATCGGCCGTCCGGGGGCGGTCTGCTGCCCGTCGTCGACCGCATCCGCACCCGCGACCAAGTCGTGTTCCTCACCTACGACGACGGCGCCGAGAAGGACCCCCGCTTCGTCGACATGGTCCGCGAGCTGCGGCTGCCCGTCAGCATGTTCCTCACGGACAGCGTCGTCGGCCCGGGCTACGGCCACTTCGCGCGCCTGCGCTCGGTGGGCGCGTCGATGCAGAACCACACCCTCGACCACGCCGCCCTGCGCGGCCTGCCGTACGCCGGCCAGCGCGCCGAGATCTGCGGCCAGCAGAACAAACTCCGCGCCCGCTTCGGCATCCGGCCCCAGCTCTTCCGGCCCCCCTACGGCACGTACGACACCACCACGCTCCGCGCGGCAGCCGACTGCGGCGTGCGGGCGGTGGTGTTGTGGCGGGCGGCGATGGAGGGCGACGGCGAACTGACGTACGCGAAGGGCCCCGGCCGACTGCGTGCCGGCGACATCATCTCCGTCCCTTCGGGTGAACCGACCGGCCTGAGCCTGAGGGAGCGAACGACGAGGCTGCTGCGGGAGATCCAGAGGAGTGGACTGACGGTAGGCCGTTTGGAGGACTACGTCTGACGGAACTTTCCGGCGCCGGTCCAGGCACCCCAGCCCGTCCGGCGTTTGAGGACGAGGCCCGTCCAGGGCCGAAGCGGGGGTCCGGGGGCGGCAGCCCCCGGGCGGCCACGGCAACGCCAGTCACCGGAAACCCGCTCAGCCGGCGCAGCGAACACGCAGCGAATTAGCAGTCCGCTTGACCGAGTGCTAATCACGGTCATAGTCTCGGCTCTGGCACTCCCCACTGGAGAGTGCCAACTACGCGACGGGCAGGTCCGGCACCCGCGACGACGGATCCACCTGGTCGCCACCTCAGACAGTTAACCCCGTGAGATCTCCGAAGGGGGAGGTCGGATCGTGACGACCACCAGCTCCAAGGTTGCCATCAAGCCGCTCGAGGACCGCATCGTGGTCCAGCCGCTCGACGCCGAGCAGACCACCGCCTCTGGCCTGGTCATCCCGGACACCGCCAAGGAGAAGCCCCAGGAGGGCGTCGTCCTGGCCGTGGGCCCGGGCCGCTTCGAGAACGGCGAGCGTCTGCCGCTCGACGTCAAGACCGGCGACATCGTGCTGTACAGCAAGTACGGCGGCACCGAGGTGAAGTACAACGGCGAGGAGTACCTCGTCCTCTCGGCTCGCGACGTGCTCGCGATCATCGAGAAGTAATTCACCCGAAGCACCTTTTGCTTCCAGCTGCGCCCCTGGCCCCCGCGACCACATAAGAAGCCGGGCGCCCGGGGCGCAGTGTCTTTTCCACCCATATTCCGAGAGGGCTCCCGCTGTCATGGCGAAGATCCTGAAGTTCGACGAGGACGCCCGTCGCGCCCTCGAGCGCGGCGTCAACAAGCTTGCCGACACGGTCAAGGTGACGATCGGCCCCAAGGGCCGCAACGTCGTCATCGACAAGAAGTTCGGCGCGCCCACCATCACCAACGACGGCGTCACCATCGCCCGCGAGGTCGAGGTCGAGGACCCGTACGAGAACCTCGGCGCCCAGCTGGTGAAGGAGGTGGCGACCAAGACCAACGACATCGCGGGTGACGGTACGACCACCGCCACCGTGCTCGCCCAGGCGCTGGTGCGCGAGGGCCTGAAGAACGTCGCCGCGGGTGCCTCCCCGGCCGCTCTGAAGAAGGGCATCGACGCCGCGGTCAAGGCCGTCTCCGACGACCTGCTCGCCTCGGCCCGCCCGATCGACGAGAAGTCCGACATCGCCGCCGTGGCCGCGCTGTCCGCCCAGGACCAGCAGGTCGGCGAGCTCATCGCCGAGGCGATGGACAAGGTCGGCAAGGACGGTGTCATCACCGTCGAGGAGTCCAACACCTTCGGTCTGGAGCTGGACTTCACCGAGGGCATGGCCTTCGACAAGGGCTACCTGTCGCCGTACTTCGTGACGGACCAGGAGCGCATGGAGGCCGTCCTGGAGGACCCGTACATCCTCATCAACCAGGGCAAGATCTCCTCCATCGCGGACCTGCTGCCGCTGCTGGAGAAGGTCATCCAGGCGGGCGCCTCCAAGCCGCTGCTGATCATCGCCGAGGACCTCGAGGGCGAGGCCCTGTCGACCCTGGTCGTCAACAAGATCCGCGGCACCTTCAACGCGGTCGCCGTCAAGGCCCCTGGCTTCGGTGACCGCCGCAAGGCGATGCTGCAGGACATGGCCGTCCTCACCGGCGCCACGGTCATCTCCGAGGAGGTCGGCCTCAAGCTCGACCAGGTCGGCCTCGAGGTGCTGGGCTCCGCCCGCCGCGTCACGGTCACCAAGGACGACACGACCCTCGTCGACGGTGCCGGCAACTCCGAGGACGTCCAGGGCCGCGTCGCCCAGATCAAGGCCGAGATCGAGAACACCGACTCCGACTGGGACCGCGAGAAGCTCCAGGAGCGCCTCGCGAAGCTGGCCGGCGGCGTGTGCGTGATCAAGGTCGGCGCCGCCACCGAGGTGGAGCTGAAGGAGAAGAAGCACCGTCTGGAGGACGCCATCTCCGCGACCCGCGCCGCGGTCGAGGAGGGCATCGTCTCCGGTGGTGGCTCCGCGCTGGTCCACGCCGTCAAGGTCCTCGAGGGCAACCTCGACAAGACCGGCGACGAGGCCACCGGTGTCTCCGTGGTCCGCAAGGCCGCCGTCGAGCCGCTGCGCTGGATCGCCGAGAACGCCGGCCTCGAGGGCTACGTCATCGTCTCCAAGGTCGCCGAGCTGGAGAAGGGCAACGGCTACAACGCCGCCACCGGCGAGTACGGCGACCTGGTCAAGGCCGGCGTCATCGACCCGGTCAAGGTCACCCGCTCCGCCCTGGAGAACGCCGCCTCCATCGCCTCCCTCCTCCTCACGACCGAGACCCTGGTCGTAGAGAAGAAGGAAGAGGAGGAGCCGGCCGCCGCTGGTCACGGCCACGGCCACGCCCACTGAGGCACGCACCACCTGAAGAAGCCCCCCGCTGCTGTGCAGCGGGGGGCTTCTCCCTTCGCGGGCGTCACTGACCGAGTACCCCCAGCTGCTCCAGCAGACCCGCCCGGTCGTAGAGCCAGTGGCTCTCGCAGATCTTCCCGTCCCGGAACCGCTGCCAGGTCATGCCCTGCATGCTCACGTCCTGTCCGGTCGCCGGAATCCCCAGGAACTCACCCTTGTGCCGCGCGGTCCACGTCCACCGCGTGCACACCTGGTCGCTCTGGGCCAGCTGATCGTCGATCCGGAACGTGAAGTCGAAGGCGGCACGCCACCCCGCGTACTGCTCACGCACCCCTTCGACGCCCTGCACGGGCTGCGGATACGACGGATCGTGATCCACGTAGTCGTCCGTGAGGTGCTCACCGATCCGCTCCGGCTCCATCCTGCCCATGGCCTTGAAGAAGGCCTGCGCGGCCAGCACGTTCAGCTGCTCGTCCCGCACGACGTCGAGATCGGTGAACGTCGGCGTCTCGTCACAGAGCGCGACCATCTCCTGGAAGATCCGGTCGGTCTCGGGAAGATTGGAGTTCCGCATCGCCTCCTCGTACGAGGCGAACTCCACGATCTCGATGAAGTGCGACGCGTCCGACCGGTCCTTCCCGATGATGTCGTGCGTCGCCGTCCGCTTTCCCTTGGTCTGCTCGACCCACCTGTCCATCAGCCGGTTCATCTCGTCGAAGCGGCTGGTCCTGCAGTCGATGAGCTGTACGAAGGTCATGACGTCGTGGCCTCCCGGCCCCCCTGGGTGCGACCGAACAGCACCATTCTCCCCGCCCAAGGGGCGCTGTGCCTGTCGGCGCCGACACCATGGCGCCCTGCTTCGCCGAAGGAGGCGGCGATCGGTGCCCGCGGGACGGGACATGGCGGTGGCCCCCCGCCGGAACCGGTCGACCAAGAGGCCGAGTTGAGCGAATCGCCGGCCGGCGCGAACCGTGGGCCCCCGCCGCACGAAGCGTCCGCATCCTGCTGCCGGCCCGGCCGACCGCGTGGAGGATCCGGGCGACCGGCCGACGCTCCAGCCCCGCTCCTGCGGCGTGCACCTACCCCCGCGGTGGAGCCCGCCGGCGGCCGCATCCCCGTGGCCCGGGCCGCGGAGCGCATGACATCGAGCCGGTCCTGCCCGCCCCGGTCCGCGCCCGGCAGCGTCCCTCTGGTCGTCGGCTTCCCGCGCCGCCGCCCGGCCGACGGCCCTGCGCCTACTGCGGCCCGTACTTCCGCCCCGTCTTCGAACTGATCCCCCCGAGCAGCCCCCGGGGCATCAGCTTCGTCGCCCCCATCAGCACCTTGTACCGAGGATCCGGAATCGACAGCGACTTCCCCCGCGCCAGGTCGTTGAGCGCCGCCGCCACGAGCTTGTCCGCATCCAGCCACATCCACCCCGGAATGTTGTCCGTCCCCATCCCCGCCCGCTGATGGAACTCCGTCCGCACGAACCCCGGACACAGCGCCATCAGCCGCACCCCGCTCCCGGCCAGATCCCGCGCCGCCCCCTGCGTGAACTGCACGACCCACGCCTTGGACGCGCCGTACGTCCCGCGCGGCACGAAGGCCGCGACCGACGCGACGTTGACGACACCCCCGCGCCCCCGCTCCCGCATCGCCGCAGACGCCGCCGAGGTCAGCCGCAGTACCGCCTCGCAGTGCACCTTGAGCATCATCAGCTCGTCGGCCATGGAGACGTCGAGATAGCGGCCCTTGTTGCCGAAGCCGGCGTTGTTGATCAGCAGGTCGACGGGGTTCCTGCGGTCGCCGAGGCGGGCGGCGACGGCCTCGATGCCGGTGTCCTGCGCCAGGTCGGCCGTCAGCACCTCCGCCTCGATGCCGTGCCGGTCGTGCAGCTCCGTCGCCTGCTCCCGCAGCCGCTTGGTGTCCCGGGCCACCAGGACGAGGTCATGCCCGTCAGCCGCCAGCCGTCGCGCGAACGCGGCGCCGATGCCCGCGGTCGATCCCGTAATCAATGCCGTTGTCATGGCGCAAGATTAGTGACCCGGACTGCTCGCTTCCGCTCCTTGCTCAGCCGTGCCCCGAGTGACCGAGCGACCCGCCTCCCCCCGACAGCGCTCCCGCCCGTTGCCCTTTCTCCATCACCACGAACTGGCCCATCATCCCCTCGTCCTCGTGATACAGCAGATGGCAGTGGTACATGTACGGCGTGTCCGGATCCGCCGGCCCGGTGAAGCGCAGCGCCAGCTTCATGGTCGTCCCGTTGGGCAGGAACACGGTGTCCTTCGGCCCGCGCAGCGCCGGCGGCGGTGCCTCGCCGTTCACCTCCAGCACCCGGAACTGCACGTCGTGCACATGGAAGTTGTGCGGCATGCCGTTGCTGTTGCGGACCGTCCACACCTCCGTCGTCCCGCGTGTGACCGTCTCGTCGACGCGGCCCATGTCCATCGACCGCCCGTTGATACCGGACCGCTTCAGGTCGAAGTGCCTGGCCCGCACCGCATCCGTGCCGTCGGGTGTCTCCGAGTCGCCCAGCGCGGTGGGTATCCCGGGCGAGGGCCGCAGCTCTCGGGCCGCCCGCAGCTCCAGGACGTCGAAGGAGTCGTCGCCTCCACCGAACCTTCGCTGCCAGCTGTCCCCGTAGTCGTCCTGCGGAAAGCTGCGCAGCATCACGCGCTCACCCGCCCGCATCCCCACGACGATCTCGGCTCGCTCGCCCGGCGACAGCTGGACACGGTCCATCGACTCGGGCCGTTCCAGCAGGCCTCCGTCCGTCGCTATCAGCGAGAAGGCGCGGTCGTCCGGGAATCCGAAAGCGTAGGTGCGTGCCGTCGAGGCGTTGAGCAGCCGCAGCCGTATGAGCTCGTCGCCGACCTCCCGGTGGGGACGCAGCGTGCCGTTGACCATCGTCCGGTCGCCGAGGAAGCCGACGTTCCGCATGATCCTGCGGTCGCCGTCGAGCTTCGCGCCGTCGAAGCGCACGTCCTGCACGATGACGGGCAGGTCGTCGACGCCGTACCGCTTCGGCAGGGCGAGCTTCGTGGACCGCTCGTCGTCGAGGATGAACATGCCGGCCAATCCCTTGCGCACATGCCGTTCGGTCGCGCCGTGCGGGTGCGGGTGGTACCAGAGCGTCGCGGCGGGCTGGTTAACGGTCCAGTGGGGAGTCCATGTGTCCCCGGCCGCGATCATCTGGTGCGGCCCGCCGTCCATCCGCGCGGGCAGGTGCATGCCGTGCCAGTGCACGCCGGACGCCTCCTCCAGCCCGTTCGCTATGCGTACACGGACCTTCTCACCACGGGCCGCTCGGAGCGTCGGGCCGAGGTAGGAGCCGTTGAAGCCCCAGGTCGGGGTCTTCAGGCCGGCCTCGAACTCCGTTTCGCCGGCGCGCATACGCAGGTCGAAGACGCGGGTGCCGTCCTTGTCCACGGACGACTCGGCCAGGGGCGGTATCGCCAGCGCGTTGTCGAAGGACGCCTTGCCGACCGTGCTCACGTCGGCGCCGGTCCACAGCCAGGCGAACAGCCCGCCGACCGCCATCACGAGGACCGTGACGGCGGAGCCGAGAACGAGGAGGACGCGCTTGAAGCGAGACATGCTTCGAGCGTCCTCGACCGACGCCCGCCGAACATCCGGGTCGTCCCCCGGACCACCCCGAGTCAACCCCCGCCGCTCGTACGGGGTTTCCCCCTAGGAGCCGTGCCACGCCCGGGCGACCGCTGGGCGCCCGCTGCCTCAGCTGTCGGCCGACGTCCCGTCAGACCCCGTACTTCGCCACGTACTTCCGTGCCGCTTCCAACGACTCCGGGTGCAGCGCCTCACCCGCGGGCAGCAGCCGCGGCAGCAGCTTCCGCTCCGTCGTGACCGCCCGGAACTGCAGCGCCACCGTCACCTCGTGATCCGGACGGTGGATGATCTCCACCGCATCGCCCGCCCGGATCTCGCCCGGCTCGATCACCCGCAGATAGGCGCCCGGCGCCCCCTTCGCCGTGAACCGCTTCACCCACTGCTTCTCGCCCATGTGGTTCTGGAAGGTGGCGCAGGGAATCCGGCCGCACGTGACCTCCAGCACCACGTCGGACCCGATCCGCCAGCGCTCGCCGATCAGCGCGCCGGACACGTCCAGGCCGGAGGTCGTGAGGTTCTCGCCGAACCCGCCGTTCGTCAGTGACCGTCCCAGCTCGCGCTCCCAGTCGTCGAGGTCCTCGCGCGCCATCGCGTACACGGCCTGGTCGTCGCCGCCGTGGTGCTGCTTCTTGCACACCGCGTCGCCGGCCAGCCCGCTCCCTCCGATGCCCTTGGGCCCGGGCGCCGCCACCCGCACCGGCCCCGTCACCGGCTGCTTGTCGATGCCGGTCACGCCTTCGGGGTTATCCGTGTACGGCACGGCCTTCGAACGGCCCAGGTTCACAGACAGAAGCTTCATGGCGGCACGGTAGGCGAGGGCTAGCCAAAGCGTCCACGCATTATTCGGCGCCATTCCCAAGGATCACTTATGCTCGATGGGTGATCGAGGCTCGTCATCTCCGTGTGCTGCGCGCCGTCGCCGCCACCGGTTCCTTCTCCGCGGCGGGGCGCGAACTGGGCTGCACCCAGCCCGCCGTCAGCCAGCAGATGAAGGCTCTGGAGGCGTCCGTCGGCACGCCCCTGCTGATCCGCAGCGGGCGCGAGATGCGGCTGACCCAGGCCGGTGAGGCGCTGGTGCGGCACGCCGCCGGGATCCTGGCGGGACTCACCGCCGCCGAGGAGGAGGTCGCCGCCATCGCCGGGCTGCGGGCGGGGCGCGTCCGCCTCGTCTCCTTCCCCAGCGGAAGCTCCACCCTCGTCCCCACCGCCCTCGCCGCCCTGCGCGCCGCACACCCCGGCACCCGCGTCTCGCTGGAGGAGGCCGAGCCGCCGCAGTCCGTCGAGATGCTGCGCGAGGGCGACTGCGACGTGGCCCTCGCCTTCCGGTACGAGGGTGCCGCGGGCGCCCCGGAAGGGGAGTGGGACGACCTGGTCGTACGCCCGCTGCTGACGGACCGTCTCGTCGCGCTCGTACCCGAACGCCACCGGCTCGCGCGCACCGCGCCCTCGGGTTCCGTCGCCATCGGGGAGCTCGCGGCCGAGCCGTGGATCGCGGGATGCCCGCGCTGCCGGGGCCAGTTGGTCGAGGTGTGCGAGAGCGCGGGCTTCACGCCCCGTATCGACTTCGCCACCGACGACTACCCGGCGGTCGTCGGCCTCGTGGGCGCCGGCCTGGGCGTGGCCGTCCTGCCCCAGCTCGCCGTCGAGTCCGTACGGCCGCGAGGCGCGCGCATGGTGGCGCTGGAGCCAGCGGTGCGGCGGGAGATCGTCGCGCTCACCCTGCCCGACCTCGCGCAGGTGCCGGCGGTGGCGGCGACGCTCGAGCAGCTGACGCGGGCCGCTGCCCGCTAGTAGCGACCGGGGAGGTTCACCGGGCTGTGTGGGGCGTCAGTGCGGTTGTGGGAGAAAGGCCAGAAGACTTGAGGTGAGTTCGGCAGGTGCGTCTTCCTGGACGAGGTGGCCCGCACCGGCGATCGGCTCAAGTCGCGCGCCAGGGATCCGGGCGGCGAGCTCCCGTCCTTTCGCCACGGGTATCCAGGTGTCGTCCTGGCCCCAGCACACCAGCGTCGGGCAGTCGATCTCGCCGTACCGGTCCTGCACTTCGTCGGTGTACCGCTGATCGGCCTGAGCGATCTGTCGGTAGAACGCCTCTTGGCCGAGGTCGTCGAGCCACGGCTCGATGAGCCGGTCGAGGACGGCAGGGAGCAGGCCAGGGCTGCTGGCCGAGCTCACGTACTCGCGCACCAGAGCGCGGTGCAGTGCGGGCGGCAGTTGTTCGAAGACCTTGGAGTGCTCGCCGACGAGCCGGAAGAACGGCGAACCCCACGGGGCCAGCGCGACCGGGTCGACCATCGCGAGCGCGCGGTAGCGAGCTCCGTGCAGCAGATGCGCCCGCAAGGAAACGGCACCGCCGAAGTCGTGGGCCACCACCAGAGGTTCGTCGAGGCCCCAGTGAGCCAGGAGCTCGGTGAAGACCTTGCCCTGAGCGGCGAGGGAGACGTCCTGGCCGGCGAACTTCTCCGACGCCCCGTAACCGGGCATGTCCCACACGAAGACCTGGTAGCGCCGAGCGAGTGCGCGGGCGACAGCGCGCCAGACATACGAGGAGAAGGGTGTGCCGTGAAGGAGCACGACCGGATCCCGGTCGGGGTTTCCGAGGCTGTCCCAGCGGACGTCGCCCGACGCGCTGCGGAATGTCTCGGCCAGTTGCCAATCACTCACGGGTGCGGTTCCTCTCGGGTGCGCGGGCGGGGAGCGCCTCCCGCCCGTCCGGGGTCCAGGCAACGCCGGTCTCGTCGGGCCGGTGGATCACCGGCCCGGACCGTGTCCAGCAGTCGGAGCATCCCCATCCATCCAGCCGCCAACCCGGCGAACCTGTGCGGCCCACAGCACCGGCGGAGGCGGCGGCGCAGCCAAAAAGCACGGGCACGCGCGCGTGCCCGTGTTGGAGAAACGTTCCTTCAGTTGGGCGGGCCAGCCTCTCCGCTGGTTGTCGACGCCGAGACCAGCCGGTTGCGCGCCCGCCCCATGAGCTCCTCACGCTCGTCCTCGGTCAAGCCGCCCCACACGCCGTACGGCTCGCGTACGGCCAGCGCGTGCGCCGCGCACTGCGCCCGCACCGGGCACCTCATGCAGACCTCCTTGGCCGAGTTCTCACGAGCACTCCGGGCCGCACCGCGCTCACCCTCCGGATGAAAGAAGAGCGAGCTGTCCACCCCGCGACAGGCAGCCAGGAGCTGCCAGTCCCACAAGTCCGCGTTCGGTCCGGGAAGGCGGGAGAAATCTGCCATTGCGTGACCCCTTGTAGCCGTTCTGGGCGGATACGGTGTCCACGACCGTACATCTACGATCTAAGGAGATGAAAATATGACTCATTGCGAATCTAGCCTCAGACGCCAATAAATGGGAAGAAAAAGGGCTGAATGGGGCATGGGTTGTGATGAAACATTGAGGGTCCGTCGTGCATGTCTGCCCCGTGTCCGCCCCCTCACGTAGAGTGCCGAAGACGGCATATGGCCCCGTAACTCTTTCGAGTGACCGTCGTTGAGAGGGCGGAGGCGGTTGAAGGAACAAGCGCTCGGGCAGGCGTCCGAGACAGTCGACCGCACAGGTGACGATTTCGTACCAGCCTGGAGGCTCAAGGTGACGTGCATCAGCTGCGGAGGGCGGCCATGACATCCGTCCTCGTCTGCGACGACTCCCCGCTTGCCCGAGAGGCGCTTCGCCGTGCGGTCGCGACCGTGCCCGGCGTCGAGCGCGTGACGACGGCGGCCAACGGCGAGGAAGTCCTCCGCCGCTGGGGCGCCGACCGCTCGGACCTGATTCTGATGGACGTACGCATGCCCGGCCTGGGCGGCGTCGAGACCGTGCGGCGGCTGCTGTCCGCCGACCCCGGTGCGCGCATCATCATGCTCACCGTCGCCGAGGACCTGGACGGCGTGGCCCTCGCGGTCGCCGCCGGTGCCCGCGGCTATCTGCACAAGGACGCCTCGCGCGCGGAGTTGCGCGCCACCGTCACGCAGGCTCTCGCCGACCCCACCTGGCGGCTCGCCCCACGTCGGCTGCGTTCCGCCGAGATGGGTGCCGCGCCGACGCTCACCGCGCGTGAGATCCAGGTTCTCGAAGGCATGAGCCACGGCCGCTCCAACGCCGAGATCGGCCGCGAGCTGTTCCTCTCCGAGGACACCGTCAAGACGCACGCCCGACGCCTGTTCAAGAAGCTCGGGGCCTCGGACCGGGCGCACGCGGTGGCGCTCGGCTTCCGGTGGGGCCTGGTCCGGTAGGTGGGCCTCAACGGGGGCACGGGAGTCCCCGCCCGCCAAGTGGTGGGCGGGGCTGCTTTTCACAGCGCGGGTCGGTGTGTTTACCCCAAGGTGAGCGGTGGTGGCAAAGCGGCCTGCCGGGTGCCCGCTGCTCGTTTCGGCGCGGATGCCGCATCCTTGAGATGTGGAGTCTCTCGGGGACGAGTCGGTCGAGCGGAAGGGGAGGGCGCAGGGGATGAGTGCCGGCGCACCTGCTCATAACGCTTCAGTGCACAACATCGGGCGTGATGCCGCGGACCGTACGGCCGCAAGGCACCATGGACCGATGCGCGACGACGAGGCGGCTTGTGCCCAAGGGGCGATCGGTGCACTCGTCCATCGCGCCGTGGACGGGGACGAGCAGGCCACGCACGATCTGCTCGCGCATGTCCACCCCCTGGCCCTGCGCTACTGCCGCACCAGGCTGTCCCGCCTGCCGGGCGACGCCCGCCACTTCGTCGAGGACCTCGCCCAGGAGGTCTGCGTCGCGGTCCTCCTCGCGCTGCCGCGCTACAAGGACACCGGCCGCCCCTTCGAGGCGTTCGTCTTCGCCATCGCCGCGCACAAGGTGGCGGACCTGCAGCGCGCGGCCATGCGTCACCCCGGCTCGACGGCCGTGCCGTCCGACGAGATGCCGGAACGCCCGGACGACTCCCTGGGCCCGGAGGAGCGGGCGCTGCTGAGCAGCGACGCCGAGTGGGCCAAGAAGCTGCTGGCCAACTTGCCCGAGAACCAGCGGGAGCTGTTGCTGCTGAGGATCGCGGTGGGGTTGACCGCGGAAGAGACGGGCCAGATGTTGGGAATGTCACCCGGCGCAGTACGGGTGGCCCAGCACCGGGCGCTGAGCAGGTTGCGGGCGCTGGCCGAGCAGTAGTGCTCCCTTGAGTGCGCCCCAAATGAACAGGCTTCTCCGCGGTTCCGTACGAACATACGAAGCCTGAAGCCGCCCAGAACCGTGGAATGAGTCAGCCATGCTTCCCGTTAGCATGGACATCCGCACCGATCAAGGCCATTTGGGGAAGGTGTCATGACTGCCAACGTCGACGGAGTGCCCGAGAAATTCGCGACACTCGGGCTGACCTACGACGACGTGCTGCTGCTGCCGGGCGCATCCGAGGTGCTCCCCAACGCGGTCGACACCTCGTCCCGCATCTCCCGCAATGTCCGGGTGAACATCCCGCTGCTCTCGGCGGCCATGGACAAGGTGACCGAGTCCCGCATGGCCATCGCGATGGCCCGCCTGGGCGGCGTCGGCGTGCTGCACCGCAACCTCTCCGTCGAGGACCAGGTCAACCAGGTCGACCTGGTGAAGCGGTCCGAGTCCGGCATGGTCACCGACCCGATCACGGTGCACCCGGAGGCGACCCTCGCGGAGGCCGACGCCCTGTGCGCCAAGTTCCGCATCAGCGGCGTCCCGGTCACCGACCCGGCCGGCAAGCTCCTCGGCATCGTCACCAACCGTGACATGGCCTTCGAGTCGGACCGCAGCCGCCAGGTGCGCGAGGTCATGACGCCGATGCCGCTGGTCACCGGCCAGGTCGGCATCTCCGGCAGCGACGCGATGGAGCTGCTGCGCCGCCACAAGATCGAGAAGCTTCCCCTGGTCGACGAGGCGGGCGTCCTCAAGGGCCTGATCACGGTCAAGGACTTCGTCAAGGCGGAGAAGTACCCCAACGCCGCCAAGGACTCCGAGGGCCGCCTCCTCGTCGGTGCCGCCGTCGGCGCCAGCCCCGAGGCGCTGGAGCGCGCCCAGGCGCTCGCCGAGGCCGGCGTGGACTTCCTGGTCGTCGACACCTCGCACGGCCACAACAGCAACGCCCTCAGCTGGATGTCGAAGATCAAGTCGAGCGTGGGCGTCGACGTGATCGGCGGCAACGTCGCCACCCGTGACGGAGCCCAGGCCCTGATCGACGCCGGTGTGGACGGCATCAAGGTCGGTGTCGGACCGGGCTCCATCTGCACCACGCGCGTGGTCGCCGGCATCGGCGTCCCGCAGGTCACCGCCATCTACGAGGCCTCCCTCGCCGCCCGCCCCGCGGGCATCCCGCTGATCGGCGACGGCGGCCTGCAGTACTCCGGCGACATCGGCAAGGCTCTCGCCGCCGGCGCCGACACCGTGATGCTGGGCTCGCTGCTCGCGGGCTGCGAGGAGTCGCCGGGCGAGCTGCAGTTCATCAACGGCAAGCAGTTCAAGTCGTATCGCGGCATGGGCTCGCTCGGCGCCATGCAGTCGCGGGGCCAGGGCAAGTCGTACTCCAAGGACCGCTACTTCCAGGCCGAGGTCTCCGCCGACGACAAGCTGGTGCCCGAGGGCATCGAGGGCCAGGTGCCCTACCGCGGCCCGCTGGCCAGCGTCCTGCATCAGCTCGTCGGCGGGCTGCGCCAGACCATGGGCTACGTGGGCGCGGCCACCATCGACGAGATGGAGACCAAGGGCCGCTTCGTGCGGATCACCTCCGCCGGTCTCAAGGAGAGCCACCCGCACGACATCCAGATGACGGTCGAGGCGCCGAACTACAGCCGTAAGTGACGGCCACGCGCGCGTGAGGCATATCGAGGGCGGGCCCGGAGCATCCGGGGCCGCCCTCGTCGTACCGCCGGGCGGCGCTGTCGTACCCGTCGGCGATACTGGAAGACGCTGAAACGCATCAGGGAAAGGCCACAGACGTGACTGAGATCGAGATCGGGCGCGGCAAGCGCGGCCGCAGGGCGTACGCCTTCGACGACATCGCCGTCGTCCCCAGCCGCCGTACGCGGGACCCGAAGGAGGTCTCCATCGCCTGGCAGATCGACGCCTACCGCTTCGAGCTGCCCTTCCTGGCCGCCCCCATGGACTCGGTCGTCTCCCCGGCCACCGCGATCCGCATCGGCGAGCTCGGCGGCCTCGGCGTGCTGAACCTCGAGGGTCTGTGGACGCGGTACGAGGACCCGCAGCCGCTGCTCGACGAGATCGCCGGGCTGCCCACGGAAGCCGCCACGCGCCGCCTCCAGGAGATCTACGCGGCTCCCATCAAGGAGGAGCTGATCGGGCAGCGCATCAAGGAGGTGCGCGACTCGGGCGTGGTCACGGCCGCCGCGCTCTCCCCGCAGCGCACGGCCCAGTTCTCCAAGGCGGTCGTCGACGCGGGCGTGGACATCTTCGTCATCCGCGGTACGACGGTCTCGGCGGAGCACGTCTCCGGTGCGCACGAGCCGCTGAACCTGAAGCAGTTCATCTACGAGCTCGACGTCCCGGTGATCGTCGGCGGCTGCGCCACGTACACCGCGGCCCTGCACCTGATGCGCACCGGCGCGGCAGGCGTCCTGGTCGGCTTCGGCGGCGGCGCCGCGCACACCACGCGCAACGTCCTGGGCATCCGCGTCCCGATGGCCACGGCGGTCGCGGACGTGGCGGCGGCCCGCCGTGACTACATGGACGAGTCCGGCGGCCGGTATGTGCACGTGATCGCGGACGGCGGTGTCGGCTGGTCCGGTGACCTGCCCAAGGCGATCGCCTGTGGCGCTGACGCGGTCATGATGGGCTCCCCGCTCGCGCGCGCGACCGACGCGCCGGGCAAGGGCCACCACTGGGGCATGGAGGCCGTCAACGAGGAGCTGCCGCGCGGCAAGAAGGTCGACCTCGGCACGGTCGGCACCATCGAGGAGGTGCTGACGGGCCCGTCCCACACCCCGGACGGCTCGATGAACTTCTTCGGCGCCCTGCGCCGCGCCATGGCCACGACCGGCTACAGCGAGCTCAAGGAGTTCCAGCGCGTCGAGGTGACGGTGGCGGACTCGCAGCACCAGCGCTGACGCCGCGCCCGGCTCGAACGGGAAGGGGCCCGGACCACCGAGAGGTGTTCCGGGCCCCTGCGCGTGCGTGACGCGTGTGTGCGGGACGGCTCAGGCCGCGGCCTTCTTCGCGCCGGAGAACGCGGCGAACGCGCCGATGCCGAGGAAGACGAAGCTCAGCGCGTCCGCCTCCTCGCTCCAGACCTTGGTCACCACGTCCAAGTGGTCGGTGAGGATCGTGGTCACGGAGACGCCGAGATCGTCGGCGCCGATCGCCGCGATGCCGATGAGCTGGCCGAGGTAGACGGCGCCCAGGGAGAGGATCGCGCTCAGCACGGGCAGCGCCGGGTTGGCGCCGCCGATCTTGCCGGCGGCGAAGCCGATGACGAAGCCGACGCCGACGGCGGCGTAGCCGATCTCGTACTCGGTGGCGCCGACGATGGCACCGTAGATGCCGGCGGTGACCAGGGCCGCGACGACGGCGGCGACGATGCCGAGGGCGATGTTGCCCCGCGCGGGCGTCGGCGCGGGTGCGAGCGGCGCCGGGGGTACGGCCTCCGACTTCTGGGCGAACGGGTTGCCGTCGGTGGGCTGCGGCGGCGGTACTGACTGGGTCATGACAGGAATCCCCCCACGGGACTGTGGTCCCCCCACGGGACCTTGAATGAGCGGTGTGACTGCGCACGACTGTGCGACGAGACGCCGAAGAGTAACAGGCCGCCGGCCCCGGTTCGCCAGTGATTTCGGGGGATCGGTGGGCGCCGTCGTCAGAGCCGGTGCGCGGCCCCCATCGGTGTCGCCCCTCGTGTGTCCAGCAGGAGCTGGGCCTTCACCGACAGGCCCTGGAGGTCGTAGGTGCGGTGCTGCTGGAGCAGGATCGTCAGGTCGGCGTCGGCGGCGGCGTCGTAGAGGGAGTCCGCGCGCGGTACCGGGCGGTCCAGGATGTTCCAGGACGCGATGTGCGGGTCGTGGTAGCTCACGGAGGCGCCCAGTTCCATCAGGCGGATCGCGACCTCCTGGGCGGGCGTGGACTGCTGGTCGGCGAGGTCGGGCTTGTAGGTGACGCCGAGGAGCAGGATGCGGGCGCCGCGCGCGGACTTGCCGTGCTCGTTGAGGAGGGTGGCCGAGCGCTGGACGACGTAACGGGGCATCTGGCTGTTGACCTGCTGGGCCAGTTCGACCATCCGCAGGGTGCGGCCCGCGGGGGCGGTCAGCTCCTGCGGGACGGCGTGTCCGCCGACGCCGGGGCCGGGGCGGAAGGCCTGGAAGCCGAACGGCTTGGTCTCCGCGCAGCGGATGACGTCCCACAGGTCGACGCCCAAGTCATGGCAGAGGACGGCCATTTCGTTGACGAGGGCGATGTTGACGTGCCGGAAGTTGGTCTCCAGCACCTGCACGGTCTCTGCCTCGCGCGGTCCACGCGCGCGTACCACCTTGTCGGTGAGCCGGCCGTAGAAGGCCGCGGCCGACTCGGTGCACGCGGGCGTGAGGCCGCCGATCACCTTGGGGGTGTTGGCGGGGGTGAAGTTGCGGTTGCCGGGGTCGACGCGGGTGGGGGAGTAGGCCAGGTGGAAGTCGCGCCCTGCGCGCAGCCCCGAGCCCTCTTCGAGGAGCGGGCGCAGGACGTTCTCGGTGGCGCCCGGGGGCACGGGCGACTCCAGGATGACGGTGGTGTGCGGACGCAGCCGTCCCGCCAGCGTGCGGGCGGCCGTCTCCACCTGGCTCAGGTCCAGCCCGCCGTCCGCGGCGCGCGGGGTCGGCGCGCAGATGACGGCGGTGCGCACACGGCCGAGTTCGGCGGGGCTGGTGGCGTGCCGGAAGCCCCCCGCGAGCATCCGGCGCAACTCGGCAGGGCTGAGGGAGCAGGCCTCGGGCCCGGTCCGGTAACCGAGCGTGGAGATGCCGGCGGCGACGGCGGCCTGCGCCAGGGGCAGGCCGTACAGGCCGAGTCCGATGACGGCGAGATCTGCGGGCATGGCGTGGGCCGTCCTTCCCAATAACCGAAGCGGGGCGGGTGCGCAAGCCCTGTGGACAGGACGAGGGAGCGCAATGTCAGACTAGGAGTAAATATGACCGATTTGCGGGATTGGGCGTTGGCGTTTCCGTGAGTGTTGTCCACAGGCTGAGGGCGAGTGGTGGCTGAAGTCGGGCAACCCGGTCAGAATTTGGGCATGGGGGGTACGAAGCGGGCTTCGCCCGACGGGTGCGGCTTACGCGACCGATGAGCGGGAGGCAGCGGTGAGGACAGCGACACTGGGGCCGGCGGAGCGCGCCGAGTCACTGGCATCCATGGCCGAGCGCGAGCTGGACCTACTGGTCGTGGGCGGTGGCGTCGTGGGCGCGGGCACCGCCCTGGACGCGGCCACTCGCGGACTGTCCACCGGCCTGGTCGAGGCACGGGACTGGGCGTCGGGCACATCGAGCAGGTCCAGCAAACTGATCCACGGCGGCCTGCGCTATCTGGAGATGCTCGACTTCGTGCTCGTACGGGAGGCCTTGAAGGAGCGCGGCCTGCTGCTGGAGCGGCTCGCCCCGCATCTGGTGAAGCCGGTGCCCTTCCTGTACCCCTTGCAGCACAAGGGCTGGGAGCGCCTGTACGCCGGCTCGGGCGTCGCGCTCTACGACGCCATGTCGATGGCCCGCGGCCACGGGCGGGGCCTGCCGATGCACCGCCACCTGAGCCGACGTCACGCCCTCCGCGTCGCCCCCGCCCTGAAGAAGGACGCGCTGGTCGGGGCGCTGCAGTACTACGACGCCCAGATGGACGACGCCCGCTACGTGGCCACCCTCGTGCGCACGGCGGCGGCCTACGGCGCGAAAGCCGCCAACCGTGCGCGCGTGACCGGGTTCCTGCGTGAGGGCGAACGCGTAGTCGGGGCCCGGGTGCAGGACGTCGAGGCGGGGGGCGAGTACGAGATCCGCGCCAAGCAGATCGTCAACGCGACCGGTGTGTGGACCGACGACACCCAGTCGATGGTGGGGGAGCGCGGGCAGTTCCACGTGCGCGCCTCCAAGGGCATCCATCTGGTCGTACCCAAGGACCGCATCCACTCCACGACGGGGCTGATCCTGCGCACCGAGAAGTCCGTGCTGTTCGTGATCCCCTGGGGACGGCATTGGATCGTCGGCACCACCGACACCGACTGGGACCTCGACAAGGCTCACCCGGCCGCGTCCAGCGCGGACATCGACTACCTGCTGGAACACGTGAACTCCGTGCTCGCGGTGCCGCTGACGCGTGACGACGTGGAGGGCGTGTACGCGGGACTGCGGCCGCTGCTCGCCGGTGAGTCGGACGCCACCAGCAAGCTGTCGCGCGAGCACACCGTGGCACACCCCGTGCCCGGGCTCGTCGTGGTGGCCGGCGGCAAGTACACGACGTACCGGGTGATGGCGAAGGACGCCGTGGACGCCGCCGTGCACGGTCTCGACATGCGGGTCGCCGAGTGCGTGACGGAGGACATTCCGCTGCTGGGTGCCGAGGGATACCGGGCGTTGTGGAACGCGCGGGCTCGGATCGCCGCGCGGACCGGGCTTCACGTGGTGCGGGTGGAGCACCTGTTGAACCGGTTCGGATCGCTGGCGGAGGAGGTGCTCGAACTCATCGCCGCCGACGCCACACTGGGCGAACCCCTGCAGTCCGCCGACGACTATCTGCGCGCCGAGATCGTCTACGCCGCCTCGCACGAGGGGGCGCGCCATCTGGACGACGTGCTGACGCGGCGGACGCGCATCTCGATCGAGACGTTCGACCGCGGGACGCGGTGCGCCCGCGAGGCCGCCGAGCTGATGGCGCCGGTGCTGGGCTGGGACGAGGACCACATCGAGCGGGAGATCGAGCACTACCGCAAGCGGGTGGAGGCCGAGCGGGAGTCGCAGCGGCAGCCGGACGATCTGACGGCGGACGCGGCGCGGTTGGGGGCGCCGGACATCGTGCCGTTGTAGCGCACCGCTTATCACTCGAACGGGTGGCTGGAGCTGGGATCCCTGCTCGAATCCCAGCCGTTCTAAAAGGTGCGAGGGCAGAACTCGGCGGCGAGCAGCCGGGGTTCGAGACCGGGATCTGCGATCGCCGTCGTGTTCACCCGGAATGTGAGGACGCGACGACCGCCGACGGTGGCTGCGGAGCGCACGTAGCTGCCGGAGATGCGCCCGTTGTGCCCCCACACGACGGTGCCGCACGGCAGTTTCACGGGAATGAGCCCCATGCCGTACGCGCCATGTGCGGCGCGGGTGTCGAGCATCTCGCGCAGCCAGTGCGGGGGCAGCAGTCGGCCGCCGAGCAGTGCGGCGTAGAAGCGATCGAGGTCGGCGAGCGTCGTCACCAGCTCGCCCGCGGCGCCGGCCACTCGCGGGTCGAGTTCGGTGACGTCGGTCCCGTCGGTGGCGTAGGCGCGGCCGTGCGGCAAGGGAAGAGAGGTGCGGGAGCCGGGAAAGGAGGTGCCGGTCAGACCCAGCGGAGCGATGATGCGGCGCTCGGCCTCGGCGGCGTAGGAGCGTCCGGTGACCTGCTCGATGACCATGGCGAGCAGGACGTAGTTGGTGTTCGAGTAGGAGAAGCTGCCTCGAGCGGCAGGGGGGTGGGTGAGTGCGATGTGTACGGCCTGAAGCGGCGTGACGGGGACGGTGCCCCCGGTCTCGGCGGTGAAGTCGTACAGACCGCTGGTGTGGGTGAGCAGGGAACGAAGGGTCAGCGCGCGCCCGTCGTTGCCCGACCCTCGTACCAGGCCGGGCAGATGCTGCTCCACCGTGTCGGTGAGGGACAGCCGTCGTTCGGCGGCCAGCTGAAGGACGACCGTCGCGAGGAAGGACTTCGTGACGCTGCCGGCGCGGAAGTGGTCGGTGGGGGCGATGCCCTGGCCGGTCTGCGCGTAGCGGGTGCCGGTCTCCTCGCGGGCCAGCAGGGCCGCGGCGGGGGCCTTGCCCTTGGTGATGAGCAGCGGGAGGAGGGAGCCTGTCGCCCATACCGGGGGTGCCGAGGAGGCGATGGGGGCCAGACCGAGGAGGGCCACGGACACCAGGCCGAGGAGGGAGAGGGACACAGGAACGCCCAGTAGCGTCCGAAACGAGGGCATCGTCGGTCGCGCCATGAGGGTTCCTTTCCTTGTCGCGGCTCATCATGCCGGGCGGCGGAATGTTCGATTCAGCTGGGCTCGGGTGCATCGGGGCCGAGAGGTTCGGGCCCTGCGAGGGCGTGGTGGTGCGACGGGCACCCTGGGCGCTGGGCACTTGTCGGGTGAGAGACAATGGAGCCTCTGTCAGGGCGGGTTGTATGAGGGGACGCATGTCGGAGGCGGAGCGGGCGGGGACATCTCGTCAGGACACTCGTCAGGACAACCGCGAGCGTCTCCTGGCGGGGCGGTACCGGCTGGGCGATGTGCTCGGCCGCGGCGGGATGGGCACGGTGTGGCGTGCCGAGGACGAGACCCTGGGGCGGACGGTCGCCGTCAAGGAGTTGCGGTTCCCGTCGAACATCGACGAGGAGGAGAAGCGGCGGCTGATCACGCGCACGTTGCGTGAGGCCAAGGCGATCGCGCGGATCCGCAACAACAGCGCGGTGACGGTGTTCGACGTGGTCGAAGAGGACGACCGGCCGTGGATCGTGATGGAGCTCGTCGAGGGCAAGTCGCTCGCCGAGGTCATCCGTGAGGACGGCCTGCTCGAGCCGAAGCGTGCGGCCGAGGTCGGCCTGGCGATCCTCGACGTGCTGCGGTCCGCGCACCGCGAGGGCATCCTGCACCGCGACGTGAAGCCGTCGAACGTCCTGCTCGAGTCCGACTCCGACCGGGTCGTGCTCACCGACTTCGGCATCGCCCAGGTCGAGGGCGACCCGTCCATCACCTCGACCGGCATGCTCGTCGGGGCGCCCTCCTACATCTCCCCGGAACGGGCCCGCGGTCACAAGCCGGGTCCCGCGGCCGACCTGTGGTCGCTGGGCGGGTTGTTGTACGCGTCGGTCGAGGGCGTGCCGCCGTACGACAAGGGCTCCGCGATCGCGACTCTCACTGCGGTGATGACCGAGCCGTTGGAGGAGCCGAAGAACGCCGGGCCGCTGAAGGACGTCATCTACGGCCTGCTCACCAAGGACCCCGCCAAGCGGCTCGACGACGCCGGTGCGCGGGCGATGCTCAACGCCGTCATTCACGCGCCCGAGCCCAAGGACGAGCCGGAGCCGGCGCTGGACGCGACGCGGGTCGTGCCGTTGCCGCCGCAGCCGGATGCGCCTGAGAACAAGGGCCGTTCGGGCGCCGGGTCCAAGTCTGGCGCCGGGTCCGGGGGCAAGCGGGCCGAGGAGGCCGGGGAGCGGTTGCGCGGGGCGCTGCGTTCCGTGCGGAAGGCCGCGGTGAGTGCGGGGGCGGCAGGGGCGGCGGCCGCGGCTCGTACCAAGTCCGGGAGTGAGACGGCTGTCTCGGGGTCCGGTGGTGGAGCGGCCGGCGGTTCGTCCACGGGAGTGGACGGGGCGTCGTCGGCGGCGGGCGAGTCGGGCCGGACTTCCGGTGCCAAGGACGGAGCGGGCGCCGGGGCCGACAGCAGCGCCGGTGCTGGTGCCGGGGTTGGCGGCAAGGCCGGTTCCGGTGCCGGACAGCGGGATGCCCGGACGGTGAACGAGCAGAGTGGCGCCCGGAGTTCGGGGTGGCCCGTGGTGCCGCCGCCGGATCTGCCGCCGCGGCCCGTGCCGCGGGCGCCGCTGACCGATGTGGTGCCGAAGCGGACGCTGGTGATCATCGCGGTGGTCGTGGTGCTGGCAGTGATCGGAGTGGTGCTGGCCTTCGTGTTCGACGGGGACGGCGACGGGTCGAAGGCGTCCGCGAGTGGTGGCAAGCCCAAGACCTCGGCCAGCGCCGGCGCGAGTGCCGACACCAAGGAGGACAAGAGCGGCGGCACTCACACGGACGGTGAGGCGACCGCGTCCGCCGACTCCGGTGCGGGGTCGGGATCCGGCAAGGAGACCGGAAGCACGCCGAGTGCCGGGGCGAGCGCGACCGGCGGGAGCGGTGCCGAGGCGGGATCCGGGAGCGGCAGCGAGGCCGCGTCGACGTACAAGGGGAGCCAGGGGTACTCGATAGGGCTGCCCGAAGGGTGGAAGTACCAGTCCACGGGGTCGGCGGGGGACCGGTTCACCGGGCCCGACGGGCAGAAGCTGCTCGTCGCCTGGACCTCCACGCCGCAGGACGACCCGGTGGCGGACTGGAAGAACCAGGAGCAGTACATGACGCGCTCCCAGTACAAGAAGATCCGCATAGAGGCGGTGGACTACCGCGGCTGGAACACGGCCGACTGGGAGTTCACCTATACCGAGGGCGGTACCAAGTACCGGACGATCGACCGTGGTTTCGTGGTGAACGACCATCTCGGGTATGCGTTGATGTACACCGCGAAGGCCGGCAATTGGGGCGGCGACCTACGCAAGGACACATGGCGGACGTTGACGGACACGTTCAAGCCGAAGTCGTGAGGTGAGCGGCTCTCGGTTCGGAGCCGCGACGGGCAGGGGCGAACGGTGAGATACGGCAACCCCTCTTTGCGGGTTGCCTACGGCACGTATCGTGAATGCTTGCGGACCGTACGCATCCAGTCGCGCGTCCGGAACGGGACGCAACACGAGCGGAATTGACCAGCCGGGCGGCCGGGGGAGGCAACGTGGACGACTACGCGGGTCGGGTACTCGCCGACCGCTACCGCCTGCCGCTGCCGCCCTCCGACGAGTACGAACTCACCGAGTCCCGGGCCTTCGACACCTACAGCGGGCAGGAAGTCCTCGTCCGGCAGGTGCCGTTGCCGGAGGTCGTCGAGGCGGAGGTGCTCGACGCGGAGGGGCTGCCCGACGGGTTCACCGCCCGGGACACGCGGGAGCGGGGGACGGGGCGACGGCCCGTGGGACGGTCGAGCACGCGCCGGCCCAGCGATCCCGCCGTACGGCGGGCGGTCGAGGCGGCGCAGGCCGCGGCGCGGATCCCCGACCATCCGCGGCTGGACCAGGTCTTCGACGTGTTCGCCGAGGGCGGTTCGCTGTGGATAGTGAGTGAGTTCGTGGCCGCGCGTCCGCTGGCCGCGTTGCTCGCCGAGCAGCCGCTGACGCCGTATCGGGCGGCCGAGGTCGCCTCCGACGTCCTCATGGCGCTGCGGGTGCTGCACGCCCATGGCTGGGTCCACCGGAACATCACCGCCCGTACCGTGCTCGTCTGCGACGACGGCCGGGTGATGCTGACCGGGCTCGCCGTCGGCGCCGCGGAGGAGGCGCTGTGCGGGTACGACCCGGTGCCGGTCGAGGACGGTGACGGGGGCGGCGGGGCCGCGGCGTTCGGTGGCGGGCCCGGTTCCGGTGGCGGACAGGCTTCGGGCGGCGGCTTCGGTGGCGCGGCCGGCGTCAGAGCGCCCGGTCGACCCGCGGCGGCGGCCGGGGTCGAGGGTCCCGGCATCGGTGGCACGGATCCCGAGACCGCGCGGCGTGCCGCCATCGAGGCGCGTGCGGCCGGGGGACTGCCGGCGCCCGCCGCCGCCGGCCACGGGACGGCGGACTCGGCGGCGCCGAGCGGTGCCCTGGAGACCGGCGGGGACGTCAGGGCCGCGCGGGCCGGGGCGATCGCCGCGTATCGGGCGGGCGCCCGTGCCGCCGCCCGGGTGCAGGAGGGGCAGCAGAACGGACGTGTCGCGTTGCCCGGCGCCCGCTCGGCGCCCGAAGGCGACCCCGCGTCCCGGACGAACGGCGCGGCGCAGCAGCCGTACCCCTCAGGCAACGGCATCACCACGCCTTCGGGCCAGATCGCCGACCCGTACGGCGTGCAGGCCACTCCCTGGCACGGCGCCGCGCCGCGCATCGGGATCGGTGGCGCACCCGCACCGACGGAAGAGGGCCCAGAGCGCACGGCACTGCCTCCGGCGGGCCAGGGCGCCCAGCCCGGCGCCGGCGGTTTCCTCCCCACCCAGGGCATCCCCACCCAGGGGCACCCCGCGCCCGGCGCCACCTCCACCACAGGCCCCCCTACGCCACCCCCGGCCGTCCCCGCCCCCGCCCGCTGGAACGACCTCGTAGCAGACGCCCCTGGCCACCGGGGCCCCACCAGCGCGCTCGCCGCGGAGCGGGCCCGGCAGGCGCGGATGGCCGTGGTCGGGCCCGTGACCGAGCGGTGGGCGCCGGAGCAGGCCGGGCCCGTGCACGAGAACTGGCAGCTCGCCGCGCCGATCGGCCCCGCGACCGACCTGTGGGCGCTCGGGGCGCTGCTCTTCCGTGCCGTGCAGGGGCACGCGCCGTATCCGGAGGAGTCGACGGCCGAGCTGGTGCAGCTGGTGTGCGCGGAGCCACCCGCC
Organism: Streptomyces sp. NPDC093591; assembly: GCF_044764885.1. Taxonomy (NCBI): domain Bacteria; kingdom Bacillati; phylum Actinomycetota; class Actinomycetes; order Kitasatosporales; family Streptomycetaceae; genus Streptomyces; species Streptomyces sp. NPDC093591. Next base: position 734,649 of record NZ_JBIWIY010000002.1, read on the forward strand.
TACGCCGAGGAGTGCGGGCCGCTCAGGCCGGTCGTGGAGTCACTGCTGCGTCAGGACCCCACCGAGCGCCTGGACTTCGAGGAGCTGCGGGGCTGGCTGCGCTCGCTGGTGCGGTCGGCGCCCGAGCCGGAGGCCGGCGCGCATGTCGTCGCCGCTCCGCCGGTCGACCCGAACCGGCTGCCGATCGTACGGCGCCGCGGCGAGCTGGTGCGCCGGCGGCGGGCCGGGCTGCCCGCGCATCACGGGCGGCACAAGCGGGCCAAGCAGGAGAGCGCTTCGCCCCGCAGGCTGGGGCGTACGTTGCTGCTGCTCGTCCTGCTCGGTATGGCCGCGGCGATCGCGTACGCCATGCTCTTCATGCCGAAGGCCGACAGCGGCAATGGCGGTACCGCGGACGCCGACCGCACCGGAGCCGCCGGGGCCACTCAGGCGGCGCCCGAGCAGTCCGCCGAGGCGAGCAGTGAGCCGAGGCCCGACCAGACCTCTCCCGGGTCCGGCAACAGCCCATCGGAGTCGGCCGGTTCCGACGAGACGCAGACCACCGGCCCCGAGGTCCCCGACGGTTTCACCCTGCGCGAGGACGCGGCCGGCTTCCAGATCGCCGTGGCCAACGGATGGGACCGCACCCCGGAGAACGGGCGCGGGCAGGTCGTGTACTCGCACGGCGACTTCGACCTCATCGTCGTACCGGGCCGGGACACCGCGGACGAGTACGGCAGCGATCCGATGGTCTACCAGCGGGAGCACGAGCGTGAGTTGCAGCCGTACCGGGACTCCAGCTGGGCCTCGTCCGGTGGGCTCAAGACGATCCGGGTCGGTGAGCGGACCATGGCCGAGGGGCAGTTCACCTGGACCGACGATCAGGGGCGCGAGTTGTTCGTGCGCAACGTCGCGATCCTGATCGGCGGGCGGTACCACGTGGTGCAGTTGCGCGGGCCGGAGGCCGAGCGCGACGAGGTGACGCGCCTGTTCGAGCAGGCGTCGGCGACTTACCAGGTCACTGGCTGAACGAACCGGGTCACCGGCTGAACCGGCCCGCCGACCCTGTGTGATGGTTGAGTCCCGCACCCGAAAGCGACAACCATCACAGTGCGGTCTCCTTGGCACCCCCGCGGTTCCCGTCCCCTGCGCCGGTCCCTAATCTGACCCTGTCAAGAGCATTGCGGGGCAACGTGAATCAGATGCAGGGCCAGCTCGTTTCGGGGCGCTACCGGCTCGCCGACGCGATCGGCAGCGGCGGTATGGGCCGAGTCTGGCGTGCGCATGACGAGGTGCTGCACCGGGCCGTCGCGATCAAGGAGCTGACCGCAGCGCTCTACGTCTCCGAGAGCGACCTGGAGCGGCTGCTCGTGCGCACGCGTGCCGAGGCACGGGCCGCCGCGCGCATCAACCACTCCGCCGTCGTCACCGTGCACGACGTCCTGGAGCACGACGGCCGGCCGTGGATCGTGATGGAGCTGGTCGAGGGGTACTCGCTGGCCGACGCGGTCAAGGAGAGCGGGCGGGTCGAGCCGACCGAGGCCGCCCGTATCGGGCTGTGGGTGTTGCGGGCGTTGCGCGCCGCGCACTCCGCCGGGGTTCTGCACCGCGACGTCAAGCCCGGCAACGTCCTGATCTCCGAGGACGACGGCCGCGTCCTGCTGACCGACTTCGGGATCGCCCAGATCGAGGGCGACACCACCATCACCCGCACCGGAGAGGTCGTCGGCTCGGTCGACTACCTCGCCCCCGAGCGCATCCGCGGCCACGACCCGGGAGCCTCCTCCGACTTGTGGGCGCTCGGCGCGACGCTGTATACGGCGGTGGAGGGACGTTCGCCGTTCCGCCGCACCTCGCCGCTGGGCACCATGCAGGCGGTGGTCGACGAGGAGCCCGCCGAGCCGCGGCACGCCGGCCCGCTCGGCCCCGTGATCACCGCCCTGCTGCGCAAGGATCCGGCCATCCGGCCCGACGCGGCCGAGGCAGAGCAGATGCTGGCCGAGGCGGCGGAGGGACGGCGGCCGAGCACGGCACAGGCGTACGTCCCGACGCAGCACACCCCGTACGAGCCGGGGGCGCGCGCGGGGGGCGCGCTCAGCGCGACGGCGGCGAGCTCCGGGGCGACTGAGGGCACCGGGGCGGAGGCGGCGACCGGTACGCCGTATCCCCCGATGACCGGCCGGACTGGGGCGGGTACGCCCCATCCCCCGTTGAACAGCCAGACCCCGCCGGGCACCCCGTACCCGCCGATGACCGGCCAGACCCCGACCGGTACGCCGTACCCCCCGATGAGCGGCCCGACGTACGACCTCTCGGGCACCGGCGCCGCGCCCGCCGGGCCGCCCGGGCGGCGCCGTCGGCTGCGCACGCTCGCCCTCGTCGTCGTGCTCGCCGCGATCATCGGCGGGGGCACCGCGGTGGCGCTGCGGCAGTGGTGGCCGCAGAGCGTCGACGGCACCTCCGCCTCGACCTCGCCGAGTGCCTCGGCCACCGACGACCAGGGCCCGGAGGGCGGCGTGCCCGCCTCGTGGCAGCAGGTCGACGACCCCCTCGGGTTCAGCCTGTACCTGCCCAAGGGCTGGAAGCGGAAGGTCGTCGGCAAGGAGGTCGAAGGCCTCCAGCAGGTCGACTACACGCCCGACGGCGGCGAGCACTTCGTCCGCATCGCCGTCGACACCTCGCCGGACTTCGCGAATGCCTACGACCACCAGCGCGACCTGGAGGAGCAGGTGGGGCGGCGGCTGGTCGCGTACCGGACGGTCTCCTTGAAGGAGAACCTCTACCGCGACCGCGAGGGCTCCCTGTGGGAGTACACATGGACCGCGCGGGCCAAGGACACGGCCTTCCCCGGGCCGCGGCGCGCCATCGACCAGGCGTACATCGACCGGGACGGCACGGAGTACGCGATCTACATGTCCTCGCCGGAGACGGACTGGGCGGCCACGCGCACCCAGTTCACCGCGGTGCTGAAGGGCTGGCGGCCGGGCGGCTCCTGAGGCTCTTTGCCGCGTTGCGGAGGCTTTGCGGCTTTGCATAGTTGGCCGATCGGCGCCCCGGAGTCGATCCGTCCGGTGCGGCATGATGGGGCGCATGGGGACCGAGGGCGCCAACTTCCGTGTGATCGCGGGGCGTTACCGCATCGAGGCGAAGCTCGGTCGCGGCGGCATGGGCGTCGTATGGCGGGCGACCGACCAGCTGCTCGGGCGGCAGGTGGCCGTCAAGGAGCTCCCCCTCGACGAGACGCTCTCCGCGGCCGAGGCCCGGCTGCAGCGCGAGCGCACACTGCGCGAGGCCCAGGCGGTGGCGCAGTTGAGCCACCCGCACGTCATCGTCGTCCACGACATCCTCGAGGACGACGAACGACCGTACATCGTCATGGAGTTGATCGACGGTGACTCCCTCGCCGACCGTATCGCGACACACGGGCCCGTCGACCCGTACGAGGCCGCCCGGATCGGCGTCGACCTGCTGAGTGCGTTGCGCACGGCGCACGCCGCCGGGGTCCTGCATCGCGACATCACGCCGGCCAACGTGCTCATCGAGAACGGCACCGACCGCGTCGTCCTCACCGACTTCGGCATCGCGCAGATGGCCGGCACGTCCACGCTCACCGAGTCCGGGTCCTTCGTCGGCTCGCCGGAGTACACCGCGCCCGAGCGGATGTCCGGGGCCAGGACCGGTCCCGCCGCCGACCTGTGGTCGGTGGGTGCGCTGCTGTGCGCGGCGTTGAGCGGCGAATCACCGTTCCGGCGCGACTCGTTGAGCGGCATCGTGCTCGCCGTGGTGTCCGACGAGATACGCCCTCCCGTGCAGGCGGGGCCGATCCTGCCCGTCGTGCAGGGGCTGCTGGAGCGGGATCCGCGGCTGCGGCTGGATGCGGCGGGGGCGGAACGGATGCTGCGGGAGTTTCTGGAGACGGGGCTCGCGCCTGCGCCGACACGGTTCGGCAGCGCGGAGCGCAGATACTCCACGCGCAGTGTGCTGGCCGCCGCGACGCTGGTCGCCGCGATGGCGGTGGCGGGGGTGTCGGCGGCGGCGCTGCTGGCGAACGGGCGCGGGGACGGGGGTGTGGTGCCGAGCAGTTCGGCGCCCGAGGTTTCGCTCAGGCCGTCCAGTACGTCTGCCTCACCGAGTGCGTCTGCCTCGCTCACCACCTCTCCCTCGCCCAGCACCTCTCCCTCGCCCAGCACTCCGACTCCTTCATCCACCAACTCCGAATAAAGGGGAGATAAGTGGCGACCTGAGTCACGGCTCTGTGACCGGAAAGCGTTCCCGCTGGATGCCGAAGCGCTTGCCGCGATATTGATGGAGCCATGAGCAGCAACGGGGGAGTCCCTTACCGGCCCGACGAGCCGACGAGTTTCGAACTGCAACCGCCGCAGACGAACCCGCCCACGCCTGTGCCGCGCCCGGACAATCCCTACGCGGCACCCACTCGGGCCGTACCGCAGCAGGGCGCCCCCGGACCGCAGCCCGCGGCTCCTGCGCAGCCCGCCCCTGCTCCCGCGTCCGCCCCACCCGCCGAGCCCTCCACCCCCGACCCCGGCACCGGCAGGCTGATCGCCGGCCGCTACCGGCTGCTCGCCAAGCTCGGGCACGGCGGCATGGGCACGGTCTGGCGGGCCAAGGACGAGACGGTGGACCGCGAGGTCGCCGTCAAGGAGCCACGCGTACCTGATCATCTTCCCGAGCGTGAACGTGCGAACGCCTTCGAGCGGATGCGCCGCGAGGCCCGCGCCGCGGCCCGGCTCGATCATCCGGCGGTCGTGAACGTCCACGACGTCGCCGTCGTGGACGGCCGGCCCTGGATCGTGATGGAGCTGGTGCAGGGCCGTTCGCTGGGCGCCGCGTTGCAGGAGGGCACGCTCGGCGCCCGGGACACGGCGAGAATCGGCCTCGAAGTGCTTGGCGCGCTGGAGGCCGCGCACGCGGCGGGCATCCTGCACCGCGATGTGAAGCCGGACAACGTCCTGCTCGGCCGCCATGACCGCGTCGTCCTCACCGACTTCGGCATCGCCCAGATCGAGGGCGAGACCAATCTGACCGACACCGGTGGCTTCGTCGGCTCGCCCGAGTACATCGCCCCGGAACGGGTGCTGGGCCAGCGGCCGGGCCCGGCGAGCGACCTGTGGTCCCTGGGCGTCGTCCTGTACGCGGCGTCGGAGGGCGTCTCGCCGTTCCGCCGCAGCAACACCCCGGCCACCCTCCAGTCGGTCCTCAACGCCACGCCCGCACCGCCCGCTTCGGCCCAGGGCCCGCTCGCCGACGCCATCAACGGCCTGCTCCAGAAGGACCCGGCGCGCCGCCCGAACGCCGCGCAGACGCGGGCGCTGCTGGAACAGGTGGCCAACCCGCCGACACCGCCCGCCGTCACGCAGGTCGTGCGGATACCCGAGGCCGGCAAGGGCGGCGTCCGGCTGGGGCGCAAGGCGCTGCTCGGGCTCGGCGCGGCGGTCGTCGCGGCCGCGGTGGCGGCGTATCTGGTCATCGCCGATCCGTTCGCGGGGCCGTTGCCGGACCACTGGAAGATCCGCGAGGAGGCAGCCCTCGCCGCCTCACTGGCCGTGCCCGAGGGCTACAAGCGGGGCGTGCCCGAGGACACGGACGACGACCACTGGGTGACGTACACCGACGAGAGCGGCGCGATCTGGATCGGCCTGAGGCTGGACAAGAAGGCAGAGGACACCAGCAACACCATCGCCGGTTCCGCGGCCGCCGAGATGTACGAGGACGACGGCGACTACAAGGAGAACGGCTACTACGAGGCGAGCATGCCGGCGAATCCGACGACGGACCCCAAGCAGACCACGTACCAGGGCCACAAGTCCGCCGAGAACACGATCGTCTACACCACCACCGACACCCAGAACCCGCGCCCGCGTGAGATGAGGATCTTCTACTACAAGACGTCGGCCGGGGACATGTACAAACTCACCGTCAGCTACCCCGGCAAGGGCGACTTCACGGACCGGGGACGTGAGGTGGCGCAGACGGCCATCGACAACCTGGAGATCGACAAGCTCTGAACTGGCCAATGGCCGGTCCCGCAAGGTAGGCATGGGGCATGAGCATCGACGGGGGCGGCATCGGCCACAAGGAGCGGGTGATCGGCGGGCGTTACCGGCTGGTCGAGCGCATCGGCTCCGGTGGGATGGGCACCGTCTGGCGGGCGCGCGACGAACTGGTGGAGCGCGAAGTCGCCGTCAAGCAGCCGCGGTTGCCCGGAGACCCCGAGGACGACGCCCATCAGCGCGCCGCCCACCGGCTCTACCGTGAGGCCCGCGCCGCCGCCCGCGTCGACCACCCGGCCGCCGTCGCCATCCATGACGTCGTCGTCGAGGACGGACTGCCCTGGATCGTCATGGAGTTGATCCGCGGCGAGTCCCTGCACGAGGCCCTCCAGCGCGGCCCGGTCGAGGCCGCCGAGGCCGCCCGCATCGGCGTCGCCGTCCTCGGCGCCCTGCGCGCCGCGCACACCGTCGGCATCGTCCACCGGGACGTCAAGCCCGCCAACGTCCTGCTCGGCCCACCCCCACCGGCGACGTCGCTCAAGCGGGGGCACCTCCACCGCCGCGTCGTCCTCACCGACTTCGGCATCGCCCACATCCAGGGCGAGGAATCCCTCACCGTCAGCGGCGAGTTCATCGGCTCCCTGGAGTTCATCGCCCCCGAGCGCATGTCCGGCCGCAGCGCCGGCCCCGCCTCCGACCTGTGGTCGCTGGGGGTGCTCCTGTACGCCACGGTGGAGGGCCGGTCGCCGTTCCGCCGTACGACACCGGAGTCCACGCTCGCCGCGATCCTCGCCGTCGATCCGCCCGAGCCGAAGCGGGCGGGGCCGCTGGGGCCGCTGATCGTACGGCTGCTGGCGAAGGATCCCGAGGCGCGGCCCGGCGCGGAGGCGGCCGGGGCGGTGCTGGAGGCGGTGGCGGAGGGCTGGCCGGTGCCGGATCCCTCCGGAGGTTCGGCGGAGGCCGGACCTCAGGATGCCTCGGGGCTGCGGGAGTTCGCGGAGGATGCGGGGACGGTACGGCTGAAGGGCGGGCCGGCGTCCGAAGAGACGGATGAACCGGTACCCGAGCCGGAATCCGAGTCGGGTTCGCAGACCGCGCGGGAGCTGATATCCGAGCCGGGCTCGCAAGCCGAGCCCGAGCCGATCTCCGAAGCCGCCGAGGGAACCTCTGACGAAGAGGCGACCGCTTCCCCCGCCGCCTCCAAGCCCCGGCACCGCTCCTGGCTGCTGCGCCCTGTCCCGGTCGCCGTCCTCGGCGTCCTCCTGGTCGGCGGCACCTGGTTCACCACCTCCTCCTTCCTCGTCGACCAGGACGACGACGGCATGGCGATGCACCCCGCCTACACCGCTCCCCTCGCCCCGACGGCCACCCCCAGCCCCACCGCCCTCACCTGGTCCGAGCACCGGGAGAAGAAGCTGAGCGCCGTCCTCTCCGTGCCGAGCGGGTACGAGCTGTTCCACCGCCAGGGCAGCGCGACCGACCAGCCCCGGCTCGTGATCTACGAGGGCGACCGCATCAGCGTCCGGCTCACTCGGTGGGACAAGGCCTCCGAGCCCCTCAAGAGCCAGGCGGGCATGCACTCCAGCTACTGGAAACTGACGGACGCCAAGGCGAGCACCCAGTACACCGACACCAGCCTCCAGGGTTACGACGCCGTCCTCGCCGACACCACCTACGAGGACGGCGACGTCCCGACCCGCGTGATGGAGCTGTTCGTCCTGACCGACGACGCGCGCCTGTACGCACTGCGCGTCAAGATGCCCAAGGGAACGGCGCGGGAGAAGGAGGGCACCGAGGTCTTCAAGGGCGCCCGTGACCGACTCGAGATCGAGTGACCCGGCACTGACTCGGCAACGCCCTGATCAGCGCGTTTGTTGCCAGTGGATACTGGCGTCGTGTGAGCACTCGGTGAATCCGCATTACCGACGGGTACACAAAGCCTCCGCTCCGGCATACCCTGCGCCTCATGACGGACGCGCAGGCCCCGGCCAAGACCGGCACCAACCCCCTCGCCCCCGCCCCGGAGGGCGCCCGCACCGCCGCCGACGTGGTCACCCCCGAGCTGGTCGCCCAGCTCACCAAGGGCGTGGTCGGCTCCGGTCGCACCGCCAACCACACGCCGTTCACCGGCGAGAAGCTGGCCGACCTGCCCGAATCCACCCCCGAGGACGTGCAGAAGGCCTTCGAGGCGGCCCGCACGGCCCAGGCCGTCTGGGCTCAGGTCCCCGTACGGCAGCGTGCCGCGGTCCTGCTCCGCTTCCACGACCTGATGCTCGAACGCCAGGCCGAGGTCCTCGACCTCATCCAGCTGGAGACCGGCAAGGCCCGCCTGCACGCCCACGAGGAGGTCCAGGCCGTAGCCGTCGCGGCCCGCCATTACGGCCGTAAGGCACCCTCCTACCTCAAGCCGAAGCGGCACGCGGGCGCCATGCCCACGCTCACCCGCGTCACCGAACTGCGCCACCCGCGCGGCGTCGTCGGCCAGATCGCCCCCTGGAACTACCCCCTGGAGCTGTCCGTCGGCGACGCGCTCCCGGCGTTCGTCGCGGGCAACGCGGTCGTCATGAAGCCCGACACCGAGACCTGCCTCACCGCCCTCTGGGCCCGTGACCTGCTCATAGAGGCCGGTCTGCCCGCCGACGTCTTCCAGGTCGTCCTCGGCGAGGGCCCGGTCGTCGGCCCCGAGGTCGTCAAGCACGCCGACTACGTCTCCTTCACCGGCTCCACCCGCACCGGCCGCCAGGTCGCCCAGGGCGCCGCCGCCCGCCTGGTCGGCGTCTCCCTCGAACTCGGCGGCAAGAACGCGATGCTGGTCCTTCAGGACGCGGACATCGAGAAGGCGGCCGCGGGCGCGGTCCGCGCCTGCTTCTCCTCCGCCGGCCAGCTGTGCATCTCCATCGAGCGGCTGTACGTCCACGAGTCGATCGCGGACGCCTTCGTCGAGCGCTTCGCCGCCCGCACCAAGGCGATGCGGCTGGGCAAGTCCCTTGCCTACGGCGCCGACATGGGCTCCCTGGTCGGCGAGCGCCAGCTGGAGACGGTCACCCGGCACGTCGACGAAGCCGTCGCCAAGGGCGCGAAGCTCGTCGCCGGCGGCACGGCCCGCCCCGACATCGGCCCGTACTTCTTCGAGCCGACCATCCTCGACGGCGTGGAGCCGGAGATGACCGTCTGCACCGAGGAGACCTTCGGCCCGGTCGTGTCGATCTACCGTTTCAAGACGGAGGACGAGGCGATCGAGCACGCCAACTCCACGCCGTACGGCCTCAACTCCTCCGTCTGGACGAAGGACGGCAGCCGCGGCCGCGCGGTCGCCGCCCGCCTGCGCACCGGCACGGTCAACGTCAACGAGGGCTACGCCCCCGCCTACGGCAGCGTCCAGTCGCCCATGGGCGGCATGAAGGACTCCGGCCTCGGCCGCCGCCACGGCTCCGAGGGCATCCTCAAGTACACGGAGGCCCAGACGGTCGCCCAGCAGCGGCTGCTGCCGATGGCGCCCTCGCTGGGGATGGACGACGAGAAGTACGCACAGTTCATGAGCAGGAGCCTGCGGCTGATGAAGGCGTTCCGCTTCCGCTAGGGCCCGGCCTTCCGAGCCCGCCGCACCGCCGCACCACCGCTTTCAACGAGGAGAGCACGTGTCACAGGAGAACTCTGCCCAGAAACAGGCCGACGGCTCCGACTCCGACAAGGAGTACGACTACGACGTCATCGTCGTCGGTTCGGGCTTCGGCGGTTCCGTCACCGCCCTGCGCCTGACCGAGAAGGGCTACCGCGTAGGCGTCCTGGAGGCAGGCCGCCGCTGGACCCGCGAGAGCCTCCCCAAGAACTCCTGGGACCTGAAGAACTACCTCTGGGCCCCCAAGCTCGGCATGTACGGCATCCAGCGCATCCACCTGCTGGGCAACGTCATGGTCCTCGCGGGCGCGGGCGTCGGCGGCGGCTCCCTCAACTACGCCAACACCCTCTACGTACCGCCGAAGGCCTTCTTCGACGACCCCCAGTGGCGTGACATCACCGACTGGCAGGAGGAGCTGAAGCCGTACTACGACCAGGCCCAGCGCATGCTCGGCGTACGGCTCAACCCGACGATGACGCCCTCCGACGTCCACCTGAAGGCGGCCGCCGAGCGGATGGGCGTCGGCGACAGCTTCCACATGGCGCCGGTCGGCGTCTTCTTCGGCGACGGCGAGGACGCCGAGGGGGCGGCACGGGCCAAGCCGGGCCAGGAGGTCTCCGACCCGTACTTCGGCGGGGCCGGCCCGGCGCGCAAGGCGTGCACGGAGTGCGGCGAGTGCATGACCGGCTGCCGTCACGGCGCGAAGAACACCCTCAACGAGAACTACCTCTACCTCGCCGAGAAGGCGGGCGCGGTCATCCACCCCCTGACGACGGTCGTGTCGATCACGGACGACTCGCAGGGCGGCTACGCGGTGGCGACCCTGCCGACCGACCGCGGGAAGAAGGGCGAGGGCCGGCTGTTCAAGGCCCGCCGGGTGGTGATCGCGGCGGGCACGTACGGCACCCAGACCCTGCTGCACCGCATGAAGGCGGGCGGCCAGCTGCCGTACCTCTCGCCCAGGCTCGGCGAGCTGACCCGCACCAACTCCGAGGCCCTGGTCGGCGCACAGACCGACAACCGGCGCTACCGCAAGGTGACGGGCGAGCCGAAGGTCGACTTCACCCGCGGAGTCGCCATCACGTCGTCCATCCACCCGGACGAGAGCACCCACATCGAGCCGGTCCGCTACGGCAAGGGCTCCAACTCGATGGGCGGCCTGTCGATCCTGCAGGTGCCGTACGCGGAGGGCTCGTCGCGTGTCGCCGCCTGGGTCCGCAACGCGGCCCGGCACCCGCTCCTGGTCCTGCGCTCCCTTTCCAACCGCCGCTGGTCGGAGCGGACCATCATCGGCCTGGTGATGCAGTCGCTGGACAACTCGCTGACGACGTATCTGAAGGCGGATGGCGTCGGCAAGGGCCTGCTGACCGCACGCCAGGGTCACGGCGCCCCCAACCCCAAGCAGATCAAGGCCGCTTCGCAGGCCGCGTCGGCCATCGCGGCCGACATCAACGGCTTCGCCGGCTCCAACGTCGGCGAACTGATGGGCACCCCCCTCACCGCCCACTTCCTCGGCGGCTGCCCGATCGGCGACTCACCCGAGACCGGCGTGATCGACCCCTACCACCGCCTCTACGGCCACCCCGGCATCTCGGTCGTCGACGGAGCGGCGGTCTCGGCCAACCTGGGCGTGAACCCCTCCCTGACGATCACCGCCCAGGCCGAGCGGGCCATGTCGTACTGGCCGAACAAGGGCGAGGCCGACCCGCGCCCCGCGCAGGGGGCGGCGTACGAACGCCTGAAGCCGGTCGAGCCGCAGTCACCGGCGGTCCCGGCGGAGGCGTTCGGGGCGTTGCGGTTGCCGTTCCTGGGGATGCCGGCGGTGCCGCCGAAGAAGTAGCAGGCGGCGACGGCCGTAATGCAACAGCCGTAATGCAACAGCCGTAATGCAACAGCCGTAAAGCTGCGGACGAAAACAGAGAAGGACCTGCACCCCCCTCCGAGCGCAGGTCCTTCTCTGTCTTGCGTAGAGCTTCAGGTGGAGCTTGGTGAGACCTACGCCTCGGCACCGACCTTGCGGCGCTTCATCGCGAAGACGACGCCGGCACCGGCGACGATCGCGACGCCACCGATGGTGCCGATGATCGGGAGGTTGGAGCTGGAGCCGGTCTCGGCGAGCGACCCGTCGACGTCGACCTCGTCGACGTCGGAGATCTGGTCCTGGCCACCCGTCTGCGGCTTGGCGTCGCCCGGGTTGCCCGGGTCGGAGCCCGCGGCCAGGATGTCGAAGAAGTAGATCCAGCCGTTCGGGTCGTCGGCGATCCAGCAGCCGTCGGCGTCCGAGTACTGCGCGAAGCCGCCGGTGATGCCGATGGAGTCCGGCACCTTGCCGCTGACGCTAAGCCGCAGCTTGAACGAGGTCGACTGGCCGGCGTCGAGCGCGAACGCGGTGAAGGTCGCGCCCTCACCGGCGGCGTCCGCGAGCGTCTGCCAGCTGCCGGTCTCCTTGTTGAGGACCTGGACCTTGATCTGGCCGGAGTAGTCCACCTCGTCCCAGCCGAGCGCCGCGACGCCGATCAGCGGCTTGATGTTCTTGATGTCCTGGTCCCCGGAGTTGGAGACGTTGAACGAGAAGTTGGTCCAGCCGCTGCCGGCGACGATCGTCTCGGGCAGGCCCGACAGGCCGCTGTGCAGGTCCTCGCTGAGGCCGATCGACTCGTCGTCGGCCTCCTCGCAGTAGTCGACCTCCTCCGGGGTGCTCTCGCTGGGGCTCGGCGACGGCGAGGCGGAGGTGGAGGCGGTGGGCTCGTCGGTGGGCGTCGGCTCTTCGGTGCCCGGCGTGGTCTCTTCGTCGGTCGGCGTCGGCTCTTCGGTGCCCGGCGTGGTCTCTTCGTCGGTCGGCGCCGGGTCCTCGGTGGTCGGCGTGACCTCGTCCTCGGTGGGCGTCGGCTCGGGAGCCGACGTGGTCTCCGACGCAGTCGGCGTCGGGGTCTCGTCCGTGGCGAACGCGGCCGGCGCGGACAGCAGCGCGATCGGCGCGATGACAGCCGTCGTGGCCGCGGCGGCCAGGGCACGGCGAAGCTTCATGAAGACCTCGAAAGTCCGGAGTGCTGCGACCTCGCAACACGCGTATGGCAGGGAGGCCTCCGCGTGTGGGGCGCGGGTGTGGCCCTTGATACGCAGGGTTTGATCGGCGACGGCTGTGAATGGTTGTGGCCTCACTAACAGGTTTCTTATGTGACCTGCATCACATGTGAACAAGCTCTGCTCGGTGGCCCGGAGCTGACGTACGCTCAGCCGGCCGACAGCCCGCTGAGAGGAAGCGCATACCGCCGTGACCGACAAGCCGTCCGAAGGGCCCAGACCGGAATCCGCGTCCGACCGTGACCCCGGTGGCCCCTCGTCCCTGCCCGGGGGCTCGTCCATATCGGACGAGGCATGGGAGAAGTTCGTCCAGGACGCCGAGCGCGATCACACCGCCGCCCCGAAGGAACCCTCCGCGCGGGCGCGGATGGTGACCGAACGGCTGCGCGCGCTGGACGAGGCGGAGGCCCGACAGGCGCGCGCCGGACGCCGCTGGGGAAGGAAGAAGGCGCCCGCCGCGCCCCGGCAGCCCGAAGGATGGCGTACGGGCCCCGCCTGGCAGGAGATGAACGGCCGGAGCTCGCGCCGACGGAAGGTCTGGAGCGCCCTCGGCGTGCTGCTCGCCGTCGCGGTGGCCGTGATCGCCCTCAAGCCCTCGGCCGCGTTGTCCTGGCTGCCCGGCGGTTCCCAGGACGCGGCCGGGGCGCCCGATTCGGCGTCGCCGCTGGCCCCGGAGACGAGCCGGCCGAGCGGAGCGCCCGCCGAGGGCGGCGGTCTGCCGACGCGGAAGCGGCCCTTCATCGGCTCCCCGGCCGAACGCTGGGCCGCGGGTGCGGACGCCATCGAGGTGCCGAAGGCGGCGAAGGCCGTCGGCGGGGTCTCCGCCGCGCGGATCACGACGGGGCTGGGACTGACCAAGGACTTCCTGGTCGCCTCGAACCTCGACCGCGACGTGCTGTACGGCGCCGAACCGAAGACGGCGCTGGCGCTCGTCGACCCGCTGCAGCAGGACTACCTGTCCGGACTGCGGTCCGCCCTGCGTCACCCCACGGTGAAGAACGACCCCACGTGGATCTTCACTCGCTTCGACCCCGACAAGGTCGAACTCGTCGGTACCGAGGTCAGGGTCCGCGGCCGTATGACGGTCGAACCCGGGGACGTCGCCGGCCAGGCGCGGATCCGGGCCGACTACACCTTCGTCTACCCGCTGGCCAGGTCCGGTGGTGGAAAAGAGGTCACCCGTACGATCGTCCGCCGGGTCGTCCAGGTGGACGTCTCGGACCCCGCCAGATTCCAGGGGACCGAGGGGCACATCTGGGTGTACGACCTCGACGGCGAGATCTCCAACGACAACTGCCGGGACGGTGACGGGTTCATCCAGCCGCTGTTCCAGGCCGACCTGTATGCCGGCCCCGGACCCTCCGGCGAGGTCGTCGACCCGTACGACCGCAGCAGGGAGCTGGGCAGGGCGAAGGACGAGTGCGGCACCGTCTCGCGGACCTGAGGACGCCGTAGCCCGACCGGCATGACCCAGACATGACCCAGACATGCCCCCAGGCATGAGAAGGGCCCCGCAGGGCGGAGCCGCGGGGCCCTTCTTTCGTCAGCACCGACGTCAGGGCAGCGTCGGTGCTTGGGGAGCGGCGCCGGGGGGTGCGCCGCTGGTCCTGTGGTCCGGGTCCCCGAGGGGAATCGGAGCTTTCTCGCATCGTGCTGGACGGTTTCGGGCACCGCAACCGCTCGACCCGGTCTTGTACTCCGTTCCGGCACTTCCGCCGGCCGGCCCCGGGCGTCCCCGGAGCCGACCGTTCTCTTGGGTGACCGGGCTGCTGTCCCCTGCCGTCCGGTCACTTACCTGGAGCGAGGTCCCACGGCGCACGGCACGATCCGTACGCCTCATCGCTCCAGCGAGCCACGCGTGGTTCTTTCGGGCCCGCCCCTGGCTGGCACGGACACCGGTACCAACGAAGGCGTCCGGGAGGCGTCACGGGCTGTACGGGTGAGGGGGGACTCGAACTCAGATGCGACCGCGGCACAGTTCGAGGAGCGTCATGGCGAGCGCCGTGCCCGGCTTGCCCAGCGCCTCGCTGTAGTGGTTGAGGACCTCCATCTCGCGGGAGAGGTTCACCCGCCGCCCGCCGGAGGTGATCCGGGCCTCCTGGATGACGGCCGAGACGGCCATGCGTTCCTGGATCAGGCCGATGATCCGGTCGTCGAGCGCGTCGATGCGTTCACGGGCGCCGGTGATCACGTCGGCGGCCTCGGGGGTGTGCGCGCCGCCCGCAGCGTCAGCTGCTGATGTCTGGGTCTCGGCAGAGGTGATGGTCATCTCGGGGGCTCCTCGCTGGATGGGTGGGGCCGCCCCGGAGCGACAGGATCCGGAAACGCCAGGCGCCCCGGACCTTGTCGGCCCGGGGCGCCTGGGAAGTCGCTTGTCAGTTGCTCAAGCAGCACGACCATGGCAGCCGGCGGGCCGGGTGCCATAGGTAAAGAGGAAGGTCGGGTGCGTGAGCATGGAGGCCAGTATGCCTTGCCGCCCGGAGGTGTCCAAGACGGTTCGCATCCTGAGACGGCCTTCGGCCCAGGGGGGCTCCCGCCGAGCCCGGTAGACTCGGCCTCACACACACCTCGCTCACCGCCGGAAGGCAACCCGTGTCATCAGCGAACCCCGCAGCCGCCCCCGACACCGTTCTGGTCGTCGACTTCGGTGCGCAGTACGCCCAGCTCATCGCCCGTCGCGTCCGCGAGGCCCGGGTCTACAGCGAGATCGTGCCGAGCACCATGCCGGTCGCCGAGATGCTCGCCAAGAACCCGGCGGCGATCATCCTCTCCGGCGGCCCCTCGTCCGTGTACGAGGAGGGCGCCCCCCGTATCGACCGCGCGCTCTTCGAGGCCGGCGTCCCCGTCTTCGGCATGTGCTACGGCTTCCAGCTCATGGCACAGAGCCTGGGCGGCACGGTCGACAACACCGGCGCCCGCGAGTACGGCCGTACCGATCTCCACGTGTCGAAGTCGTCCTCCACCCTCTTCGAGGGCACCCCGGCCGAGCAGCACGTGTGGATGTCGCACGGCGACGCCTGCTCCGCCGCCCCCGAGGGCTTCGCCGTGACGGCCTCCACGGACGTCGTCCCGGTCGCCGCCTTCGAGAACGACGAGCAGAAGCTGTACGGCGTCCAGTACCACCCCGAGGTCATGCACTCCACGCACGGCCAGCAGGTGCTGGAGCACTTCCTGTACCGCGGTGCCGGGCTCACGCCCTCCTGGACCACCGGAAACGTCATCGAGGAGCAGGTCGCGGCCATCCGCGAGCAGGTCGGCGACAAGCGCGCCATCTGCGGCCTGTCCGGCGGTGTGGACTCAGCCGTGGCGGCGGCGCTGGTCCAGAAGGCCATCGGCTCCCAGCTGACCTGCGTCTACGTCGACCACGGCCTGATGCGCAAGGGCGAGACCGAGCAGGTCGAGAAGGACTTCGTGGCCGCGACCGGCGTACAGCTGAAGGTCGTGGACGCGGAGGAGCGGTTCCTCAAGGCGCTCGCCGGGGTCAGCGACCCCGAGGAGAAGCGGAAGATCATCGGACGCGAGTTCATCCGGGTCTTCGAGCAGGCGCAGGCGGAGATCATCGCGGACGAGGGCCCGGCGGTGGAGTTCCTCGTCCAGGGCACGCTGTACCCCGACGTGGTCGAGTCCGGTGGCGGCACCGGCACCGCCAACATCAAGTCGCACCACAACGTCGGCGGCCTGCCGGAGGACCTCGAGTTCAAGCTCATCGAGCCGCTGCGCAAGCTGTTCAAGGACGAGGTCCGCATGGTCGGCCAGGAGCTCGGCCTGCCGGAGGAGATCGTCCAGCGCCAGCCGTTCCCGGGTCCGGGCCTCGGCATCCGCATCGTCGGTGAGGTGACGAAGGAGCGTCTCGACCTCCTCCGCGAGGCCGACGCCATCGCCCGCGAGGAGCTCACGGCGGCCGGCCTCGACCGGGACATCTGGCAGTGCCCGGTGGTCCTGCTCGCGGACGTGCGCAGCGTCGGTGTGCAGGGCGACGGGCGGACGTACGGCCACCCGATCGTGCTGCGGCCCGTCTCGTCCGAGGACGCGATGACCGCCGACTGGTCGCGACTGCCGTACGAGGTCCTGGCGCGGATCTCGACCCGGATCACCAACGAGGTGCGGGACGTCAACCGTGTCGTCCTCGACGTGACCAGCAAGCCCCCGGGCACCATCGAGTGGGAGTAGTCCCTCCCACCAGACCTGTCAGGTCCGCTTGAGAGTGCGCACCGGCTCTCCGGGCTTCCAGATCTGGACGACGAGGTACTTGTCGTCCTCGACGTAGGTCCTGACGACCTCCGTGAGCTCGGTGCGGAAGAGGTGGAACGGCTCCGGCGGTTCCACCTCTTCGCCGTATGCGGCCTTCAGCTCCGGATCCTCGACCTCGATCGCCCGCCCGGCGATCCGTACGTCGCCGCCGCCCATCGACTGCCCCTCCCCGGGGTTCGCCTGGAGCGCGAAGCGCGGGTCGCGGCGCAGGTCGAGGGCCTTGAGCGAGTTCGGCATCATGCCGAGCCACAGCTCGCCGTCGAGGAAGCGGACCTCCAGGCCGGTGGTGCGCGGGGAGCCGTCCTTGCGGAGGGTGGCGAGGACGTGATGGGTGAAGGCGCCGAAGCGCTCCTCGGCGGTGCGGGCGAGCTCCGGTTCCGCCGCGGTGAAGGTTGCCCAGTTCGCTGTCATACGGCGAGTGTGGCGCCGATATCCGACATCTGCTGTCTGGTTTCCGCGGCCCGGGGGACGTGAGGAGGCCGTGACGAGGGCGGGATCTTTACGGAACATCTCTGTTCTCCTGCGCTGACCGGCGGTAACTTCCGCCCCGTAAGCAACCCAGTGCTGGAGGCCACATGCACGGGACGCCCCTCGGGCCGATTCCGCCCTCGCCGCTGCCCACCGACCAGTTGCGGTTCGCGATGCCGCCGATGCACGAGTCGGTCGAGGACGAGCGCCGGCACCGCAAGGAACGGCTCGCGGGCGCGCTGCGGATCTTCGGGCGGCTCGGGTTCGAGGACGGGGTCTCGGGGCACATCACCGCGCGCGATCCCGAGTTCAGCGACTGCTTCTGGGTCAACCCGTTCGGAATGCCGTTCAAGCACGTCACCGTCAGCGACCTGGTGCTCGCCAACTCCGAGGGACAGGTGATCGAGGGCCGCTACCACGTCAACCAGGCGGCCTTCACCGTGCACTCCCAGGTCCACGCCGCCCGCCCGGACGTCGTCGCCGTCGCCCACTGCCACTCCGTGCACGGACGGGCGCTCGCGGCGCTCGGGGAACTGCTGGACCCGATCACCCAGGAGAGCTGCGCCTTCTACGAGGACCACGCGCTCTACGACGCCTACTCGGGGGTCGCCGTCGACGCCCTGGAGGGCCGGCGGATCGCGGCCGCGCTCGGATCGCACAAGGCGCTCGTCCTGCGCAACCACGGCTTGCTGACCGTCGGTGACTCGGTCGACGCGGCGGCCTGGTGGTTCCTGTCGATGGAACGGTCCTGCCAGGTACAGCTGACCGCGAAGGCCGCGGGGCGCCCGGTACTCATCGAGCATCGGCAGGCCATGGCCACGCGGGAGCAGTTGGGCGGGGATCTGGTGGCGTGGATCAACTACCAGCCGCTCTGGCAGGAGGTCAGCCGGAGCGAGCCGGATCTGCTGAGCTGAGGCTCCGGAAGCGTCCTGATCAGAAACCGCGGAGTACGACCGCTTTCGTCATCGCGAACTCCTCGTCCGTGAGCACGCCGTCCCGGTGCAGCTCGCCCAACTCCCGCAGGCGGCGCAGCAGCACGTCGTGGTGGTCGGCCGGGGGCGGAATCGGCGCCGTCACCTGGGCGCGGTCGGTGGAGTCGAGGGCGGGCCGGGTGGACGGGTGCGGCAGGCGGGCGGTGACGGCGGTGGCGACCAGGGCCGTGAGCAGGTCGCGGCGGGTGCTGCCCCACAGGTCCAGGGCGTACGGGTCCTTCTCCGGCGGGAGTTTGGACAACACCGTCTCTCCGGTCACGAAGCGCAGGAAGCCGTCCTCGTGGCCGGAGTTGGGCAGCCACTCGACCTGGACGAGGTCGCCGACGTCGATGATGCGCGGGCCGGTGGCCCGTTTGACCCGGTCGGAGGTGTCGGACCAGTCGATGCGCACCTGGGTGCCGTCGAAGGAGACCGTGCCGTCGGAGGAGCGGACGGAGACGGGTACGGGCGGGCCGGGGAGGAGGTAAGTCGTGGTCGGTTCCTTGGGGACCTGGTCCAGGAGCAGTGCGTGCCGGATCTCCTCGGCGACGTACTCGGCGACCCCGGCACGGTCCACCTCCACCGTCAGCCGGTACGGATCCGCCGGGTCCGGGAGCCGGCCGCCGGTCGCCTGGAGCAGCGGGTCGGCGCCCTCACGCAGCCGCATGCGCAGCCGTCCGCGTTTGCGTTCGGGCTCGAAGACGATGCTCGCGACGGCCTCCAGGGGTACGGCGATCTCCCCGTACGTCTGCCGGAACAGCGGCACGGAGCGGTGGAGTCCCGGCGTGATCCGGACCGTTGTGCCGTCGAAGGCCCAGGTCCCGTCGCGCTCGATGATCTCGGCCATAGGGGAATTCTCGCAGTCGGGTCAACACGATGGCCCTCTCATCACCCGCGCCTACCGGGCCTGCGGGAGGGGAGCCGGGGGTGTGCGGCACAATTCGCTTTCGTTGTAGGGGAGTTGTCGGTGGTGCGGACGGTGGTCGCCGTCTGTGATGGCCGGTATGTGAGATCCGGCTGCCGGTCGTGGGGCCGTGAGGCTATAAGGCCATGTGGTCATCTGGTCATCGGGTGCGACCTGGGGCACCAGGTCGCACCAGGTCGTGAGCGTTGTACGGAAGGCGGGCATCGGGCGTGGCGGTGCAGGAGGCTGGGCAGGGCGGCGCGGCTGCGGGCGCGCATGGGGGCGGCTGCACCTGTGGGGGCTGTCCGCACGGGGCGCGTGCGGGGCATCGGCGGGCGGTCGCCGAGTTCCTGCTGAAACGGGACGAGTTCGCGGCCGGGCGGGGGCTGCCGGCCGCGGTGGCCCACTCGGCCTCGGCCTCCCGGCAGTGGGTCTCCGAGGAACTGACGCAGTCGGCGGAACAGGTCGCCGAGCGAGGGCGGGCCGAGGGCGAGGCGTGGCTGGCGCGACTGTGGTGGCGTACGGCGTCGGTGGTCTGGGTCCTGGTCGTGGTGCTGATGCTGGTGCAGGCGTTCACGGCGATCGGGGCGGGGTGGACTTCGGCGCGCACGGCCGGGTTGCTGGCTGCGCTGGTGACGGCCGGGGCGCTGACCGCGGCGTCCTGGTTCCACCGGGCGCGGGGCGGGGCGCTGGCGCCGGTCATCGGTGAGGACAACCGGCTGTCCACTTCGCGGGCGGTGGCCGGGGCGTGGGTGCTGTTCGTGATCTACGCCGTGCTGGTGCTCGTGGGGCGGTTGGCGGGGGCCTCCGGACACGCGGAGCGCGATGCGCTGATCGCCGGTCTCGAACTCGGGCGGGGGGCCGGTGTGGTGACCGTGCTCGCCGTGGTGTGTGCGATCGCGGTGCTGGTACGGGGGGTGGTCGGGGTGCGGGTGCTCGGGCAGCGGCTGCAGAAGGTGCGGGCGGATCGGCCTCGGGCGGCGGATCTGCTGACGGATGATGCGGGGCGGGGGACGTTCGCGGACATCCAGTACGTCGTGATCTGCGGGGTTGCGTTGCTGTTCGCGGCCGTGCGGTTGGGGCGGCGGCCGGACCAGTTGCCCGATCTGCCGTGGGGGCTTGCGGTGGTGGTGCTGATCTCGGCGGCGACGTATCTGGCCGGGAAGTGTGCGGAGGGGGGTCGGCCGGTGATTCTCTCGGTGGTGCGGGCGCGGGAGGCGGGTGACTTGGACGCGCCGATCCGTACCGGGGACGACATCGAGATCCGGGGGGCCGGGTTCGTGCCGCCCGGGGCGCAGGGGGCGGATCGGTTGTCGCGGATGGTGGTGCGGATCGGGGCGGTGCATGTGCATGTGCCGTTGGTGCCGGTGAGTGGGGGGTTCAGCAATCCGGCGGATGCGGTGCTGAGGGTGCCTGTGCCGGCGGATGTGGAGCCGGGGCGGGTGGAGGTGCAGGTGGTTACTGCGGCGGGGGTGGAGACTAATCGGTATGGGATTGATGTGACTGACTGACGGGTGCCTCCGGCGGTTGGGCCGGGGGTGCCTGCGGCGGCCTGTGCCGGTTCGGTGGGGGCGCGTGTAGCGCCTTGGGTTGTGGGGTGGGTCGGGGCCGTGCCGGGGGGTGTCCGTCCTCGGTCCGGTGGTGGGCCTTGGGCTGGAGGTGCCGTTTGTTGACACCGGACTCTGCGGGCGG
>NZ_JBIWIY010000003.1:0-392617 GCF_044764885.1 Streptomyces sp. NPDC093591
GCTGCCCCTTCGACCCCGCCTCCCTGGGGGCCTGCGGCCCCCAGACCCCCGCTTCGGCCCTGAACGGGCCTCGTCCTCAAACGCCGGACGGGCTGAGATGCGTGGGCCGGCGTCGAGAGGTTGAGCACGCTGCACGGTGGGGGTTGGGGACGGGGCCGGCCTCAGGTGAGGGCGGTGTCGGTGGGGGCGGGGAGGTACGGGGCCGTCGACGGTAGGCCCAGGTCCGACGGGAGCAAGGAGCCGACCCAGCAGTCTCGGTGTACGCCCTGGTGGACGAGGGCGGCGCGGAGGGTGCCCTCAAGGGTGAAGCCGGCGCGTTCCGCGACTGCGCGGGAGGGGTGGTTGCCGACTTCCGCGCGCCATTCCAGGCGGTCGATGGAGAGGCGGGTGAAGGCCCAGCGGGACGCGGTGAGGACGGCCTCGGTGATGTAGCCGTTGCCGCGGTGCTTCTTCGTGCCCCAGAAACCGATTTCGGCCCCGCTCATGGAACGCATCGTGAGACCGAGCATGCCGACCAGGTCCTCCCCTTCGGGGAGGAAGAGCCCCCAGGTGAACATCGAACCGTTCGTCCAGCCCTCGGGGACCAGTTGTTCCGTGAAGCTGTGGGCGTGCTCGTACAGGTAGGGCGAGGGGAGCGTGGTCCAGCGCAGGATGTCGGGGTCCTGGACGGCCTCGTACACGGCATCGGTGTCCTTCGGGCCGACCGTGCGCATCAGGAGGCGGCCGGTGGTGAGCGTGACGGGTTCCATCGGCCGATTCTGCTTCGGGGGCCGTGGCGAGCGCCATCTTTTACGGAGCGGTGTGTGAGCGTGTGATCGCATTTCGCGCAATTCGTGGGCGGAACGCGGCACCATCTGCGACCCCCGGCCGTTGTCCCCTTTGACGGAGATTTGAAGCATCGGACGGTCGGCGTCACCGGCAGGCTCCCGGCGTGGCGGGGTCCTCGCATACGATGGCCGTTGCTCAGTCAAGTCAAATGGAAACCGACCGTCCCAGGCCCGACCGGCAAGGAGACCAACCCCCGTGTCCGTCCTCTCGAAGATCATGCGTGCAGGCGAAGGCAAGATCCTGCGCAAGCTGCACCGCATCGCGGACCAGGTCAACTCCATCGAAGAGGACTTCGTCGACCTCTCCGACGCCGAGCTGCGGGCCCTCACCGATGAGTACAAGCAGCGGTACGCCGATGGTGAGAGCCTGGATGATCTGCTCCCGGAGGCCTTCGCCACCGTGCGCGAGGCCGCCAAGCGTGCGCTCGGCCAGCGTCACTACGACGTGCAGATCATGGGCGGCGCCGCCCTCCACCTCGGCTATGTGGCCGAGATGAAGACCGGTGAGGGCAAGACGCTCGTCGGCACGCTGCCCGCGTATCTGAACGCGCTGTCCGGCAAGGGCGTCCACCTGATCACGGTCAACGACTACCTGGCCGAGCGCGACTCGGAGATGATGGGCCGCGTCCACAAGTTCCTGGGCCTGAGCGTCGGTTGCATCCTCGCCAACATGACACCGGCCCAGCGCCGCGAGCAGTACGCGTGCGACATCACCTACGGCACGAACAACGAGTTCGGCTTCGACTACCTGCGCGACAACATGGCGTGGTCCAAGGACGAACTCGTCCAGCGCGGCCACAACTTCGCCATCGTCGATGAGGTCGACTCCATCCTCGTCGACGAGGCCCGTACGCCGCTGATCATCTCCGGCCCGGCCGACCAGGCCACCAAGTGGTACGGCGACTTCGCCAAGCTGGTCACCCGCCTGAAGAAGGGCGAGGCAGGCAACCCGCTCAAGGGCATCGAGGAGACCGGCGACTACGAGGTCGACGAGAAGAAGCGCACGGTCGCCATCCACGAGTCCGGTGTCGCCAAGGTCGAGGACTGGCTGGGCATCGACAACCTCTACGAGTCGGTGAACACGCCTCTGGTGGGCTACCTGAACAACGCCATCAAGGCGAAGGAGCTCTTCAAGAAGGACAAGGACTACGTCGTCATGAACGGCGAAGTCATGATCGTCGATGAGCACACCGGCCGTATCCTCGCCGGCCGCCGGTACAACGAGGGCATGCACCAGGCGATCGAGGCGAAGGAAGGGGTGGACATCAAGGACGAGAACCAGACCCTCGCCACGATCACCCTCCAGAACTTCTTCCGCCTCTACAAGCGCCATGACCACGACGGCAAGGAACAGCCCGGTCTGTGCGGCATGACCGGTACGGCGATGACCGAGGCCGCCGAGTTCCACCAGATCTACAAGCTCGGTGTGGTCCCGATCCCGACGAACAAGCCGATGGTCCGCAAGGACCAGTCGGACCTGATCTACCGCACCGAGGTCGCGAAGTTCGAGGCGGTCGTCGACGACATCGTCGAGAAGCACGAGAAGGGCCAGCCGATCCTCGTCGGTACGACGTCGGTCGAGAAGTCCGAATACCTCTCGCAGCAGCTGTCCAAGCGCGGTGTCCAGCACGAGGTGCTGAACGCCAAGCAGCACGACCGTGAGGCGATCATCGTCGCCCAGGCCGGCCGCAAGGGTGCCGTGACCGTGGCCACCAACATGGCCGGCCGTGGCACCGACATCAAGCTCGGCGGCAACCCCGAGGACCTCGCCGAGGCGGAGCTGCGCCAGCGCGGCCTCGACCCCGAGGAGCACATCGAGGAGTGGGCCGCGGCCCTGCCCGCCGCCCTGGAGAAGGCCGAGCAGGCGGTCAAGGCGGAGTTCGAGGAGGTCAAGGACCTCGGCGGGCTCTACGTCCTCGGCACCGAGCGGCACGAGTCGCGTCGTATCGACAACCAGCTGCGCGGTCGTTCCGGCCGTCAGGGCGACCCCGGTGAGTCGCGCTTCTACCTGTCGCTCGGCGACGACCTGATGCGCCTGTTCAAGGCCCAGATGGTCGAGCGCGTCATGTCGATGGCGAACGTCCCGGACGACGTGCCGATCGAGAACAAGATGGTCACGCGCGCGATCGCGTCCGCCCAGTCGCAGGTCGAGCAGCAGAACTTCGAGACCCGTAAGAACGTCCTGAAGTACGACGAGGTCCTCAACCGCCAGCGTGAGGTCATCTACGGCGAGCGGCGCCGCGTCCTGGAGGGCGAGGACCTGCACGAGCAGGTGCAGCACTTCATGGACGACACGATCGACGCGTACGTCGGCGCGGAGACCGCCGAGGGCTTCGCCGAGGAGTGGGACCTGGACCGGCTGTGGGGCGCCTTCAAGCAGCTCTATCCGGTGAAGGTCACCATCGAGGAGCTGGAGGAGGCGGCCGGCGACCGGGCCGGGCTGACCGCCGAGTTCATCGCCGAGTCCATCAAGGACGACATCCACGACCAGTACGCGGCGCGTGAGGCGCAGCTCGGCTCCGAGATCATGCGTGAGCTGGAGCGCCGGGTCGTCCTGTCGGTCCTGGACCGCAAGTGGCGCGAGCACCTCTACGAGATGGACTACCTCCAGGAGGGCATCGGCCTGCGCGCGATGGCGCAGAAGGACCCGCTGGTCGAGTACCAGCGCGAGGGCTTCGACATGTTCACCGCGATGATGGAGGGCATCAAGGAGGAGTCCGTCGGCTACCTGTTCAACCTGGAGGTCCAGGTCGAGCAGCAGGTCGAGGAGGTCCCGGTCGAGGACACCAAGCCGGTGGCCGACCTCGAGAAGAAGGACGCCGTGCCGGCGCAGGCGGGCGCGCGTCCCGAGATCCGCGCCAAGGGCCTCGAAGCCCCGCGCCGCCCGGACCGGCTGCACTACACCGCGCCCAAGGTGGACGGCGAGGGTGACATCGTCGAGGGCGACTTCACCAACGACGACGAGCCGGTGCGCTCCGAGGCCGACGGCCTCACGCGCGCGGAGCGGCGCAAGCAGTCGCGTGGTGGTCGCCGCCGCAAGAAGTAACGCGCGAGAAGTAACGCCGGGGTGCGAGCGTCGCACGGGTGCGGCGCCGTCGGGATGACGGTGACGGCGCCGGTGCCGGTACCCGTGGCGTCGTAACGACTGGAAAGGGCCGGGTCTCCTGTGGGGGCCCGGCCCTTCGGTGTGCGTGGCCCGCTGGCGACCCCTCCAGGGGGCCCGCCGCTTCGGTCAGTCGTCGTCGGGGCGTGGCCTGCGAGGGCCGCCCAGTTCCACCGCCGTGCAGCGCCAGCGGAGGTCCCCGCCCTGCTCCAGGCGGAAGGCCATGGCGCGCAGTTGGTCGCCGGCGCCGATGCGGGCGAAGGCCTCGATGGCTCCCGGGCGGGGCTCGAAGTATCCGATGTCGCGGACGACGGGACGGGTGCCGCGGGCGCGCAGGGGACCGCGTTCCGCGAGCCAGGCGAGTTCGTCGTAGGCGCGGCCGGCGGTGTGGCGGAGCATCGAGTGGACGGGGCGCTGGCCGCTCAGGACCAGAAGCAGGCGGTCGGCGAAGACGTCGGTGGGGCGGAGTTGGGGGATCTGGGCGATCGGGCTCGGGGAGGCCTGCGCCGGGACGAGGTGGGGTGGGTGAGCCCCTTGGGCCCCTCGCGCCCCTTGCCTCGCGGGGGCCTGCGGGGCGTCCCACGTCGGGGCTGGGGCGGTCGAGTGGTCCGCGTGGATCGACGCCGACGGGGTGCCGACCAGCTCTGGGACGGGGGCCGGTCCGGTGGTCTGACTGTCGGCGGGCGCTGCGGGCGCCGCTGCCCGCGGATGGGCGTGGGTGGGCACGACGGTGATCCCCGCGATGGTGGGCGGGCGGTTGTCCGTGGGCCGCGTGCGGGTGAGGGCTTGCGTCGTGCCCGGTGAGTTCGGTGGGCGGCCGTCGGGCGACGTCGTACGGGATGCGCCGTGGCTCGGCGTGCGGGGCGGGGTGCCGCCGGGGCGGCGGGTGTCGCGGCGGCCGGGCGGGCGGGTGCCGGGGCGGTGCTGTGCCCTGGTCATGACCTTGTTCATGGAGTCCCCGTTCGGTGAACCCGGAGTGATACCGGGCAGTAACTTCGCGGTCGGTGATCTTGTACGGGGTTCCGGGCGTCGAGAGCAAGGAAGGCGGGGCCCGGACGGGGCGGCCGGAATGTTCACTTATCTGGGTGACCAACGCCCGCGGAAGGCCGTGATGGCGGGCCCGCACCGGGTGAGTTCCCGGACCGGAGTGGACGCCGGGCGAGGTGGTGGTGGGGACTCGAAAGGGGACGCCCGGACGTATCCTGAAGGCCGTCCGGGAGGTGCGGGACACGCCCTCCCGAGTCCTTGCGGAGCCCACGAACACGAAAGCGGTCGGCCATGCGCGTCTACGTCCCCCTGACCCTCCCCGGTCTCGCCGAGGCCCACAAGACGGGTGAGCTGGGGACCGGGCCGCTCGTCGCGTACGGCGTCACGCCCGCGTTGCGCGAGTGGTATCTCTCCGACGACATCGAGGAGTTGGAGTACGCGGCGCTGAACCGGGCCGCGCTGGCCTCGCTGCGGCTGCTGGCGGCGGACGCCGGGGCGGCGCGGCGCCGGGTCGTGGTCGCCGTCGACGTGCCCGACGGGGCGGCGGTCGCCGATCCCGACCGGGGGCTGGATCCGTCGACGCTGGGTGAGGTGCGGATCGCCGGGGGCGTGGCGTTGGCCAAGGCGGCCGCCGTGCATGTCGACTCGGGTGACGCGGAGGCGGACGTGGCGGCGGCCGCCGAGGCGCTGGCGGCGGCGGACGGCGGGGACGACGACGCGCAGTTCGTCGTGGACGGGGCCGAGGACCACGAGCTGCTGTGGTACGCGACCCAGGAGATTCCGAACCTGGTGGGGCTGGGGGACTGAGCGCGGCGGCGTCCCTCGACCCGGCTATACGCCCGGATGCCTCGTCGACCTGCTGTTCTCTTGATTGTCAGTGGTGGCGGGTACGGTTTTGGGCATGGGGAAGCAGGTAGGAGCGCACATCGTCTGGGACTGGAACGGGACGCTGTTCCACGACAATGACGCGATCATCGGGGCGACGAACGCGGCGTTCGCCGAGCTGGGGCTGGATCCGATCACGATGGAGCAGTACCGGGCGTTGTACTGCGTGCCGGTGCCGAAGTTCTACGAGCGGTTGCTCGGGCGGCTGCCGACCGACGTCGAGTGGGAGGTCATGGACGAGACCTTCCACCGGTACTACACCGAGCACCGGGTGAGATGCGGGCTCACCGAGGGTGTGGCGGAGCTGCTCGTGGAGTGGCGGTCGGCGGGGCGCAGCCAGTCGATCCTCAGCATGTACGGGCATGAGGAACTCGTTCCGCTGGTACGGGGGTTCGGGATCGAGGAGCACTTCATACGCGTCGACGGGCGGACCGGGCCTTCCGGGGGCAGCAAGGCCGAGCACATGGTGCGGCACATCGAGGCGCTCGTGAGCGTGGATCCGGCTCGCACGGTGGTGATCGGGGACGCGGCCGACGATGCCGTGGCGGCGCTGCATGTGGGGGCGCGGGCCGTGCTGTACACCGGCGGGTCGCACAGCCGGGCCAGTCTGGAGGAGGTTGGGGTGCCGGTGGTGGACTCCCTGGGGGAGGCGGTTGCGGAGGCGGAGCGGCTGGCGGCGTAGGGGGCGGTCAGCCTGGGCCCGGCGGGCAGGTGCCATGCGGTGGGGTCTGGGCGGGAGTGGGTGCGCGGCCCGGCGTTACGGGGTGCCGCTCTCTTGGGGACACGTGCCGCCCCGGCGGCACCGCCGGTCGGTTACGTCACCGGTGCCTTCGCTCGCAGTACCGTCAGGAACTCGCGCATCCAGCCGGGGTGGTCCGGCCAGGCGCGGGAGGAGACCAGGGTGCCGTCGACCACCGCCTCGGCGTCCTGGAAGGTGGCGCCGGCCGCCTGCATGTCCAGTTCCAGGGCGGGGTACGCCGTGACGCGGCGGCCGCGGAGGCTGTCGATCGAGGCGGTGAGCAGGGGGCCGTGGCAGATCTGGGCGACCGGTTTGTCGGCGTCGAAGAACGACTTGAGGATCTTGCGGAGTTCGGGGTCGTTGCGGAGGTACTCGGGGGCTCGGCCGCCGGGGATGACGACGGCGACGTAGTCACCGGGGTCGACCTCGGAGAAGGCGAGGTCCGCGGGCCAGGTGTAGCCGGGTTTCTCGGTGTAGGTGTCGAAGCCGGGTTCGAAGTCGTGGACGACGAACCGGAGCTGCTTGCGGGCCGGGGCCGCGATGTGGACGTCGTAGCCCTCTTCGCGGAGGCGCTGGTAGGGGTAGAGGACCTCCAGTGACTCTGCGGCGTCGCCGGTGACGATGAGGATTTTCGCTGTCATGTCGGGTGCGCTCCTCTTGTGGGCCGTGGTCTGCGTCTCCGTAGGGCCTTACGGGCAACGTGCCTCGGGGAGGGGGGCTTGCCAAGGGGGTGGGCGGCTTGAGGGGGCCGGGTTCGGTGGGTTTCGGTTGCCGGTGTTCGGCGGGTGGACCGGCGTTGCGGCTGAGGCGGAGTGCGTCGCGCGGACCGGCGTTTGCGGGGTGCCGTCCGTGCCCATCCGTGCCGGCCCAGCGGCACGACTGCCCGCAGTTGTGCGCGCCCCGCCGCTTCCTTCGTAGGTGTTGCCCTGTGGCTGCGGGTACCGCTGTTTTCGGACACGGGCTGCCTCCCGAGGGCGTGCTTGCGCCCCGGTTTTCCGCCTGTGCTCCGCCTCGGCCGCACAACCAGCCTCCCTCTCGCCACCCCGCCCCGCCAGTTACGCCCTACCCACCCCCTTCGCCCCTGTGCAGAACGTCAAAGTTCCACCCCCGGTTTTGTACACATACGGCTCATGACGGGCCCCCTGTAAGGAGCGATAGCCTTAGTGGCGTGATCAGCGCGATAGCTCGCGGGGGCAGTGTTGCCCCTGCCCTGCGCCCGGGCAGCACGGACGACATCCGTGGCCGGGCGGCGGTCGCTGGTCTTCGCGGGCGGGAGGGGGGCGTAAGGGCTCCCGGGACGTCATGCACACCCTGGGCCCGGACGTCGCAGAGAGCAGCGTCACACCCCGTGAGCAGCTCAAGATTGGCTCATATATCCCCGCTCATCTCACCTCGCGGCATAGCGTCGAAGCAGACCGGACACCCCGCGTCGCGGCGTTACGCCGGAGGGGAAGAGACCGTACTTCCTTCAACGTCACGCAACGGCGCGCGACAGGAGCCAGAGGACAATGCAGACCAAGCTGGACGAAGCCAAGGCCGAGCTGCTCGAGAGGGCCGCCCGGGTAGCTGAGAACAGCCCGGTCGGGGGGTATCTACCGACCGGGACGACGGACGAGAGCACCGCCGGCACCCCGGACCACGACACGGTGCTCGCGTTCCTCCAGCGCTACTACCTGCACACCGCCCCGGAGGACCTCAGCGACCGCGACCCGGTCGACATCTTCGGAGCCGCCTTCTCGCACTACCGGCTGGCCGAGAACCGCCCCCAGGGCACGGCCAACGTGCGGGTGCACACACCCACCGTGGAAGAGAACGGGTGGACCTGCAGCCACTCCGTCGTCGAAGTCGTCACCGACGACATGCCCTTCCTGGTCGATTCGGTGACCAACGAGCTGACCCGGCAGGGACGCGGGATCCATGTGGTCATCCACCCGCAGGTCTGCGTCCGCCGCGACGTCACCGGCAAGCTCATCGAGGTGCTGCCCGAGACGCCCGCAGGCGAGCTGCCGCACGACACGCACACCGAGTCCTGGATCCACGTCGAGATCGACCGTGAGACCGACCGCGCCGATCTGAAGCAGATCACCGCCGACCTGCTGCGCGTCCTGTCCGACGTCCGCGAGGCCGTCGAGGACTGGAGCAAGATGCGCGACGCGGCCCTGCGCATGGCCGACGAACTGCCCCGGGAGCCGACGTCCGACCTGCGTGAACAGGAGATCGAGGAGGCCCGCGAGCTGCTGCGCTGGCTGGCCGACGACCACTTCACCTTCCTCGGCTACCGCGAGTACGAGCTGCGCGAGGACGACTCGCTGGCCGCCGTGCCCGGCACCGGCCTCGGCATCCTGCGCTCCGACCCGCACCACTCCGAGACCGACAGCCACCCGGTCAGCCCGTCCTTCGAGCGGCTGCCCGCCGACGCCCGCGCCAAGGCCCGCGAGCACAAGCTCCTCATCCTCACCAAGGCCAACAGCCGGGCGACCGTGCACC
The DNA here is from genome assembly GCF_044764885.1 of Streptomyces sp. NPDC093591. Lineage (NCBI taxonomy): Bacteria > Bacillati > Actinomycetota > Actinomycetes > Kitasatosporales > Streptomycetaceae > Streptomyces > Streptomyces sp. NPDC093591. The sequence goes on from NZ_JBIWIY010000003.1 coordinate 9,029, forward strand.
GGCCGTCGTACCTCGACTACGTCGGCGTGAAGAAGTTCGACGAGAACGGGGAGGTCGTCGGCGAGCGGCGCTTCCTGGGTCTGTTCTCCTCCGCCGCCTACACCGAGTCGGTCCGGCGCGTGCCCGTCGTCCGGCGCAAGGTCGACGACGTGCTGCAGGTCGCCGGGTTCTCGCCGCACAGCCACGACGGGCGCGACCTGCTGCAGATCCTGGAGACGTACCCGCGCGACGAGCTCTTCCAGACCCCGGTCCCCGAGCTCCAGCGCATCGCCACCTCCGTGCTCTACCTCCAGGAGCGCAGGCGGCTGCGCCTCTACCTCCGCCAGGACGAGTACGGGCGTTACTACTCCGCCCTCGTCTACCTGCCCCGCGACCGCTACACCACCGGCGTGCGGCTGCGGATCATCGACATCCTGAAGGAGGAACTCGGCGGCACCAGCGTCGACTTCACCGCCTGGAACACCGAGTCGATCCTCTCCCGGCTGCACTTCGTCGTGCGTGTCCCGCAGGGCACCGAGCTGCCGCAGCTCAGCGACAGCGACAAGGAACGCATCGAGGCGCGTCTCGTCGAGGCAGCCCGCTCCTGGGCCGACGGGTTCGCCGACGCGCTCAACGCGGAACTCGGCGAGGAGCGCGCCGCCGAGCTGCTGCGCCGCTACTCGGGCGCCTTCCCCGAGGGCTACAAGGCCGACCACGGCCCGCGCTCCGCGGTCTCCGACCTCGTCCACCTCGAACAGCTCACCGAGGAGAACAACTTCTCGCTGAGCCTGTACGAGCCGGTCGGCGCCGCCCCCGAGGAACGCCGGTTCAAGATCTACCGCAAGGGCGCGGCCGTCTCGCTGTCCGCGGTCCTGCCGGTCCTCAGCCGGCTCGGCGTCGAGGTCGTCGACGAGCGGCCGTACGAACTGCGCTGCTCCGACCGCAGCGTCGCCTGGATCTACGACTTCGGCCTGCGCATGCCCAAGTCGAAGGGCGCCGGCGACTATCTCGGCGACGACGCGCGCGAGCGGTTCTCGGAGGCCTTCGCCGCGACCTGGACCGGCAAGGCGGAGAACGACGGCTTCAACGCCCTTGTGCTGAGCGCCGGGCTGACCTGGCGGCAGGCCATGGTGCTGCGGGCGTACGCCAAGTACCTGCGGCAGGCGGGCTCCACCTTCTCGCAGGACTACATGGAGGACACCCTCCGCAACAACGTCCACACCACCCGCCTCCTCGTCTCCCTGTTCGAGGCGCGGATGTCGCCGGACCGCCAGAGCGCGGGCCGCGAGATCGTGGACGCGCTGCTCGAAGAGGTCGACGCGGCGCTCGACCAGGTGGCGAGCCTCGACGAGGACCGGATCCTGCGATCCTTCCTCACCGTCATCAAGGCGACGCTGCGGACGAACTTCTTCCAGGAGGCGGCGGGCGGCCAGCCGCACGACTACGTCTCCATGAAGTTCGACCCGCAGGCCATCCCCGACCTGCCCGCGCCGCGCCCGGCGTACGAGATCTGGGTCTACTCGCCGCGCGTCGAGGGTGTGCACCTGCGCTTCGGCAAGGTCGCGCGAGGAGGTCTGCGCTGGTCCGACCGGCGTGAGGACTTCCGGACCGAGATCCTCGGCCTGGTCAAGGCGCAGATGGTGAAGAACACCGTCATCGTGCCGGTCGGCGCCAAGGGCGGCTTCGTCGCCAAGCAGCTGCCGGACCCGTCCGTGGACCGGGACGCGTGGCTGGCGGAGGGCATCGCCAGCTACAAGACGTTCATCTCGGCACTGCTCGACATCACCGACAACATGGTGGCCGGGGAAGTCGTGCCGCCCGCCGACGTCGTCCGGCACGACGAGGACGACACCTACCTCGTCGTCGCCGCCGACAAGGGCACCGCGACCTTCTCCGACATCGCCAACGGGGTCGCCGAGCAGTACAACTTCTGGCTCGGGGACGCCTTCGCCTCCGGCGGCTCGGCCGGCTACGACCACAAGGGCATGGGCATCACCGCCCGCGGCGCCTGGGAGTCCGTCAAGCGGCACTTCCGCGAACTGGGCGTGGACACGCAGAGCGAGGACTTCACGGTCGTCGGCATCGGCGACATGTCCGGTGACGTGTTCGGCAACGGCATGCTGCTCAGCGAGCACATCCGCCTGGTGGCCGCCTTCGACCACCGGCACATCTTCATCGACCCGAAGCCCGACGCGGCCACCTCCTATGCCGAGCGCCGCCGCATCTTCGAGCTGCCGCGCTCCAGCTGGGAGGACTACGACACCGACCTCATCTCGTCCGGTGGCGGCGTCTTCCCCCGCAGCGCCAAGGCGATCCAGGTCAACGCCCACATCCGCGAGGCCCTCGGCATCGAGGGCAAGGTCTCCAAGATGACGCCGGCCGAGCTGATGAAGGCCATCCTCAAGGCGCCGGTGGACCTGCTGTGGAACGGCGGCATCGGCACGTACGTCAAGGCGTCCACCGAGACCCACGCGGACGTCGGCGACAAGGCCAACGACCCGATCCGCGTCGACGGCGCCGACCTGCGCGTCAAGGTCGTCGGCGAGGGCGGCAACCTGGGCCTGACCCAGCTCGGCCGGATCGAGTTCGCGCTGCACGGCGGCCGGATCAACACCGACGCCATCGACAACAGCGCGGGCGTGGACACCTCCGACCACGAGGTGAACATCAAGATCCTGCTCAACGGCCTGGTCGCGGACGGCGACATGACCGTCAAGCAGCGCAACAAGCTGCTCGCCGAGATGACCGACGAGGTCGGCCGCCTGGTCCTGCGCAACAATTACGCGCAGAACACGGCGATCGCCAACGCCCTCGCCCAGTCCAAGGACATGCTCCACGCCCAGCAGCGCTTCATGAAGCACCTGGCCAGGGAGGGGCACCTGGACCGGGCGCTGGAGTTCCTGCCCACCGACCGCCAGATCCGCGAACGCCTCGCCACCGGCCACGGCCTGACCGGCCCGGAGACGGCCGTCCTGCTGGCGTACACGAAGATCACGGTCGCCGACGAGCTGCTGCACACCTCGCTGCCCGACGACCCGTACCTGAGCACGCTGCTGCACGCGTACTTCCCGAGCGCGCTGCGCGAGCAGTTCCCCGGGCACCTCGTCAGCCACCCGCTGCGCCGTGAGATCACCACGACCGTGCTGGTCAACGACACGGTCAACACGGGCGGTACGACGTATCTGCACCGGCTGCGCGAGGAGACCGGTGCCTCGCTGGAGGAGATCGTCCGGGCGCAGACCGTGGCCCGCGCGATCTTCCGCTCGGCGGCCGTCTGGGACGCGGTCGAGGCGCTCGACAACAAGGTGCAGGCCGACGTCCAGACCCGGATCAGGCTGCACTCGCGCCGACTCGTCGAGCGCGGCACGCGCTGGCTGCTGAACAACCGGCCGCAGCCGCTGGAGCTCGTCGACACCGTCGACTTCTTCGCCGAGCGGGTCGAGCAGGTGTGGTCGCAGCTGCCGAAGCTGCTGCGCGGCGCGGACCTCGACTGGTACCAGCAGATCTACGACGAGCTGTCCGGCGCCGGTGTCCCGGACGAACTCGCCACCCGGGTGGCCGGGTTCTCCTCCGCCTTCCCCACGCTGGACATCGTGTCGGTGGCCGACCGCATGAGCCGGGACCCGATGGATGTCGCCGAGGTCTATTACGACCTCGCCGACCGCCTGCACATCACCCAGCTCATGGACCGCATCATCGAGCTGCCCCGTGCCGACCGCTGGCAGTCCATGGCCCGCGCCTCCATCCGCGAGGACCTCTACGCCGCCCACGCGGCCCTGACCTCGGACGTCCTGGCGGCCGGCGACGGCACCGCAACACCCGAGCAGCGCTTCAAGGCGTGGGAGCACAAGAACACGGCGATCCTGGGCCGGGCCCGCACGACCCTGGAGGAGATCCAGGGCTCGGAGGCCTTCGATCTGGCCAACCTCTCGGTGGCCATGCGGACCATGCGAACGCTGCTGCGGACGCACTCGTAGGCCGTACGGGTATCTAGGCCGTACGAGTTTCAGGGCGCCCCGGGTCGTGATGGCCCGGGGCGCCTCCGGCTATGGCTGGAGAGGTGACTGCCAACCTCTCCGCGGAGCCGGAGCCGGAGCCGGAGCCGGGGCCGGGGGCGGGGGCCAGGAAGTACGGCCGGCTGCGACGTGCGCTTCCCGCACTCGTCGCCGCCGCCTTCGTGCTGCTGCACCTCTTCGGCTACCCGGCGACCCGCTTCTCCAACGACTCGTACCGCTACACCCGCGAGGCGTACGAGTTCCTCGGCGACACACCGGGCGAGGCCACCCGGAAGGCGGTGGCCGCCTACTGCGCGGACACGGCCAGGCTGGTCCACCGCAACCGCAGGCTCGACCAGCTCGCGTTCCGCGACCCGGGCCGGGAGGCCGCGTACGCGCGGCGGTGCGAGCAGAGGTACGCGAACGGGCTGGAGCCCACCGACCCGCGCTACGAGAGGATCTTCCACACCAGGCCCGGATACCCCCTGATCGCCGCTCCCTTCGTGGCGCTGCTCGGCGCGAAGGCCGGACTCACGCTGGTCGCCGTCGCCTTCACCACGCTGACCGGATACCTCGTGTACCTGCTGCTCCGCGCGCTGCGGGCGCCGCCTCCCACCGCCGTACTCGGCCAGGTCCTGTCGTATGTGACACCGCTCGCTTCCTGGGGTGGCCGACCGCTCACCGAAGGCCCGACCCTCGCGGGGCTGAGCGCGCTGCTGCTGGCCTCGGTGTGGCTGCTCCGGCGTCGTGTGCCGGCCGGGGTGCTGCTGTTCACGGGGGCCTTCGGGTTCGGGCTCGCCGTCAGGTACTCGAGTTTTCTGATGGCGGCACCGGCCCTCGCGGCCGCTGCCTGCGCCGCGCTGTTGTTCGTCCCGGGTACCCGGCACCGCGGCACGTGGTGGCTGGCCGGCCTGTCGGCGGGTGGCACGTCGGTCGCGCTGGGGCTGGGCAGGGCACTGGATCTGCCCGGCATGAGCGACTCGCTCCAGGACACCTTCACCCTGCACTGGACCCGGCCCGAGATCGCCGACCCGTGGGCCGCCCTCGTCCGCCTCAATCGCCACTACTGGGTGCAGTGGCTCCAGAACGAGGCCCTGGCGCCCCTGCTGCTCTTCCTGCTCGCGGTGGGGGCGTGGGGCGTGTGGCAGCGCTCGGTGCCGGTGGCGCTGTGCGTGCTCGCGGTGGGGGCGACCGGGTTCGCGGCGACGGTGGCGCATCCGCTCGCGGTCGAGCTGGACCGGCTGTACGTCCCGGTGTGGCTGATCGCGGTGATCGGTGTGCCGCTGGCGGTGACGCGGTTCAGCGCAGGGCGCTTCGCACCAGTCGTGCCGCCCGTCTCACCTTCGGCCGCGCGATCCGTCGCACCACCGGCCGCACCACCCGGGCCGTGACGCCCACCGGCTGCCATCGCACCTGGAGGCGGCCCGGACCGCGGCCCTCCGGTTCGATCGTGACGCGGTGCGGGGCCGCGCCGGTGCGGTAGTCGATGCGGGCCGTCATGGGCGGGAAGGACAGGGGGGCCAGGAGTACGGCCGTATGGGCCAGGCCCTGGTGTTCGATGCGCAGGAGCGGGTGGCGGACGCCGGCGAAGCCGTGCAGGGGGACGGGCGCCGACGACAGGTCCAGGTGGACGTGGCCCTCGAAGACGCCGGGGCTGACGGGGGAGAGGCGGAACGGCGTCCTGAGGCGGTGCCGGCCGGGGCGGATGAGGAGGCTTGCGCGATGGGGCCCCACCGGGAGGCGCAGACCGGGGTCGTAGGTGCGGATCGTGAGGTCGACCGAGGCGCCGGGGCCACGCGTGAGCTCCGTGATCTCGTGGCGGAACTGCGCGCTGCGGAACGGGCGGGTGTCCAGCTCCAGGTCGGTGACGTCCAGTTCGCGACGGCCCGCGTCCGTGGCCGGGAGGCTGTCGCCCCAGTACGTGTGGCCTTCGGCATCCGGTGTCACCTGCCTCGGCGCCACCCCGTGGCCCAGTCCGCGCGCCGCCAGCCGGGCCTCGGGGAAACGGCGTTCGCGGATCAGCTGCAGGACCACGCGTTCCGCGCGGGGAAGACGGGCATAGGCCGTGGGGGACACGGTGTCCAGGTAAGGGGTCATGATGTCCGCGAAGCCGGCCAGCCACTCGTCGTCGCGGTACGGCAGGTCCCCCGCGTACATCCGGAAGTCGTGCTTGAGGAACTTGTAGTCCTTGTCCTCACGCAGACCGCCGTGCCCGCTCTCGGCGAGGAAATCGTCGATGAGGCGCTGGACCTGGACGCGGTCGCGGACGTTGTCGAGCCGGTGGCGCTGGTTGGAGATCGACGCCGCGTCCGTGGCCGCGTGCGGCGCCACGTACCAGCGGTACACCGGCTCCGGGATGATCGTGAACTCCTTGGCCAGACAGTACGCCTGCGTCGTGAACAGTTGGTCCTCGTAGTGGATGCCCTCCGGGAAGCGCAGGTCGTGCCGGTCCAGGAACGCGCGGGCGTACATCTTGCTCGTCGACAGGTGCTCGAAGAGAAGCCGGGGCTCGGACTCGATGCCGACCACGGTGCGGCGCTCGGCGACCAGGTGCGGCATCCACTTCGTACGCCGTCCGCTGTCCTCCCGGACCCGCACCACGGCGCCCATCGCGAAGTCGATCTCCCGCTCCCGGTGGGCGGCGAGGAGCAACTCCACCGCGCTGTCGGGGAGTTCGTCGTCGCTGTCCAGGAACATCACGTACGGCGCCCGGGCGATCTCCAGGGCACGGTTGCGCGGGGCGCTGCAGCCGCCGCTGTTGTGCGGGAGGCGGAGGTAGTGGATCCGGGGATCCCGGGACGCCAACTCCCTTGCCACGTCCGGGGTTTCGTCCGTCGAGTGGTCGTCGCTGATGACGATCTCGATAGCGGCGTGGGTCTGACGGCGGACCGACTCCACGGCTCGCGGGAGGCGTGCCGCGTCGTTGTGGACGATCACCGTGACCGTGACGTCGGGGACGGTTATGTCCTGGGGTGTGACATCGGGTTTCATCCCGCCTCCCGGGGGCTCGGCGCCGGCGTGCGTTCCTCCAGCGGGATCACCGGCGGCAGGGCGTCCTCGCTCTCGCCCAGGAACACACGGCGTACGACCCGTTCGGCGGCGCGTCCGTCGTCGTACTCGCAGAAGCGGCGCCTGAAGGCCGCCCGGGCCTTCGTCGCGCCCTCGTCGTGCCATGCCTCGGTGGCGAGGATCTCCGCCAGTTCCCGCTGGGTGCGGGCCACTTGGCCCGGGGGCTCGGCCGGCAGGTCGAAGTAGACGCCGCGGGTGGAGCGGTAGGTCTCCCAGTCGTCGGCGTAGATGACGATCGGGCGGTCGAGGTTGGCGTAGTCGAACATGATGGACGAGTAGTCCGTGACCAGCGCGTCCGCGGCCAGGCACAGGTCCTCGACCGGGTCGTAGGCGGAGACGTCGATGATCCGGCCCGTGCGGCGCAGGGCGGTCATCGGGGACGGCCTGCCGTCGTAGAAGTAGTGGCCGCGGATCAGCAGGACCGTGTCCTCGCCGAGTTGGTCGGCGAGGGTGGCGAGGTCGAGGCGGGGGGTCCAGCCGGCCTCGTAGTCGCGGTGGGTGGGTGCGTAGAGGATCGCGCGGTGGGCCGGGGGGATGCCCAGGCGGTCGCGGACGGCGCGGATGTCAGCGGCGGTGGCCGTGTAGAAGACGTCGTTGCGCGGATAGCCGTGGTCGAGGGAGACGAAGCGGGACGGGTACGCGCGCTCCCACATGCGGGTGGAGTGGCTGTTCGCGGAGACGCTGTAGTCCCACTTGTCGATACGGGCCAGCAGGGCCTGGAAGTCGAGGCCCTTGGCGGCGGCCGGGAACTCCATCTGGTCCACGCCCATGCGCTTGAGCGGGGTGCCGTGGTGGGTCTGGAGGTGGACCGCGTCCGGGCGTTTCACGGTCGAGTTGGGGTAGTTGACGTTGTTGACCAGGTACTTCGCCGTGGCCAGCACCTCGCGGTAGCGGCGGGTGCCGGGGAGTACGTGGTCGGTGTGGGGCGGGAGGAGGGGCGCGTTGTCGGGGGTCACCACCCACACCGGGTGGATCTGCGGCGCCAGTTCGGTGAGTTTGGCGGCGATGGCCGCCGGGTTGCAGGCCACCCCGCGGTACCAGTACGCCGCGAACACGGCCAGGTTGGGGTCGACCGGGCGGGAGAAGGACATGCGGTAGTGGTGGTCGCCGAGGGCGGCGGCGACCTGGCGTCCGCGGGTTCGTACGGCCGACTTCGCGGCGCGGCGGGCGCGGTTCGCGGCCTGGAAGGCGCGGTACCTGGTGTACGCGTTCTCTTCGAGGAGGGCGCGGCGGATGGCCTCGGGGCCGTTGGGGGGACGGTGCCCGGGCGGCCGGTGCCGGACGGCCGCTTCGCCGGCGCGGCGGAAGAACTCCCTGGCCACAGGGTCCGGCATGGCGGTGCGGGCGAAGGTGCGCAGACAGTCCTGGACCATGACGTCGTACAGGACGGCCTCGGGGGCGGGGCCGGCCGTGGGCAGGGCGGCGGGGCGGTTCCGGGCGAGGGTGAGCAGCGTGTCGTAGCGGTCGACCAGGGCGTAGTACTCCTCGGCGGTGACCGGGGGGAGGCTCTCGGGGCGCAACTCGTGGTGTTCGTACGCCACTTGGTTCAGGGCGGCGATGTGGTCGGCGAGGAGGAGGGTGGCGTAGGCGGCGAACGGCTCGTCGGGGGTGGTGAGTCGGTCTTCGTGCGCCTGCCAGAAGGGGGTGCGCAGCGCGCGGTTGCCCAGCAGGGGGGTGACGCGGAGCGCGGTGCGGGCGATGTCGCCGAGGGGGCGGGTGGCGCGGCCCGACCGGGCCAGGAGGGGGCCGTCCGCGGAGGGCAGACCGGAGGTCTCCCAGGTGGAGCGGACGTGGTCGAAGAGCAGGACGTCCACGTCGTCCGGCAGTTCCGCGGCGCGCTCGGCGATGGTGCGCGGGGCGCCGACGGGCAGGCCGTCCTTGGCGTGCACGAAGTGCAGCCAGCGGCCGTGGGCCCGGGCCGCCCCCGCCGACCGGGCCGTGGCGTCGTCCGTGCCGTCCGGCAGGGGCAGCACCAGCATCTCCGGGGCGTACGCCTGTGCCGTCTCCTGAGCCCAGGCGCCGACCGCGGCCACGATCACCTCGACGTCGGGGTGGGGGTGCGCGGCCAGCGAGGCGAGGACGCCGGTCAGGCGGTCCTGGGTGTTGGGGCCGTGGACGATGACGCTGAGCTCGGGCATCGCGGGGGCTCCTTCACCGTTTCACCGTTTCACCGTTCCATCGCGCCGGGCGTACCCTGTCCGGCCTAGGAAATAGTGTCACTAATGGGGTGAAAGGGTGACCCGCAGTTGCTCCTCACGAGGGAAAAGCCTTCCGGGAAAGGGCTCAGGAGGGCAGAGGGGTGGGCGGCGCGGTCGGCGGTGCCGCGCGGCAGGGCCGCGCCAGTGGGCGCGCTTCGCTCACGATGGAGAAGCGGCGGGGGCGGGCTTCGCCTTGGGCTTCGGGCTCGGCTTGGCCGGCTTGTCACCCGTGAAGGCCTCGTACTCCTTCAGCACCTCGTCCGTCGGGCCGTCCATGCGCAGCTCCCCGCGCTCCAGCCACAGGACGCGGTCACAGGTGTCGCGGATCGACTTGTTGTTGTGGCTGACCAGGAACACCGTGCCCGCATGCTTGCGCAGCTCGCGGATCCGGGCCTCGGAGCGCTTCTGGAACGAACGGTCACCCGTCGCGAGCGCCTCGTCGATCAGCAGCACGTCGTGGTCCTTGGCGGCGGCGATGGAGAAGCGCAGGCGGGCGGCCATGCCGGAGGAGTACGTGCGCATGGGGAGGGTGATGAAGTCGCCCTTCTCGTTGATGCCGGAGAAGTCGACGATCTCCTGGTAGCGCTCCTTGATCTGCTCGCGCGACATGCCCATCGCGAGGCCGCCGAGGTGGATGTTGCGCTCGCCGGTGAGGTCGTTCATCAGGGCCGCGTTCACGCCGAGCAGGGAGGGCTGGCCGTCGGTGTAGATATGGCCGTTCTCGACCGGGAGCAGGCCCGCGACCGCCTTGAGCAGCGTCGACTTGCCCGAGCCGTTGGTGCCGATGAGGCCGATGGCCTCGCCCTTGTACGCGACGAAGGAGACCTTCTTGACCGCGTGCACCTTGCGCACGCCGGCCGCCTTCTCGGTCTGCTTGCGGCGCAGGATGCGGTTGAGGGCGGCGGTGGCGGAGCCTCGGCCGGCGCCGGTGCCGTTGACGCGGTAGACGATGTCGACGCCGTCGGCGATGACGGTGGGGGCGGGGCCGTGGAGGAGGGGCTCGTGCGGGCGGATGTCGTGCGGGACCGGCCCGTGCGGGAGCGGGTGTCGTGTGATCTCTGCGTTGTCAGCCACGGCCGTACGTCTCCTCAGCCTTCCAGAAGTAGATGAAGCCGCCGACGCCGGCGAGCAGCGCCCAGCCCGTCGCGATCGGCCACACGTGCGTCGGGAGCTGGTCCCGGTGGAAGCTGTCGATGAGTGCGAAGCGCATCAGGTCGATGTAGACGGCGGCCGGGTTGGCCTGCAGGGCCGAGGTAACCCAGGACGGCGTGTCGGTGTGCTTGGCCATCATGTGGCTGATGCTGAACATCACGCCCGACGTGTACATCCAGGTACGCAACACGAACGGCATCAGCTGCGCGATGTCCGGCGTCCTCGCGCCCATCCTGGCCATGATCATCGCGACGCCCGCGCTGAAGACGAACTGCAGCACCAGCGCCGGGATCGCCAGCACCCAGGACGTGGCGACCGGAATGCCGAAGCAGAGCAGGATCACGACCAGGGCCGCCATCGAGAACAGCAACTGCTGGAGCTGCTGCAACGCGAAGGAGATCGGCAGCGCGGCCCGCGGGAAGTGCAGGGCCCGCACGAGGCCGAGGTTGCCGGAGATCGCTCGGGTGCCCGCCATGATCGAGCTCTGCGTGAACGTCCAGACGAACACCCCGGTCACCAGGAACGGGACGAAGTCCGGTACGCCGCGGCTGGTGCCCATCAGTTTGCCGAAGATCAGGTAGTACACCGCCGCGTTCAGCAACGGCGTCAGCACCTGCCAGACCTGGCCGAGCTTCGCCTGGCTGTACTGGGCGGTGAGCTTGGCCGTGGCGAACGCGGTGATGAAGTGGCGGCGCGCCCACAGCTGACGGACGTACTCGGGCAGGGAGGGGCGGGCACCGCTGACCGAGAGGCCGTGCCGGGCGGCGAGGGCCGCGAGGTCGGTTTCGGGTGGGGCGGGTGTCGTCCGGGGCGGTGTGTGGAGGACCTGGCTCACATCCGCTGCTTTCGTTCGGGGGGGGGGAGGGGGGTGGCGCCGTGCGGAGACGTTCTCTTACGTGACTCTTCACGTCTTCTTACGTCGGGACGGGACCGTATCGTCGCAACGTGAGCGTAGATCCAAGGAGCGTCGGGACGCAACCGTTTCGTCGTGACGTGATCGACGCAACGGCGGCGTGGGGACGGGAGCGTGGGAACGGGATCGTTGTGACGGCATCGTGGGGACGGCACCGTATCGTCGCAACGCCCTATGCTTGCCCGCATGACGACGAACGCCGACCAGCCCCCCACGCGTCCGCGCCGCCGCACCCCCGCCGGCGCAGCCGTACTCCGGGAGGACGTGACGGAGGCCATCCGGGCGGCCGTCTTCGAGGAACTGGCGGCGGTCGGCTACGCGCGGATGTCGATAGAGGGCATCGCGCGCCGCGCGGGCGTAGGCAAGACCGCGGTGTACCGGCGCTGGCGTTCCAAGCTGCACCTGGTGCTGGACGTGGTGTCCGCGGTCGCGGTCATGGGCCTGCCGACGCCGAACACGGGCTCCCTGGAGGGTGACCTGCGGATGCTGTACGAGGTGACCTCGCGCGCCCTGCGGCACCCCGTGGTCTCGCAGATCATCCCCGACCTCCAGGCCGAGGCGGCCCGCAACCCCGAGATCGCCGAGGCGCTGCAGAAGGCGTTGGAGCAGGGGCAGGAGGGGGTCGCCAGCAAGATCCTCGTCGGGGCGGAGCAGCGGGGTGAGGTACGCGTGGGCCACGACGACGAACTGGCCCTCGACCTGATCTCGGGCCCGCTGTACTGGCGCATGGTCGTGGCCCGCAGCCCGAAGCTGCCCAAGGGCTATCTGGATGCCCTGGCCCGGTCCACCACCGAGGCGCTCAAGGCGCTGTGAGTGGGCTGCGCGCGGCGCCCGCCGGTTGAGCGAGGCGGCGTCGCTGCGAGTGTGCGGGGCCGGAGTAGCGGCGGAACCGCCGTGAGAGTGCTGACCGCCGAGGACAACGCCCTGTAGCCGAAAGGCCGGTCCTCCTGCCGGCGTCAGCCGGAACACGAGGTCGCGGCCGTCGCCCCCGCGTTCACCGAACCCTGGTGTCGACGTTCCGTAACCGCCGGAAGACGTCCGGGAGTTCGAGCCCGCCGTGCACCAACAGTGACGATGGAAAGCGAGCCGCTCCTCGAACGGCTCCAACTCGGCGTCAAGTGCGGGCGGTTGAGAATCGGACTGCGTGGCCGGAGCGAAAGAGGCCGCTGCCTTCCGCGTGGCGGAGTCAATGAATGCAGACGGGCGCCAATCGCCCGATTTATGGGGACAAGGCGCCAAAATTATGTGTGCCTTAAGTCACACAAGCAATTGCATGTGCACACCGTGTTCGCATGCTCAACTGCTCCTCAAATCTCATGGACTGGCGTGAATGCATCGGAAACATTTGTCCGGTGTTGGTCCGTCTCATCCTTATTACTGTCCGTGAGCGGATGGCCCGCCTTCCCCCGGAGTTCTATTTACCGAGCCATCCATGTGATCTAGGGTCTGAATGGCTCGCGAGGAACTGACCCACCTTGCGTACACGGGGGAATATCTGGACGGGGCTTTGCCTGCGTTTTCTTCCCTCGCTCGTGCTCGTATCCGGGGGCCGTTCTCCGCGACGACCACGGCCGCATTCGTGTAGCCGAAGGCTCGCGCAAACGGGAGGAAGAAGTACTGTGTTGATTGCCAAAAGGGCTGGGAAGTTCGTGGCGGCTGCCGCAATTCTGAGTGCGTTCGCAGGCGCATCGCCGGCCGTGGCCGGTGCCGGTGAAGACCTCAGGTCCATCGGAACGAACATCGATGGCAGCATCGCGATCGATGCTTACAGCTGGAAGTCCGCCGGCAACAAGAACGTCGCGATCAAGTGGGTGTCCGGCACGCACTCCGCATACACGGAGTACGACCGTGTGAACAACCACGGCCTGCGCCTGGACAACGACAACAAGGGGACGACCAAGTACAGCGGCTCGTCCACCAGCAACTACGTCCAGAAGGTCACCGCCTGCTGGGACATCGCGGGCAACGTGGACGACTGCGGACCGGACGACCGGCCCGGCGACGGCCGCTGACCCCGGCCAGGGGCGCGGCTGTGCAAGCCGCGCTCCGAAAAACGCCGTCAGGCACTTCGTAGTTTCTGCACAACAAACGGGAGACATCGTGAAGATGGTTCGTGGATTCGGAAAGGCCGTGGCTGTCATCGCCATCGGCGGCGCGCTCGTAGGGGCCTCCTCGACTGCTTTTGCCGATGCGGGCGAAGACGTGACGTCGACGCTGAGGGCCGGAGGTGCCTCGGATGGCGCCCCGTGGGCGTACGCCTACAGCCTGAAGAGCAACGGCAACAAGAATGTGGCCGTCCAGGACAAGTTCGAGAACGGCGCCGCCGTCTACTCGGAATTCGACCGGAAGAACACCAAGGGCCTTCGCCTCTGGAACACGAAGGACATCTACAACAGCAAGACGTACAGCGACTCTTCCGCGACCAACTACGTCGTCAAGGTCACTGCCTGCGAACAGGTGAACAACGCGCCCGACACGTGCGGTCCGGACGACCGCCCCGGCGACGGCCGCTGATTCAACTCCTGCGGGGGCAAAGCCCACAAACTTTGCCCCCGCGGGCCCGCTAATTACCTCGGCGCATTGCAGAAAGACCAACCTGAGGGCAGTCAAGTGAGCCAGTCTGACGCCGGGCCTGCGCCCGTACTGAAAATCGACAACCTGCACTACGCGGTCCGGAATCGACCTCTCTTCGCCAACCTGAAGCTCAGTGTCGGCATCGGCGAGGCCGTAGCGATCACGGGTCCGAGCGGTTCAGGCAAGAGCACGCTGCTGTCATCGATCCTCGGCCTGATCAAGCCCGACAGCGGAAGCATCCGGGTGGGCGATGCAGAGGTGACCAGGCTGCGCCGCTCAGAACTCTCCCGTATGCGCAGCGAGACCATCGGCACGGTCTTCCAGTTCGGCGAACTGCTCCCAGAACTCAGCCCTGTCGACAATGTGGCCCTGGCCGCCCTCCTGTCTCGTTCCCATCGCGCCGGGAGCTACCGTCGGGCTCAGGAACTGCTCGATGAACTGGGAGTTCCCCACGCCGAGACGACGGACGAGCTCTCTGGTGGGGAACATCAGCGCACCGCCGTGGCTCGCGCGTTGATCAACTCGCCCTCGCTGGTCCTGGCGGACGAGCCCACGGGCGCGCTCGACCCCGACACGGCTGAGCGTACGGCGGATCTCCTCTTCGACCTTCCCCACCGACGCCGTTGCGGACTGCTGCTCGTCACGCACGATGCGCGGGTGGCCGCGCGCGCCGACAGGGTCCTGAGCCTCCAGGGCGGCGCGCTGGTTCCGGCTCAGCAGGAAGCGATCGCAGCATGAGCGGACCGATGGCGGGCGGTCTGGCACGACGGCTGCTGCGCGTGGGCCGCGACTCGGGGCGCCGCTCGGAGGCTGCGCGCATCCGATACGCAGCCCTGGCCTTCTCGGCTTTCGCCGTCGCGTTGTGCCTCGGCGTCTTGGTCATGGTGCACGCCGCCTACACCGGCAAGGAGGAACGGCGCGAGGCCAGGACCCCCGCGTGGCAGAGCGGGCAGCTGAACGGCAAGCCGGCCACCATGTGGCTGGTCGGTACGGACGCGTTGAAGGATCAGCGGCGTTTCAGCGTCGTTTTCCTGGCGCCGCGTTCGACGGATGCCCCCCTTCCCCCCGGTGTGAAGCGGTGGCCGGGCCCGGGTGAAGCGGTGCTCTCTCCCGGCCTGCTGAAGGCGGGGGCCGCTGAACGGATCGCCGGCCGCTACGGGAAGCTTGCGGGCACGATCGGGCAGGAGGGGTTGGACGATCCGGGCGAATGGCTCGCGTACGTCCGCCCCGCAGCCGGCCTCAAGCCGCAGGCCCCGGTCGAGTCGGTCGTGGGGTTCGGGCCGCAGCCCGGTACTGAGCAGGCCGAGGGACTGGCGCCGGGAATGGCACGCGACGACGACAAGTCCGAGGGCATGTTCCGGGCCGTCGTCGTAGGACTGCTGCTCCTGCCCAGCCTCGTGTTGCTGTTCATCGCGCTTCGAACCGGGGCGCACAGCCGTGATCGTCGGAGCGCCTTGGTCGACGCCTTGGGAGGCCGACGGCGAGATCGAGCCCTGATCGCCATCGGGGAGGTCATACGTCCGGTGACGTGGGGCGCTTTCGCCTCGATTCCGGTCTTCGCGGTGGCCATGGCCCAAGACATCAAGGTGCCCTACGTCGGATACCTGCTGTCCTCGGCCGATGTGCGTCAGCATGGCTGGACCGCTCTGCTGGCTCCGGTCGGCAGCATCGTCGTGGCGCTGGCTCTGGCCGTCGTCAGTGACCGTGTACTCAGCCCCGCCACGGGAACCAGGCCCCGCAGGATCCACGGGTCACGCCGGCAGCTCCGCATCGCGATGGCATGCCCCTTCGCGATCCTGTTGGCCACCCGGGGACCGCAACTCACCGGTGAGAACACGGAGCTCCGGACATGGATCAGCGGGCTCGGTATCGCTGCTGTCGTGCTCACGCTTCCCTCTGCCGTGGCCGTCGTGGTGGCCAGGCTCGGAGCAGTCCTGGAACGGACGGGCCGGGAGCGAGGGTGGGCCGGCACCCTCATCGCGGGTCGCAGGATGATTCGCCATCCGGCTGCCACGGCTCGGTTGGTGACGGGTGTGGTCGTGGGTCTGATCGTTTTCGCTCAGGTCCTCGCCTGGCAAGGCATCTTCGCGACCTACAACGCGCAGGTGGAGCGATCGCTGAGCACCACCAGCAGGCAGGTCGCCGAGATCGGCCCCAGGGAAACGGTCACCGCCGAAGACACCGCTGCCTTCCTGAGGCTACTGCCCGCAGGCAACGTGCCGGTCCTCCTCACCAGCGCGGAGAAGGCCAGTGAGCCCGTCGGCATCCGTGGAGACTGCCCTGCCCTCGAGAGCCTGCGCCTGCCCTGCCCGCGAACCAGGACTCGTGTGGACCTCGTTCTCGACCACCGGCTGCAGACGCTGCTCCAATGGAACACGAAGGGCGGCACCTATCTGGAGGTGGTCCGGGCTGACCGGGCTGAGGTGGCCAAGCAAGCCGTGACCAGCGGTTCCACCCTGGCCGTGGTGAAGGCCGATGGCGGGCGCCCTGCCGTGCCGGCCCTCAAAGAGGCTTCCTACGCCGCCTATCCCCGCGGTGCCCAGGTCCGTTTTCCCGGTGAGGAATGGGTGGCGGACAGCATGCCCGACCGGGATCAGGGCCGGTGGATCCGCTTCTTCGGGGTGCTGGGCATGGGACTCCTCGTACTGGCCCTGGGACTCAGCGGCAAGGCGGAGTTCCTGCGGCAGGGACGGGCGTTGGGGCCGCTGACCGTACTGACCGGCGGCCACCGGGTCTTCCGCAGCAGCGCCGCGTGGGCGATCATCGCCCCCCTGGGCGCAGCCGGTGTGGCCGGTAGCGTCATCGCCGCCTGGCTCGCACGACCCGTGTCCCGACCTGGGATCACGTACTTCGTACCCATGGGTTTGATGGCAGCGGCTGTCGGCGTGGTGCTCGCTGTGTCCGTCCTGATGTGGTGGTGGGCTGCCGGGATCGCAAGTAAACAGGCACGCAACTGGCAGCCGTGAGCGATGCGTGTCTCGTCACGCCGACGCGCCGGGTCCTCGCGAGTGAGCGGCGATCCGCACCATGCAAAGACGTAAGCACCCTGAAGGTATTGCTATGAACACGACCGACGCCCGCCCGCGCGAGTTCCCCACGATGCGACTGACGAGTGCCGTCGCGGCAGCAGCGATGATCGCCTCCGCCGCTGTCGTCTGGCAGGCGGCCCGACTCGAATCGAGCGCGGTGATCGATTTCATCGCGATCGCCATCACCGTGACCGGAATAGCCGTCGGCGGGGCCGCCTGGGCCGCATGGTCCGTGAAGCGTCGCGTACGAACCACAGCGGCGCGCTCGCTGGCCACCCTTGCGAGCACCGGCGTTGCCGTAGCGGTGGCGGCGACCACCCTCTTCGCATGGGCGCACACGGACCCTCACGGTCAATACGCGCGGAACTACGGTGGCGCGGGAGCGTGCCTTTCCGGAACCCCGTATGCCAGCGAACGGGCCCAACTCTCTGAGAGCCCCTCGGTTTCCGGTGACCGGATGAAGGTGACGCCCCAAGGGGCCGGAGCAAACGAACCGCTGCTCTTCGACGGCACGAAGGACGGGCTGACGCCGGCCGACAGCCACACCCGCGAAGTCCTCAGCAGGTACGCCTGTTGAGGTACGCCTGCTGAGAGCCCCCCGCACTCCAGCAGTGACTCGCCGACGGGTACGGCCATCTGCATGTCGTCGGTCGCCTCGCCCGGGTCCCAGCCGCCGCCCCCCGGACCTCAGCGCCGCGCCGCCTCCGGATGCATCCGCACCCACCCCTCCCAAGCCGAAGCGATCATGTCCCGCACATCATGCTTGGCCTTCCAGCCCAGCTCAGTGGCGATGCGGTCGGCGGAGGCGACGACGCGGGCCGGGTCGCCGGGGCGGCGGGGGGTGACGGTCGGGGGGCGGTTGTAGCCGGTGATGGCGTTGATCATGTCGATCATTTCGCGGACCGAGACGCCCTCCCCGCGGCCGATGTTCAGCGTCAGGTCGAGGCCGGGCGTGGACTGGAGGGCGCGGGCCATGGCCACGTGGGCCTCGGCCAGGTCGACCACGTGGATGTAGTCGCGGATGCAGGTGCCGTCGGGGGTCGGGTAGTCGTCGCCGAAGATGCGCGGGGCCGCGTTCTCCGTCAGCTTCTCGAAGACCATGGGGATGAGATTGAAGACGCCGACGTCACCGAGTTCGGGGCTCGCGGCGCCCGCTACGTTGAAGTAGCGCAGGGACGCCGTCGCCAGACCCGCGGTCCGGCCCGTCGCCCGCACCATCCACTCACCGGCCAGCTTCGTCTCGCCGTACGGAGACAACGGCACACAGGGCGTCTCCTCCGTCACCAGATCCACGTCCGGCACGCCGTACACGGCTGCTGAGGAGGAGAAGACGAAAGAGCGGACCTCGGTCGCCGTCACCGCGTCCAGGAGGACGCGCAGGCCCTCGATGTTCTCGCGGTAGTAGTGGAGGGGGCGGGCAACCGACTCGCCCACCTGCTTCTTCGCCGCGAGGTGGACCACGCCGGTGACCGCGTGGTCCGTGAGGCAGCGGGCGACGCGGTCGCCGTCCAGGGTCGAGCCGACGACCAGCGGTACGCCGTCGGGGACGCGGTCGGCGAGTCCGGTGGACAGGTCGTCGTAGACCACTGCCTTCTCGCCCGCCGCGGTCATCGCCCGTACGACGTGTGCCCCGATGTAACCGGCGCCGCCGGTGATCAGCCAGGTCATGTGCGGCCGTCCCCTCGTCCGTGGTCCGTGGTGGTCAGTGGTCAGTGGTCAGAGACAGTGAAGCAGGCGGCGGAGTCTGCCACGCACCACTGACATGACCCCCCGCAAACCCGGGGCCATACGTAGTGCCAACGCTCCCGACGGTGCGGCGTACGGCTGCACGAGTACGACGGCGTACCGGATGCTCACCATGATGCGGCGACGCAGGAGACCGGCGCCCGTGAGTGTGTGCGCCGTGACCTCGCGGTACGCGCCGTCGCGGAAACGTACGCGCAGGCGCAGATCCCAGGTGCTGATACCGCTTCTACGGTCTCTAGTGCTTGTGCCGCCCGTACTGCCCGTACTGCCCGTACTGCCCGCGCAGAGCGCTGCCAGGTCGACGACCGTCTCCGCCGACCAGGTGCCGTCGAGGGCAGGGACGAGTGGGGCTGTGTGGCAGTCCCTCGCGTGCCCGTGCGTCCGGTGGCGCCACTCCACCTCCACCTTCTCGGGTCCCGCTTGCGCCACCCGGCCGTACAGCTCGTGCAGGCGTAGCCGGAGGAGGGCGCCACGCGCGCGTGGGCGCAGTTCGGCATCGACGGCGAGGGGGAGGAGGCGGGCGGGGACGGTGAGCAGCGGCTCCAGGGTGACCTGGGGGAGGTCGGCCGACCAGACAGGGGTGCCGTCGGTGGACTGCGCGTAAGGCGGGAGGAGGCGGGCGGGGCGGGCGGCGAGGTCTCTGAGCCGGAGCAGGTCGCGGGGCTCGGCGGAGGCCAGGATGACTCGGCCGATGAGGCGGCCGGGTGCCGTGGGGTTGTGTGCCCAGTCGGACGCTTCGTAGTCCGCGAGGTGCACCCGCGTGTGCGCCCACCACGCGCGCTGATAGTGCGCGTCGTGCGATCCGAGCTCACACACGTACATACGCAGCTCGTGTTCGAGGAACTTGGCGCGCGCCGCCCGTGCCAGCTCCTTCTGCTCGGCGCCCAGAAGGATCTCGTACGCCAGCCGGCACGCTTCCGTGCGCGCCCGCCAGTTGGTGATGTCGGCGCGGTCCAGGGAGATCGACAGCCGGTCGGCGGAGCGGCGCACGTGCCAGTCGTAGACCCGGCCCGGGACGAGCGCGAGGCGTGGTCCGGCGGCGAGCACGCGCGCGGAGAAGACGAAGTCCTCGTAGAGGAAGCGGCCTTCGGGGAAGCGGATGCCGTGGGTGCGCAGGAAGTCCGTGCGGTAGAGCTTGTTGACGCAGAGCGTGTCGTGGACCAGGCGCGGGCGCTGCGCGGGGCGCTCGAACACGGCGTGCGCGGCGTAGAGAGACGCCTGCCATGGCACTTCGCGCCCGTCGGGCAGTTCCCGCCGCACACACAGCCCGCTCGCCACGTCCGCGCCCGCTCCCGTCGCCGCCGCGAGCAGCGCGTCCACCGCGCCCGGCGGGAGCACGTCGTCGCTGTCCAGGAACATCACGTACGGCGAGGTCACTCGGTCGAGCCCGGTGTTGCGGGGGCTGCCGCAGCCGCCGCTGTTGACCCGGCGCCGGACCAGCCGCACGCGCGGTTCGGTCGCGGCGAGGCGGGTGAGCAGCTCCACGCTGTCGTCCGTCGAGCAGTCGTCGACGGCGACCACCTCACGGACGGCGGGTCCCTGGGCCAGTGCCGAGCGGACGGCGGTCGTCACATGCGCGGCGTCGTTGTAGCCGATGACGACGACGCCGACCTGCGGGGCGCGGGTGGTGCCGGTGGTGCGCGTGGCGCGAGGAGCGTGAGGGTGCATGGGGCCACGATCCGGAATCGCAGGAATGAGGGGCGGTCACTCGTTGAGCGGGACTTGGGCCCGTTCCGGAAGACGGCCGACGCATGGGACCGGTTCACTCACGGGCAGCGGCGTTTCGGGGGTGCGCTGGCTGATCGTATGCCGGGTGAATGCCATATCGGTGGTGATACGCCGTGAATGATCCGTAAGTGTCAGCTAATAGCACAAACCGGCACCCTGGTGTCTGCTGCAGCTCGACGTCCGCCGCGCGACCTGCCCGGAGGCGCACACCCGCCCTGCTGACGAACCCGCCCCTCCTGCGCACCCCGCCCCGTCTACGCCCCCCGCCCCGGAGCCTCCGCCTCCGCCACCGCCGCCTCTGCCTCCGCCGCCGCATCCAGCGCCTCGGTGAGCTGATCCAGCCGCGCCCGCAGTGCGCGGATCTCGTCCACGTCGAAGCCCGTCGCCGCGGCGATCCGGCGCGGCACCTGGAGGGCTCGATCCCGCAGTGCCGCGCCCTCCTCCGTCAGCCGCACCTGCACCGACCGCTCGTCGCGAGCGCTGCGCTCCCGGCGTACCAGGCCGGCCGCCTCCAGCCGCTTGAGCAGCGGCGACAGGGTGCCGGAGTCGAGGCGCAGGTGCTCGCCGAGCTTCTTCACCGGCAGGTCGCCGTGCTCCCACAGCACCAGCATCACCAGGTACTGCGGGTAGGTGAGCCCGAGGTCCTTCAGGACCACGCGGTATACGCCGCCGAAGGCGCGGGACGCGGCGTTCAGGGAGAAGCAGATCTGCTGGTCGAGGCGGAGCCAGTCGGCCGTGGGCGTGGTCGTCATGCCTCCAGGGTAGCTCGGGTCCGTCATTTAGTTGTGCGCAATTGAATTGTGTGCTCTACTTGTGGTCGTCCGGCGGCCGCCAACGGAGCCGCCGAACGTGACTGACTCGAGAGGGATGGTTTTCCATGGACGCGCTCTACACCGCTGTCGCCACCGCCACCCACGGCCGCGAGGGTCGCGCCGTCACCAACGACGGCAAGATCGACCTCGCGCTGGCCATGCCGGTTGAGCTGGGCGGCAACGGCCAGGGCACGAACCCGGAGCAGCTGTTCGCCGCCGGGTACGCCGCCTGCTTCGGCAGCGCCCTCGGCCTCGTCGGCCGCGCGGCCAAGGTCGACGTCTCCGACGCCGCCGTCACCGCCGAGGTCGGCATAGGCAAGCAGGGCGAGGGCTTCGCTCTGAAGGTGACGCTGCGCGTGGAGCTCCCCGACACCCTGGACGAGGCGACCGGCCGCAAGCTCGTCGAGCAGGCCCACCAGGTCTGCCCCTACTCCAACGCCACCCGCGGCAACATCGACGTCGACCTCGTCATCGAGTAAGTCGACCTCGGCATCGAGGAATTCGAGTAATTCGAGCAGCTCGAGTAAGCCGAGTCATTCGAGCAGCCGTCTCACGAGCAAACCGTCTCACAGGAGCTCGCGGCCGCCGGGCCCAGCCGCTCATGCGGCGGGCGCCGCTCTCGGCCGCGAGCTCCGGCACGGTCCGACGCGTGAAGTCCAGTCGACAGCGCAATGCCGAAGGCGTTGTCGCGCTGCCGTCCACCTCTCACCGACGCCCCCTCTCGCCGACGCCCCCCGTGGCGCTTGAGGCCGGCTCCCCTCACCCCTCGATCTCCCCTCACCCCTCGATCCGCGCCAGCACCTCCCCGGTCCGCCGGCTCCACGCCACCACCACCGCTTCCTCCGGCACCTTCTTCCACCGCGTCAGCAGCAGCCAGCGCGCGTGGTAGCGCCGGGCGATGGCCGTGCGCTCGGCGCGGGTCGACGTGTCGGAGAGGTAGGCGCGCACGTCGGCGAGCCGGCGCTCCCGTTCCCGCTCGTCCAGGGCGGGGTCGGGCCAGATCGGCGCGGCGAGGTTCGGCCCGTATCCGGGGACGGCGCGAGGGGCGAAGTGCCCGTCGGAGATCATGACCTCGCCCTTCCCGACGTGCCGCCCCACCCAGGCGTACGACGGCCAGCGCGACGGCTGCTCCAGGCCGATCGGATCCAGCGAACGCGGCACCACCGCCCCGCCCTGCACGGTGAGGAACCCGACGCAGGCCCCCACGGCCGCCGCCCCGCCCAGCACCTGGCGCACCCTGCCCCACGGCCGGGGCGCCGCCAGCTCCACAGCCAGCGCGAACTGCAGCGGCACAAGGGTGAGCCCGAGGATCCGGCCGTAGGTGTAGTGGCCGCTGACCCAGCCGTACGCCACGAGCAGACAGTCGAGCGAGAACAGCAGCACCAGCGGATCCCGCCAGGAACCTCGCCGCCACCGCAGCCACAGCGCCGGCAGCCCGAGCAGCGCGAGCCAGAACTGCCCGCCGAGGTGCTCGTACAGCTGCCGGTGAATTCCGTCCACGCTGCGGTCCCCGGCCAGCGCGAACACGTCGAAGTACGGCCAGCAGCCGGCGACCAGCACCGCCGCCCCCGCCATCACCCCCCACCGCCCGGCCACGGCGGCCCGCCATCCCCGCTGCCACCCCGCGACGAACGCCACCGCCCCCAGCACCGCCGCCGTAGCGGTGATCGGATGGATCAGCAGGACCAGCCCGTACAGCGCGCCGATCCCCGCGTACCCGGCGAACCCCGGCAGCCCGCTCGGCCCGACGTACCTCACGAGCCCCTCTCCGCGCGCCCGCGCCCCCGTGAGCGCCCACGCCCAGAACGTGAGCCCGATGGCGAAGGCCGACGGGTACCCGAGGTTCCCCGTCATCGACATCAGGCTCAGATAGCCGCTCCACCAGGCCCGCTCGGTCCCCCACAGCAGCGTCATCGCCCCCAGCGCCAGCACCGGCGCCCACGGCCGAGACGTCAGCACCCGCACGAAGCGGCCGATGCCGGTCAGCAGCACCAGCAGGTTCAGCGGACCGGCCAGCCGCACCACATCCCAGCCGCCCAGTCCGGTCAGCCGGGCCAACGCGCCCTGCGCGACCGCGTACGGCGAGTAGTACGGGCTGCCCGCGCCCGGCAGGTCCGCCATCGGATGGCGTGGGTGCAGCAGGCTCGCCTTGAGGCGTTCGACGACCGCCGCGTGCTGGCCCGCGTCGCAGCACAGCGGCACGCGCCAGTACGCCAGCGTCATCACCAGCCAGAACAGAAGGCCGCAGACCTGGTACGGCGTCGGACGTGGGCCGCGGCCGCCGCGCAGGGCACTCGCGCCGCGCACGGTCCTCCGCACGAGGACACCGACAGCGGCGCCCGCGGCTCTAGTAGTGGAGGTTGTGGGGGTTTGAGGCATTTGCCGTATGTTCCCGGTGGGGTCAACGGCTTTAACTCACTTCACCTCATCGGGTGAGCCCATCGTCGGGGGAATCGCGGGAGCCCTTCAGCGGGCGTCCGTGAGCGACCTCTCGGCCGCCGGCGCGGGCACTCTCTCCGACCCGGCCGAACTCCCCGGCATCGACTCACCTAGCAGCAACGTCCGTACGACCCGCTCCGCGGCCAGCCCGTCGTCGAACTCGCAGAACCGCTCCCGGAACCCCGCCCGCAACCGTGCCGACTCCCCGTCCCGCCACGTCCCGGACGCGAACAGCCACGCCAACTCCCGGTAGGAGCGCGACACATGACCGGGCGCGTCCGCCGTGATGTCGAAGTAGGCGCCCCGGCTCGCCGCGTACGCCCCCCAGTCGTCGGCGTGGATCACGATCGGCCGGTCCAGGTTGGCGTAGTCGAACATCAGGGCCGAGTAGTCGGTGACCAGCACATCGGCGGCGAGCAGCACGTCCTCGACCTGCGGTTCGTCCGTCGCGTCGATCAGCACGCCCCGCCGGTGCAGATCGGCCAGGCCCATCCCGCGCGCCGTGCCCTGCGCCAGCGACGGATGCAGGCGTACGACGAGCGTGTGGCCCGCGCCGAGGTCCGCGGCGAACCGGGCGAGGTCGATCCGGTCGACATGGCCGCCCCGGCGGTACTCGCGGCGGGTCGGCGCGTACAGCACGACGGTGTTCCCGGCGGGGACACCGAGCCGGGCACGGGCCGCCTCACCGGCCTCGGGACCGGCGTCGACCAGCACGTCGTTGCGCGGGCTCCCCGTCCTGAGCGACGTGAAGTGACACGGATAGGCCCGCTCCCACACCAGCTCCGAGTGCCGGTTGGCCACCAGGCTGTAGTCCCAGCGGTCGGCCCGCCACAGCATCTTCGGCACGTCGAACCCGTGCCGGGCGCCGGGCTTGGTCAGCAGGTCGGCCGCCATGTACTTGAGCGGGGTGCCCTGGTGGGTCTGGATGTGGACGCTGCCGGATCGCTTGGCCAGGGTGCCGGGCCAGTTGACGTTGTTCACCCAGTACGTGGCCCGCGCCATGACCTCGTGGTAGCGCCGCGAGCCGGGCGTCACGAAGTCGATGCCGGGCGGCAGCGCGTCCACCGCGTCCTCCTGCACCACCCACACGCCCCTGATGTGCGGGGCGATCTCACCGGCCTTGGCATGGATCGCGGCCGGATCGCCCAGCACCCCGCGATGCGAGAACGCCGAGTAGACGGCCAGGTGCGGATCGAGCGGAAGCTTCGACTGGGTCGCGTACCAGGCCCGTCGGGCCCGCTGCGAGACCGCCCCCGTCACGCGCCGCTTGCCGGCCCCCGCCATCGCGCGCACCTCGTGCAGGCCGCGCGCCACGGCGTACGACGCGTAGGGCGCCGTCGCCAGCAGCCGCATCTCCTTGCCGCGCCGGCCGTCGGGCGGCGTGAAGTCCTCGGGGAGGTGGCGGGCGTGGAATGAGCGGATCTCGCGGTAGAAGTCCGGCCGGTCCGCGGGCCTCACCCGGTCCTCGCGGGCGAGGACGAACAGCATGTGGTCCAGGGCCCGTTCGAACAGCAGCGGGCGCGCCCAGGTGAGGTCCGGGCGCCCTTCCAGGAACGCGAACAGGCCCTCGTACTGCGGAAAGATGTCGAAGTGCCGCCGCCCCGGCGTCTTCGTGATCGCGCCCTGCCGGCGCTGCCGGTACTCGACCCCGATCCGCTCCAGACAGGCGATGCGGTCGGCCAGCACCATCGAGCGGTAGGTGACGGGCGCGTCCTCGTAGAGGCCGGGCGCGTAGCGCAGCTCGTGCTTGAGGAAGAAGTCCCGCCGGTACGCCTTGTTCCAGGCGACCAGGAACAGATGCAGGTACTCCGGGCTCTCCCGGACGCTGAAGGTGCCCGTGCCGGCCGCGGCCAGCAGGTCCGCCGCCGTGCTCCGGCCGCCGCGGCCCCACCAGTGGGTGCGCACATGGTCGAAGACCAGGATGTCCGGCTCCTCGGTCGCCTCCAGGTGCGCGGCGACGGCCGCCAGCAGGCCGGGCGTGTAGGCGTCGTCGCTGTCGAGGAACAGGACGTAGTCGCCGCCCGCCTGCTCCAGACCGGCGTTGCGGGCCCGGCCCAGGCCCACGTTCTCCGGCAGGTGCAGCACGCGCACGCGTGAGTCGCGTTCGGCGTAGGCGTCCAGGATGGCGGGGCAGCCGTCGGGGGAGCGGTCGTCGACGGCGATCACCTCGAAGTCCCGGTACGACTGCCCGAGCACCGAGTCCAGGCACTCCCGCAGGAAGCCCTGCACCTTGAAGACGGGGACGATGATGCTGAAGCGGGGCACGTCAGTTCCTCACGAGGGTCGTCGCGGCGGGGGCGGGGATGCGCTCGGCCAGCGGGATCACCGCGGGGATCGCCTCGGGCGGCTCGCCCAGCAGCACCCGGCGTACGACGCGTTCGGCGGCGCGTCCGTCATCGAACTGGCAGAAGCGCTTGCGGAACGTGGCGCGCAGGGATCTGGCCTCCGCGTCCGCGTACGAGCCGTCACGGAAGACGGCCGCCAGCTCCCCCGGCGTCCGCGTCACCCGGCCCGGCGGCGCCTCCATCAGGTCGAAGTAGACGCCCCGCAGCTCCCGGTAGACGTCCCAGTCGTCGGCGTACACGACGATCGGCCGGTCCAGGTTGGCGTAGTCGAACATGATCGACGAGTAGTCGGTGATCAGCGCGTCGGCGGCCAGACAGACGTCCTCGGAGGAGCGGTGCCCGGTGACGTCGATGATCCGGCCGCTGCCGCGCGCGGCGCCCTGGTCGTAGAAGTAGTGGGCGCGCAGCAGCACGACGTACTCGTCGCCGATCTCCTCGCACAGCGCCCGAAGGTCGAGGCTCGTCTCGAAGCCGGTGGCGTAGTCGCGGTGCGTGGGCGCGTACAGGAGGGCCTTCTTGCCCTCGGGGACACCGAGTTCGCGGCGGACGCGGGCGACGTCGGCGGCGGTCGCCGTGTAGTACACGTCGTTGCGCGGATAGCCGTACTCCAGGGGCTCGTGCGCCGACGGGTACGCGCTCTCCCACATCTGAGTGGAGTGCCGGTTGGAGGTGAGGTTGTAGTCCCAGCGGTCGACGCGGGCCAGCAGCTTGGCGAAGCTACCGGTCGCGGCCGCCACCACGGGGTACGTCGCCTGGTCGGCGCCCATCTTCTTCAGCGGGGTGCCGTGCTGGGTCGACAGATGCAGGCTGCCCCTGCGCTTGACGACCGCGTCCGCGAAGTTGGCGTTGTTGATCAGGTACTTGGCACGGGCGAGCACGTCCCAGTACTCGCGGCTGCCGATGACCGCGTACTCCACGTCCTTCGGCACGGTGTGCGCCTGGTCCGCCTCGACCAGGAACACCGAGCGGATGTGCGGTGCGAGTGCGCGCGCCTTGGCGTGGATCGCCGCCGGATTGCAGACATAGCCGCGCCCCCAGTACGCGCAGTACACGGCGAGGTTCTGGTCCAGCGGGAGCCGCAGCTGCAGCCGGTACCGCAGCCGAGTGCGCAGCCCGCGCGGACGCGGCACCACCGAAGCCGCCCGCGCCACCGCCTGGTTGGCCCGGCGCAGCGCGTGGAACGCCGCGTACGCCCCGCTCGCCAGCAGCCGGTGCTGCACCCCGAGACTGCCGCCCGGCGTCCGGAACCCGGCGGGGCGGTGCCGCCGGTAGAGCCCGCTCGCCCGCCGGAAGAAGGCACGGCGCCCGCGCGGCAGCCGTCGCGGATGGGCGGCCGTCTTCAGCACCGCGGCGAAGAGCTGCTCGAACAGCGCCGCGCGCCGCTCCTCGGACAGCCCTTGCTCGGCCGCCCGCGTCAGCACCAGCTCGGCCTGGTCCAGCAGCTCGAAGTGGTGCTCGCCCGGCAGGCCCAGCCGGTTGCCCTGCCGGCGCAGCAGATGCCGTACGACGACCTGGCGCAGCACCGCCATGCGCGTGGCGGCCATCACGACCAGGCCGCCGAAGCCGACGTCGGTGAAGTGGCCGTCGGGGAAGGCGAGTTGGCGCTCGGCGAGGAAGGCTCGCCGGTATGCCGCGCTCCACGCCGGGAGCAGGACCCCCGTCAACTCGGCGGCCTCCTCCGGCGCGAACACCCCGTCCGGCGTCCGCGCCAGCACGAGGGCGGCCGGGTTGCTCGGCTCACCCACCCACCACGGGGTCCGCTCGTGCTCGAAGTGCAGGACGTCCGCGTCACCGGTCTCGTCCAGGCGGGCGTCCAGCGCCGCCAGAGCGCCCGGCACCAGCGTGTCGTCGCCGTCCAGGAACAGCACCCAGTCACCGATCGCCGCCCGCAGCCCGGCATTGCGCGCCCCGGCCAGCCCGGCCGTCGGTGGCGCGTGCACGGGTGCCACCCGGCAGTCCCGTTCGACGTACCCGGTGACGACCCGCGCCGCCGGGGAGCCGGGGGCGTCGCAGACCGGGATCAGCTCGAAGTCGCCGAAGGACTGGCCGAGGACCGAGTCCAGCGCCTGGGACAGCCGGCCCGCGACCCCATGGGACGGAACGATGATGCTGAAGCGGGGCATACTGCTCTTTCTGTCGATGTGCTGGCGGCCGGGTTCAGGAGGCCGGGGTCGGCCTCACGCGGTGCGACGACGACGGCCGGGCCGCCCGGCCGGACGCCAGGTGTGCGGCCGGCTCGGCGTGGGCCGCGACGGGCTGGAGGGCATGCGACTCCCCTTCTGACTCCTCTTCCGTTTCCGTGAGAACGGCGTTCAGAGGCTCTCGGTGACGGTCCGGGCGCCCGTCGGCTGCGGCACGGTGGCGAGCGGGGAGTGCGCGAGCGACGCGGCCGGCGACGGTACGGGGTGGCGCTTGTCGAGCGGCACGACGGAGGGCCGGACGGTCTCGCCCAGCACCACATGGCGTACGACCCGCTCGGCGGCGCGTCCGTCGCCGTACGGGCAGAAACGCTCGCGGAACGCCGACCGCAGCTGGGCGGAGCGCGAGCCGCGCCAGTGGCCGGTGGCGAAGATGTCGATCAGCTCGTCCTCGCTGCGCGACACCGCTCCCGGCGGGAAGGAACGCAGGTCGAAGTAGGTGCCGCGGGCCGCCTCGTACGCCTCCCGGTCGTCGGCGTGGATCACGATCGGCCGGTCCAGGTCGGCGTAGTCGAACATGATCGACGAGTAGTCGGTGACCAGGGCGTCCGAGGCGAGGCACAGCGACTCGACGCTCGGGTGGTCGGTGACGTCGATGACCTGGCCGCAGGTGGGGGCGAGGGGGCCGCCGTGCCGGTGGTGCGCGCGGGCCAGGACGACGAAGCGGGGGCCCAGGCGGCGCAGGACGTGGTGCAGGTCGAGGCTGGTGGGCTGGGTGCGGCGGTAGTCGCGGTGGGTGGGGGCGTAGAGGATCGCGACCGCGCCCTCGGGGATGCCCAGCGACTCCCGGATCCGGGCCACGTCGGCCGAGGTCGCCTGCTGGAAGACGTCGGCGCGCGGGCTGCCGTACTCGAGGGTCGTGTAGCCGCCCGGGTAGACGCGCTCCCAGACCAGGGTGGAGTGGCGGTTGGCGGACAGGACGTAGTCCCACTTGTCGACGTTGTCGAGCAGCTCGTCGAAGTCCGTGTCCCCTGCGGCCGCCGGGCGTTCGCGCAGGTCCAGGCCCATGTGCTTGAGCGGGGTGCCCCGCTGTGTCTGCACCAGCACCTGGCCGCGGCGCTTGACCAGGCGGCGGTCGAAGCCGGCGTTGTGGACGAGGTACTTGGAGCGGGCGAGGGCCGTCCAGTAGGCGGCCGTGCCGGGGCGCAGACGGCGGGTGCCGGCGGGGACGGAGTCGTGCTGCCCGGCGGCGATCCAGGCCGTGCGGACGCGCGGGGCGTGCGTACGGAACGCCTGCTCCAGGGCGCCCGGATGGCAGCCGTGGCCGCGCACGCCGTCGGCGGCGAAGACGGCGCGGTCGGCGCGCACCGGGAGACAGCGCTGGACGCGGTAGTGCAGGCGCAGGGCGGCGGAACGGACGCCCTTCAGCAGCCGGTCGGTGACCTTGGCGATACGCCGGATCAGGGCCGCCGTCAGCCGCAGGACGCGGTAGGTGCGGTGCAGGCCCAGGCGGACCAGGGTGTGGTGGAGCCGGCTGCGCAGGGCGACGGGGACGCCGGGCGCGCGGTGACGGCGGTAGTGCGTGCGGGCCTTGCGCAGGAACTCGGCGCGGCTGCGGCGCGGGAGGCGGTCCGGGCGGGCGAACACGACGACGAAATGGTCGACCATCCGGCGGAACAACAGGGGCCGCCACCGGTCGAGTTCGGGGTTCCGGTCGACGTACGCGAAGACGCGGTCGTACTGATCGAAGATGTCGAAGTGCCGTGGGCTGACCGTGCCGAGGATGCCGCCCCGGCGCCGCTGCCGGTAGTGCACGCACACCCGGTCCAGGGTCGCGAGCGACTCCGCCGCCATCAGGACCGGGTACGTCCAGGGCGTGTCCTCGTAGTAGCCGGACGGGAAGGCGAAGCCCTCCTGCTCGACGAACTCCCGCCGGTACGCCTTGTTCCAGGCGACCATCAGCAGCCGCAGCAGCCCCGGCCGGTCCGCCAGCCGGAAGGGCGCCGGGCCGTCCTCGGTGAGCTGGGCCGAGGCCTGGTTGCGGACCGTCTCGCCGGTCCAGTAGGTGCGCGCGTAGTCGTAGACCAGGACGTCCGGGTCGCCGGTCTCCTTCAGCCGGTCGGCGATCGCCTGCAGGGCGTCGGGCGTGAGGCTGTCGTCGCTGTCGAGGAAGATCAGGTAGTCGCCGGTGGCCTCGGCCATACCGGCGTTGCGGGCGGGCCCCAGGCCCCGGTTCTCGGCGAGGTGCACGGGGCGCACGCGTGCGTCGCGTGCCGCGAACTCGTCGATGATCGCGCCGGACGCGTCCGGCGAACAGTCGTCGACGGCGATCAGTTCGAGATCCGGGTACGACTGTGAGAGCACCGATTCCAGGCACTCGTGCAGGTACGCCTGAACCTTGTAGGCGGGGACAATGACACTGAACCTGGGCAAGGGACATCCACTGGGTCGGCCGGGACGGTGGGCGCTGTCGCCGTAGCGCCTTGCCCGGGAACGGCCAATGGGGTGACTTGGTTACGGGACCTAAGGCATACGAGGGACCGTGAGCGGACGAAAGGGGCGGACCGATGACGGTCCGCCCCTTCAAGCGTGGTGCGTCTGCCGCTACTTGACCGCGCCCGCCATCACACCGGACACGAACTGCCGCTGGAACGCGAAGAACACGACCAGCGGGATCACCATGGAGATGAACGCGCCGGGTGCCAGGACGTCGATGTTGTTGCCGAACTGGCGGACCTGCGTCTGCAGGGCGACCGTGATCGGCTGGCTCCCGGAGTCCGTGAAGATCAGCGCGACCAGCATGTCGTTCCACACCCACAGGAACTGGAAGATGCCGAGCGCGGCGATCGCCGGACCGCCGAGCGGCATCACGACGCGGAAGAACAGGCGCAGTTCACCGGCGCCGTCCAGGCGTGCCGCCTCCAGCAGCTCCCTCGGGATCTCGGCGAAGAAGTTCCTGAGCAGGAACACCGCGAACGGCAGCCCGAAGCCGACGTGGAAGAGGATCACACCGGTCAGGGAACCGAAGATGCCGATGTTGCCGAAGAGTTCGGCGATCGGGATCAGCGCCACCTGCACCGGCACGACCAACAGGCCCACCACGCCCAAAAACCACCAGTCACGGCCCGGGAACTCCATCCACGCGAAGGCGTATCCCGCGAGCGAGCCGATGACGACGACCAGGACCGTCGCCGGGACCGTGATCAGCACCGTGTTGAGGATCGAGTCGGTGATGTCGCTGTTGCTGAGGAGCTTGTCGTAGCTGTCGAAGGTCAGCTGGGACGGCTTGCTGAAGACCTCCCACCAGCCGCTCGCGGTCATCTCCTCCGGCGGCCGCAGGGAGGACAGCAGCAGCCCGATCGTCGGAACCAGCCAGAACAGGCCGACGACGATCAGGAACACCCGCACCAGCCCACCGCTGACGAAGGAGGCGAGCCGGGCCCCGAGGGACTGCTCGCCCTTGACGGTCGGGAGCGGCTCGGGCGCCGCCTTGCCGATGCCGACGTCCGTACTCATCGCCGCACCTCCCGCCTGAGCCGGCGCACGTTGAACCACATCACCGGGATCACGAGCAGCAGCAGGAACACCGCGATCGCGCTGGCGATGCCGGGCTGGTCCTCGGAGAAGCCCTTGCGGTACAGCTCCAGGGCGAGGACGTTCGCGTCGTCCTGGGAGGAGCCGGGGGCGATGATGAAGACCAGGTCGAAGACCTTCAGGACGTTGATCATCAGGGTGACGGTGACGACCGCGAGCACCGGCGCCAGCAGCGGCACCGTGACCCTGCGGAACACCTGCCACTCGTTGGCACCGTCCACCCGGGCCGCCTCCAGCAGATCCCGGGGGATGCCCGCGAGTCCGGCCGCGATCAGCACCATCGCGAAACCGGCCCACATCCAGATGTACGACCCGATGATGGCCGGAGTGACCAGGGACGGGCCGAGCCAGTCCACGCCGTTGTACGGCTCCTTGAAGTTGTCCGGCGGCAGCCGCAGTTGGGCCCCGTCGGCGGCGGCCGGCAGCGTGAACGTGCCGTCGTCGGCGGCCTTCGTGGAGGCCACGACCTTGCCGTCCTTGACGGCCTCGATCTCCATCCCGGCATAGCCCAGCTCGGCCGCGTCGACCCCGCCGAGCGTGCCGACGCCCTTGCCGCGCGTGAAGTCCTGCCAGGTGGTGCCGGTGACCTTCCCCGGCTCGGCCTTCGGCTGTACGGCCTTCGCGGCGTCGTCCGGCATCAGGTCGGGGGCGACGCCCACGAGGGGAAGCGTGACCGGGGTGCCCGCGCTGACGGTCGCCTTGGTGATGAAGCCGCCGCCCGGTGCCGCTTCGAGGGGCGACTCCCGCCCCGGGTGCGCCTTCGGGAACGCCGACGCCTGCGCGAAGGTGTCGTGGACGCCCACCCACACCGCGTTCGCGACGCCCTTGTCCGGGTCCTGGTCGTAGACGAGCCGGAAGATGATGCCCGCCGCCAGCATCGAGATCGCCATCGGCATGAAGACGACCAGCTTGAACGCCGTACCCCAGCGCACCCGTTCGGTCAGCACCGCGAAGATCAGACCGAGCGCGGTGGCGACCGTCGGGGCGAACACCACCCAGATGACGTTGTTCTTGAGGGCGGTGCGGATGCCGTCGTCGGTGAAGAGCGCCTCGTAGTTGTCGAATCCGGCGAAGCCGTCGCCGGACTGGTCGTAGAAGCTGCGGATGACCGAGTACCCGATCGGGTAGACCACGAGCGCGCCGAGCAGCACCAGGGCGGGCAGCAGGAACAGCACTGCCACCATCCTGCGGGTGCCGGTCACGCTCTTGCGCGACTTGGGTGCGGCAGGGGGCGCGGTGCCCCCTGCCGCTTCCGCGGACGCCATGGCGTCAGTTTCCGTACGCCGCGGCCGCGTCGGCTTCCAGCTTGCGCTGCGTGCCCGCGATGTCCGACGGGTTCTTCAGGAAGTCCTGCAGGGCCTTCCACTCGCCCTTGCCGGGCGTGCCGCCGAAGGCCTGCGGGGCCTGGTCGGACATGTCGAAGCGGAAGTCGTCCCCGGAGTCGATGAGGGCCTTGGCGATCTTCCGCTGGACGTCGTTCGGGTACGCCGAGTTGTCCACGTTCTTGTTCGGCGAGAGGTAACCGCCCAGCTTCGCCTGGATGGTCGCCGCGTCCGGGGAGGCGAGCCAGGTGGCCAGGGCCTGCGCCGCCTTGGAGTCCTGCAGGATCACGGCCGCGTCGCCGCCCGAGACCACCGGCGCGGTGTCACCGACGGCCGGGAACGGGAAGACCTTCGCGTCCGTGCCGACCTCCGCCTTGGCCTGGACGATGTTGACCTGCGCGAAGTCGCCCTCGTAGACCATGGCGGCCTTCGGCTGGTCACCGCCGGTGAACGTCTGGGTGACCGACGCCGGGAAGTCGGTCTGCAACGCGCCGGTCGCGCCGCCCGCCACATAGTCCTTCTTGCCCCAGACCTGGGCGAGCGTGGTGAGCGCGTTCTTCACCGACGCGTCGGTCCACTTGATCTCGTGCTTCGCCAACTGGTCGTACTTCTCGGGACCCGCCTGGGAGAGGTAGATGTTCTCGAACCAGTCGGTCAGGGTCCAGCCCTCGGCGCCGCCGACCGAGAACGGTGTGACGCCGGAGTCGTAGACGGTCTGGGCCGTGGTGAGCAGCTCGTCCCACGTCTTGGGTTCGGTGGCCCCCGCGTTCTCGAAGACCTGGTTGTTGTACCAGATCAGGGACTTGTTGGCGGCCTTGTAGTAGACGCCGTACTGCTTGTTGTCGACCTTGCCGATGTCCTGCCAGCCCTGCGAGTAGTTCGCCTGCAACTCCTTGACCGCGTCGGCACCGAGAGGCTTCGCCCACTTCTTGTCGACGGCCTGCTTGATGGCGCCGGGCTGCGGAAGCATCGCGATGTCCGGCGGCTGGCCGCCCGCGACCTTCGAGCCGAGGAAGTTGATGATCGGGTCCTGGGCGGGCACGAAGGTCACCTTGGCGCCCGTGCGCTTCTCGAACTCCGCGAGGACCTTCTTGAAGTTCTCCTGCTCGGCTCCGGTCCAGACGGCGGCGACCTCGAGGGATTCGCCGTTCAGCTTGGGGAGGGTGACGGTGCTTCCGGTCTCCTGACCGGTTCCGCTCTGTTCGTTGCCGCTGCTGTCCTTGTCATCGCCTCCGCATGCGGTGAGCGAGAGTGCGAGGGCGCCCGCGAGTACGGCTGCCGCGGCCCTGCCTGTCCGGTTCTTGCTGCTCGTGCTGCGCATCACTGCCCCGTTCTTCGTGCCTCGTCGAACGTTCGAGCGCTGTCCCGTGGATCTGGTCTACGCCTTGGGTTTGGGGGCGGCAAGACCGCGTCCGCTGTCAAGCGGGGGATCGTGACCGCCTCGTGACCAGCGTCTCCGACGGTGGGGCCGAAGATCGTGCGGCTGCGCGGTGGCTCGCGTCCGTGGGGGCTGCGCCCCCAGACCCCCCTATCGGCCTGAACGGCCTCGTCCTCAATCGCCGGACGGGCTGAATGTCGCTGAACGGCGTCACAGGAGTGAGGGCACTTCGGCTGCCGACACCTCCCGAGCCGCTCTCTCCAGCGCGCTGGCCAGCAACGCCAGGTCCGTCGGGCCGTTCCCGAGTTCACGGACGGGACGCCGGGTCGGCGGGTCGCCCATGCGGTGCCACTCCAGCGGCACGACCGTGGGCCGCAGCGTCGCCGTCCGCGGGATGCGCCCGGTGACCCGCCCGCCCTGGAACGGCACCACTCGCCCGTCCGCCCAGGCCAGCCGACCGCGCCCCGGCGCCGGTTCGTCCGGTCCCGCCGCCACGGCGTCCAGCGTCACCCGCAAGGTCGCCAGCCGCGCCGGCTCCGACTCCGCCGTACGGCCCCCGAGCCCAGCGGCGGCCACGAGGTGCACCCCGAGCCGCTCGCCCTCCCGCGCCACGGCCTCCAGCGCGCGTATCACCGAGCCCGCCGCGGGCCTGCCCGGCGACCCCAGCGCGGGAGAGACCAGCGCGTCCAGGTCGTCGACGACCACGACGAGCCGCGGCAGCGGCGGCACGGCTTTGGCCTCGGCCTGCCGACGGGCCGCCCCCGGCCGCAGCCGGATCGTGGAGCTGGACGGCGAGTCGAGATCCCCCGAAAGGTCACCGGCCCCGGCGGCTGCCCCGGGGCCGGTCCCCGCCGCGCGCTGCGCGACCATCCGGCCCGACAGCTCACGCCCGGTGTGCCACTCCGCGAAGTCGGACCGGCCGAGCAGCTCCGCGCGCCGCTTCAGCTCGGCGCTCAGCGACTGGGCGAACTCCCGCATGCGGACGGGGTCGTTGGCGGTGAGGTGGGTGGTCACATGGGGTACGTCCGTGCAGACCCGCAGCCCCTCGCCGTGCCCGCCGCCGGCGCCGACGCTGTCCCGGCCGTCGATCAGTACGACGCCAAGCCGGTCCGGCCGCTCGGCCGCCGCGAGCGACGCGACGACGGCCCGCAGCAGCTCCGTACGCCCGCTGCCGGGCGGCCCCTCGATCAGCAGGTGCGGCCCTTCGGCGCCGAGGTCCGCGCAGACCGGCCCGCGCGGCCCGGCCCCGAGCACGGCACACACCCGCCCGCCGAGGGCCTGCGCGTCATCGGCCGCGTCGGCCCAACGGGTCATCAGCGACGCCGGGGTGGCCCGGGCCAGGCCCAGCTCGTCCAGCAGCCGCGCCGCTTGGGGCAACGGCACGGACACACGCGCGTGCCGCTCCCCGGCGCCCTCCTGCGGACGCAACGGCGCCAAGGCCCGCGCGAACCGCTCCGCCCAGGCGAGAGAAACGGCGTCCACGACGGCTACGGTGCCGTGGCCCACGGGGCCGTGTGGCCCCGAGCCGTGGCCGGCCGTGTCGTGATCCGCCGAGTGGCGGTTGCCGGTCTCGTGACCGGCGGCGCTGGTCCGGGAGGCGTCCGCCGCGCGCGGATCGGTCTCCTTGGTCTCCGCTCCGCTCCCGGCGGTCCCGGCGCGGGCCACCCGCATCAGCCGCAGCGCCGTCGCCACGTCACCGCTCAGCAGCGCGACCGCACCGCACTCCCGGAACGCCGGCGACACTGTGCACGCCGCCTCGTAGGTCTCCGTCACCGGCGACGCGGGCGACGCCGAGGCCGTCTCGGCGAGGCACACCACGTAAATCCCGGCCCGCGGCCCCTCCAGCGCCAGCCGCGCCACCGCCTCCCGCACGTCGGCGCCCCCGGGATCGCCGTCCACGACGACCACGGTGTACGGCCCCGCGAATCCGTCCGCCCCGTGGGCCGGGTCGTCGTCCCGCGCCCAGGAGGGCCGCCGGACGGCACGCCCGTCCGGGACGGCGGAGGCGGTGCCGGTGGTCCTGCCCTCGGCGGAGTTCCCCCCGCCGCCTACCTTCCGCGGCTGCGGCGACAAGTCCTCCAGGCGCCGCAGCAGCTCCTCCGTGCGGGCCGTGGCCTGTTCGCGGTCGTAGGCCAGCAGCAGGCGGCAGTCCTGGGCGTGCCCGGGGCGGACATGCGGGAGCCAGCCCAGCCAGGCCCATTCGCCGGTGCGCTCCTCCAGGGGGCGGGAGCGGTCCGCACTGATCAGCACCAGCTCCAGGGCGTCGGGCGAGTGCAGCGCGGCGAGCTGGGCGAGCACCGCGCGGGCCAGCCCGGCCAGCCGCTCGCGCGGACCGGCCAGCCCCAGCGCCCCGACCTCACGCAGACCGGCGGTCACCGGCACCGCGGGCAGCAGCCCCGAACCGTCGGGCGCCGCCCGGTCGGCGGTGCCGAGCCGCACGGTGAGCGCCTCCGGGTGACCCGGCGCGCGCTCCCACAGCCGGGGTCCGGGGCCCAGGGCCGTCAGCAGCAGGGACGCCGGGTCCGGCCAGGTCTCCGGCTGCCGGGGGCCGTGCGCCGCCGAGGGGGGCTCGGTCGCCTCGGGCAGCTCGTCATCGTCGTACGTCCCACGTGGGGCCGTGGCCTCCTGCTCCCCGCGCCCGCCGGCCAGCCGCCGCGCCCACGCCGTGAGCCCGCCGCGCCTGCGCACGCCCTGCGGGACGTCGGTGCCCCTCAGCGGGGTGCCCTTACGGCTGCTGCCGCCGTTCGCCGGAGTGCCGTCGCGGTCGGCGCTCGCACCCGCGTGACCCTCGTCGCCTCCGGCGAGCGCGCCCACCTCGAAGCCCGCGCCGTGCGTGTCGGCTCCGCGCGGTCCCGGAACCGTCCTCCGGGGCCCGCCGTGGCTCTCGATCCGTGGTGCCCCGCCCTGTCCCGGCACGACGGGCGGCTCGACCGAACCGTGTCCTTGAGCGGCCGACCGGCCTCCCGCGGGCGCGGCCGCGTCGCCACCGTCCGCCGCGCGCGCGTGAGACACCGCCGCGCCGGCCCTCGGGGACCTGTCCGCACCGGGGCCCGGCGCGGTCCGCCCGTCGCCGCGCGCCCCGACGTCACCGTCCCGTCCCGGATCGTCCCCGGCGGGGACCCGCACATGCCCCTCGCCGTCCGGCTCCGTCGGTACCCGCGCCCCCGGCCCCCCGGCCGGAGCCAGCCGCAGGGCCGACTCGCCGATCCGCAGCAGCGCCCCCGGCGCGAACCGCACCGCGCGGGTGGTCACGCGGGCGCCGTCCAGTGTGGTGCCGTTCGTGGAGTCCAGGTCGGTGACGGAGACATGGCCGTCGGCGGCGACCGTGACCGCGCAGTGCAGCCGGGAGACGTCCGGGTCGTCGAGCGGGACGTCGGCGTCGGCGGAGCGGCCGATGCGGATCTCGCCGCCGTGCAGCAGATGGACCCCGCCCGCGTCCGGACCGGCCACGACATGGAGCTGGGTCGGGGCGTCGTCCAGCTCGGGATGGGGCTCGGGCGCCGCCGGGGCGCCCAGGGACAGCACCGCACCGTCTATCAGCGGGGGCTCGCCCAGTGTGCTGCGCCGGTCGTCGAGCCGCTCCGCGCCCGCGTACAGCACGACCGGGCCGTCGCCCCCCGACACCGCCGAGGCGAGCGCAGACGCCACCGCGGCCAGGGCGGTGCCCGCGGGCGCCGTGACCAGCACATCGCAGCTCGCGGCGCGACCTCGCGCCGGGGCAGGCGGGGTCAGCGGGTCTACGACGGTCAGCCGGATCTGCATCGGCGTCAGCGGTCCCTTCTGCGAGGGCGCGGCGGACTTCCCCCACCCCACACGAGCACATCGGCCAGTACTCCACGTACTTCACGCATCCTCGCACCTGCCACTGACAACGCGCCCCCCGCCCGAAGGCAAGTGATCTTGATTGGTCGGCTCTGCCCGCAAAAGTGCCTGACAAGTGACCTACCGGCGACCGCTTGAGATCGGTCACGTCCGCTTCCCGGCAACCACGAGACAGAGCCGAGCGTCTTTCCTTCGAACATGTACGGGAAGCCGTACGTAAGACGCACAGAATGACGACAGGCCGGCGCCCGGGGGCACGGCACTACAGTGGTTCGGAACGTAGGCAAGCAGCAGGGAGCGCGACGTGCGGCCGGTAGGCAGCAAGTACTTCCTCGAGGAGCCGCTCGGTCGCGGCGCCACGGGGACCGTCTGGCGAGCCCGCCAGCGGGAGACCGCAGGCGCCGAGGCGGCCGTGCAGGGGCAGCCCGGCGAGACCGTCGCGATCAAGGTCCTCAAGGAGGAACTCGCCAGCGACGCGGACATCGTCATGCGGTTCCTGCGGGAGCGCTCCGTCCTGCTGCGCCTGACACACCCGAACATCGTCCGGGTCCGTGACCTGGTCGTCGAGGGCGATCTGCTCGCCCTGGTCATGGACCTCATCGAGGGCCCCGACCTGCACCGCCACCTGCGCGAGAACGGCCCCTTCACACCGGTCGCCGCAGCCCTGCTGACCGCGCAGATCGCCGACGCCCTCGCCGCCAGCCACGCCGACGGCGTCGTCCACCGCGACCTGAAGCCCGCCAACGTCCTGCTCCAGCAGAACGGCGGGCAGATGCACCCGATGCTGACCGACTTCGGCATCGCCCGCCTCGCCGACTCCCCGGGCCTGACCCGCACCCACGAGTTCGTCGGCACGCCCGCGTATGTCGCGCCCGAGTCGGCCGAGGGCCGCCCGCAGACCTCCGCCGTCGACATCTACGGCGCCGGGATCCTGCTGTACGAGCTGGTCACCGGCCGTCCGCCGTTCGGCGGCGGCTCCGCCCTGGAGGTCCTCCACCAGCACCTGAGCGCCGAGCCGCGCCGCCCGTCCACGGTCCCCGACCCCCTGTGGACGGTCATAGAACGCTGCCTGAGCAAGAACCCCGACGAACGCCCCAGCGCCGAGAACCTCGCCCGCGGCCTGCGCGTCGTCGCCGAGGGCATCGGCGTGCACGCGAACTCCGCGCAGATCGCGGCGGCCGAGGGCGTCGGCGCGTTGCTCGCCCCCGACCCCGCGCCGGCCACCGTGCCGGGCTCCGCCGACCCCACGCAGGTGCTGCCGCACGGGGCGGCCCCGGGGACGTACGACCCGAACGGCGCGACCAGCGTCCTGCCGCACACCGGCGCCCCCGGCCCGGCGGGCGCCGCCGACCCCACGGCCGTACTGCCGAACACGGGCGGCCAGGGCGGTCCCGGCGGAGCCGATCCGACAGCCGTCATGCCGCCGATGCCGCAGGGCCGGCCCGGCCAGCAGCCGGGGCAGCCCGGCCCCGAGGAGCCGCACCCCTGGCAGAACCAGCTGCGTGCCGCCCGGGACCGCAACGAGCAGACGCAGGTCCAGTACCTCGACCCGAACCAGGACCCGCTGCGCCGCCGCCCCCAGCGGCAGGTGGCCCGCCCGCAGCAGCAGCCGCAGCAGCGGCCCCCGCAGGGCCGGCAGCAGGGGTACGGCAATCCCCAGCAGCACCAGCCGCAGCCGTACGCCCCGCCGCGCCGGCCGCAGCAGCAGCCGCAGCGGTATGCCCCGCCGCCCGCGCCGGAGCCGCAGCGGCCGCAGCGCGAGCCGCGTCAGCCCCGGCAGCGCAGCGCCAACCCGATGCGGATCCCCGGGCTCGGCTGCCTCAAGGGGTGCCTGTTCACGATCGTCATCCTCTTCGTCGCGGGCTGGCTGATCTGGGAGCTGAGCCCGTTGCAGGAGTGGATCGGCACGGGCAAGAGCTACTGGGAGCAGCTGAGCGACTGGGTCAGCACCGTGAGCGGGTGGATCGGGGACCTGGGCGGGGGCTCCGGCGGAGGTTCGGGCACCAACTGACCGCGGGCGGCCACTGACGCGGGCGGCAACGGGCGGCAACTGACCGCAGGCGGCGCGGCGTCGACGAGTTTGGGGATTTGTCGACATCTGGCGGGTGATTTCCGCCTCCGTGGTGAAGGTTGGCTCGCTGGGCGCGTAGTTTTGTCGACCGGGGGTCCCGGTTTTGTCGGCTGGGGGTCCGGGGGGTCGGCCCCCGGAATGACGCAGCGCGACAACACGCGTCGGTAGGAGCAGTCTTGGCACGGAAGATCGGTAGCCGGTACACCGCCAACCAGATCCTGGGGCGGGGCAGCGCCGGCACGGTGTGGCTGGGTGAGGGGCCCGAGGGGCCCGTCGCCATCAAGCTGCTGCGCGAGGATCTCGCGTCCGACCAGGAACTCGTCGGACGCTTCGTGCAGGAGCGCACGGCGCTGCTCGGCCTCGAACACCCGAACGTGGTCTCCGTACGCGACCTGGTGGTCGACGGCAACGACCTCGCGCTGGTCATGGACCTCGTCCGCGGCACGGACCTGCGCACCCGGCTCGACCGCGACCGGCGGCTCTCGCCCGAGGCGGCGGTGGCGATCGTGGCGGACATCGCGGACGGGCTGGCGGCGGCGCACGCGGCCGGGGTCGTGCACCGGGACGTGAAGCCGGAGAACGTGCTGCTCGACATGCAGGGTCCGCTGGGGCCGGGCGGCTCCCACCCGGCGCTGCTGACGGACTTCGGTGTGGCGAAACTCATCGACTCACCGCGCCGCACGCGCGCGACGAAGATCATCGGAACGCCCGACTACCTGGCGCCGGAGATCGTGGAGGGCCTGCCGCCCCGGGCGGCGGTCGACATCTATGCCCTCGCCACGGTGCTGTACGAGCTGCTGGCGGGTTTCACGCCGTTCGGCGGGGGCCACCCGGGCGCGGTGCTGCGCCGCCACGTCACGGAGTCGGTGGCGCCGCTGCCCGGGATCCCCGACGAGCTGTGGCAGCTGGTCGTGCAGTGCCTCGCGAAGGCGCCGGCCTCGCGGTTGCGGGCCTCGGAGCTGGGGGCGCGGCTGCGGGAGCTGCTGCCGCTGGTGGCCGGGATGCCGCCGCTGGACGTGGACGAGCCGGACGTGGAGCCGGCGGAGGAAGAGGCTCCGGCCGCTGAGGCGGCGGCGCCGGTGGGGGAGCGGGTGCGGCGGCGGGGGGCGGTGCCGCTGGTGCCGGGCGCGAAGCCGGCCGACTCCAACCGGGACACGCATACGTCGATGAGGGTGCCGGGGCCCGACGAGCTGGCGGGTGGTGCGCGCGGGACGGCTCGGGTGCCGCGGGCGACGGGTGCGCCGCGGCCGGGCTCCGCACGGCATCGGGCCGTGGCTCGGCGGCGGCGGGTGGTGTTGGGGGCGGCGGCGGTGGCGCTGGTGGCTGCGGCCGGGGTGGGTACGTGGCTGGCGACGGCGGAGGACGATTCCGGGGCGACGCCCCAGGACACCAACAACTCGGCCCCGGCGACCCCGTAGTTTCCTCGCCCCCGCCGCCCCTACCCGTCCCATCCCTGGGGGCCTGGCCCTGAACGCCTCGTCCTCAAACGCCGGACGGGCTGGGATGCCGAGGCCCTCTGTGGGTGGGTGGGGGTTTGGGATGGTGTGGGCTCGTTCTCGGGCGCTGGATGGGCTGGGAGGCTTGGGCCGACGTTGAGCAGCAGAACCCCAAGGCTTTTCGAGGCCGACCTCCTGGCCGACCGAGTCGGGTGGTGGGTGGGCGAAGTGCCGGGGGTCCAGGGGCCGGGAGCCCCCTGGTAGGGCAGTGGTGACGCCGGGGGCGTCTCGGCCGAGGGCACCCGGGCCCCGGCGCTTGGCGGAGCCGTTACGCTGGAGGCGTGGCAGTCGTCGATGTATCCGAAGAGCTCAAGTCCCTCTCCTCGACCATGGAGTCGATCGAGGCCGTTCTGGACCTCGACAAGCTGAGGGCAGATGTCGCCGTGCTCGAGGAGCAGGCGGCAGCGCCGTCCCTGTGGGACAACCCGGACGAGGCGCAGAAGATCACCAGCAAGCTGTCCCACCTCCAGGCGGAGGTGAGGAAGGCCGAGGCCCTGCGCTCGCGGATCGACGATCTCGCCGTGCTGTTCGAGATGGCCGAGGAGGAGGACGACCCGGACACCCGTGCCGAGGCCGAGTCCGAGCTCACCGCCGTCAAGAAGGCGCTGGACGAGATGGAAGTGCGGACGCTGCTCAGCGGCGAGTACGACGCCCGTGAGGCGCTCGTGAACATCCGCGCGGAAGCCGGTGGCGTCGACGCCGCCGACTTCGCCGAGAAGCTGCAGCGGATGTACCTGCGCTGGGCGGAGCAGAAGGGCTACAAGACCGAGCTCATCGAGACGTCGTACGCGGAAGAGGCCGGCATCAAGTCGACCACCTTCTCCGTGCAGGCGCCGTACGCCTACGGCACGCTCTCCGTCGAACAGGGCACCCACCGGCTCGTGCGTATCTCGCCGTTCGACAACCAGGGGCGGCGGCAGACCTCCTTCGCCGGTGTCGAGGTGCTCCCCGTGGTCGAGCAGACCGACCACATCGAGATCGACGAGTCCGAGCTGCGCGTGGACGTGTACCGGTCCTCGGGCCCCGGCGGCCAGGGCGTGAACACCACCGACTCCGCGGTGCGGCTCACCCACCTCCCCACCGGCATCGTCGTCTCCTGCCAGAACGAGCGGTCGCAGATCCAGAACAAGGCCACCGCGATGAACGTCCTCCAGGCCAAGCTGCTCGAGCGGCGCCGTCAGGAGGAGCAGGCCAAGATGGACGCGCTGAAGGGCGACGGCGGCAACTCGTGGGGCAACCAGATGCGTTCCTACGTGCTGCACCCGTACCAGATGGTCAAGGACCTGCGGACCGAGTTCGAAGTCGGCAACCCCGAGGCCGTGTTCAACGGTGAGATCGAGGGATTCCTCGAGGCCGGAATTCGCTGGCGCAAGCAGCAGGAGAAGTAAGTTTGTCGACAAGACAACTGCCGCCACCTCGGCGGCAGTTGTCTTTTCTGTGCCCGCATGTCTGGGTTTTACATCACACTCACAGGCTCCAACTCCCTGCATAACCTCCCGTTTTGGACATGGCGTGTCTAATCGGCCTTGACGTGTCTTTGAAAAATGGGAAGGGTAAAGCGTGGCATGCGTATCTCTGGGGCGCATGTGAACCGGGGGGCTTGAGTTCAGCACTACCCCCGTCGATCACGGCCCCCGAGCGCCGCCTCACTGACGATTCAGCTACTGGGGGTAGCAACCACATGACAAAGAAGACGCGGATCCGCATCGCGCGCCTCGCGGCCGGTGCCGTGATCGCGGCCGGTGCCTCGCTGACCGCTGCGGGTGCCGCATCTGCCGCCGAGGCGGACGACTGCGTGCTCGGTCTCTTCTGCGGTCCCGAGGACCCGACCGACCCGCCGGTTCCCACCGACCCGCCGACCGACATTCCCACGGACCTCCCGACCGACCCGGGCCTCCCGACCGAGGACCCCACGGTCCCGACGGACCCGACGCTGGAGCCGACCGAGCCGTCGGACCCCACCGAGGACCCGACCACCGCCCCGACCGACCCGGGTAACGGGAACGGCAACGGCAACGGCAACGGGAACGGCAACAACGGCGGCGGTAACAACAACACCGACCCCGACGGTGGCACCTCCACCCAGGAGGAGGGCTCCTCCTCGCTCACCGACACCGGCACGGAGACCACCGGTACCGGCACGGGCACGGGCACCAGCACCTCCGCTCAGGGCGGCGGTGACGAGCTCGCCGAGACGGGTGCCGCTCAG
Organism: Streptomyces sp. NPDC093591; assembly: GCF_044764885.1. Taxonomy (NCBI): domain Bacteria; kingdom Bacillati; phylum Actinomycetota; class Actinomycetes; order Kitasatosporales; family Streptomycetaceae; genus Streptomyces; species Streptomyces sp. NPDC093591. The sequence continues at coordinate 53,038 of NZ_JBIWIY010000003.1, forward strand.
ACCACCTTCCTGCTGGTCGGCGCCGCCACGATGATCGCCGGCGGCATCGGCTTCCGCATCCTCCCGCGCCTCGCGGGTGGCCGCGGCGGTGCGGCTGCCTGACGGTAGCCATCGCTTACGCTGCGTGATCAACGCTGTACGGCCGAGGGGCCCGGAGCGCTTCGCTCCGGGCCCCTCGCCACGTCCGCTTACGGTGTGGGCGTCGCCCTAGGCGGTCTGGTGCGCCAGTAGTGCCACCGCCGCGATCAGTATCGCCAGCAGGGCGATCAGCGTCATCGGGTTCAGGCCCGCGAGCGGGTTCTCCTGCTGCAGCCGCTCGCGGTTCGCCCGGCAGACGGGGCAGCGACCCTCACTCACGGGCGCGGCACAGTTCGCGCACACCAGCCGGTCGTACGTCATGCGCCACCCTCCTTGCGAGTTCCCTCCGGGGGTTCAACGGGTTCGGCCCCGGGAACGTTCCCCCTTCCACAATGCCAGGTTCCTTCGGAAAGGGCTCGGGCGCTCTTGGAGGGGTGGTTGCCATTATCTCGCGGCTGCGGGTTGTGGGGGGCTGGTCGCGCAGTTCCCCGCGCCCCTTAGGGCACTGCGCCACCGCCCATCAAGAGACACCGTCCGTCACAAAAATGCACAACCCCGGCACAACACCTTCCGGCGACTGCGCCCCCACCCCCGGTTCGCGTATGGTCCCCCTCATCTACCCCCGGCGACCCATGGTGCACCCGTGATCCGACTCGACAACGTCTCCAAGGTCTACCCCAAGCAGACCCGCCCCGCACTCAGGGATGTGTCCCTGGAAGTGGAGAAGGGCGAGTTCGTGTTCCTGGTCGGGTCCTCCGGCTCCGGAAAGTCCACCTTCCTGCGGCTGATCCTCCGCGAGGAGCGGTGCAGCCACGGTCAGGTGCACGTTCTGGGCAAGGACCTCGCACGCCTGTCCAACTGGAAGGTGCCGCAGATGCGGCGCCAGCTGGGCACGGTGTTCCAGGACTTCCGGCTGCTGCCGAACAAGACCGTCGCCGAGAACGTGGCCTTCGCACAGGAGGTCATCGGCAAGTCCCGCGGCGAGATCCGCAAGTCCGTCCCGCAGGTGCTCGACCTCGTCGGGCTGGGCGGGAAAGAGGACCGGATGCCCGGTGAGCTCTCCGGTGGTGAACAGCAGCGTGTGGCGATCGCCCGGGCCTTCGTCAACCGGCCCAAGCTGCTCATCGCCGACGAGCCCACCGGCAACCTCGACCCGCAGACCTCCGTCGGCATCATGAAGCTGCTCGACCGGATCAACCGGACGGGCACCACCGTGGTGATGGCGACGCACGACCAGAACATCGTGGACCAGATGCGCAAGCGCGTCATCGAGCTGGAGAAGGGCCGCCTCGTCCGCGACCAGGCACGCGGCGTCTACGGCTACCAGCACTGACCGCGACCGTCCACGGAAAGGCCTGAAGAAGACGCCATGCGCGCCCAGTTCGTACTGTCCGAGATCGGTGTCGGTCTCCGCCGCAATCTGACGATGACCTTCGCCGTCATCGTCTCCGTCGCCCTGTCGCTCGCCCTGTTCGGCGGGTCGCTCCTGATGAGCGACCAGGTCAACACCATGAAGGGCTACTGGTACGACAAGGTCAACGTCTCGGTCTTCCTCTGCAACAAGAGTGACGCCGCGTCCGACCCGAACTGCGCCAAGGGCGCGGTCACCGACGACCAGAAGAAGGAGATCCTCGCCGACCTGGACAAGATGACGGTCGTCGAGAAGGTGACGTACGAGTCGCAGGACCAGGCGTACAAGCACTACAAGGAGCAGTTCGGCGACTCCCCGCTGGCCGCCTCGCTCACGCCGGACCAGATGCAGGAGTCGTACCGGATCAAGCTCAAGGACCCGGAGAAGTACCAGGTCATCGCGACCGCCTTCGACGGGCGGGACGGTGTGCAGTCGGTGCAGGACCAGAAGGGGATCCTGGACAACCTCTTCGGGCTGCTGAACGGCATGAACTGGGCCGCGCGGGCGATCATGGCGCTCATGCTGGTCGTGGCGCTGATGCTGATCGTCAACACCGTGCGAGTGTCCGCGTTCAGCCGTCGGCGTGAGACCGGGATCATGCGCCTGGTCGGCGCCTCGGGCTTCTACATCCAGGCGCCGTTCATCATGGAGGCCGCGGTCGCCGGGCTCATCGGAGGGACGGTCGCCTGCGCCTTCCTGGTGATGGCGCGGTACTTCATCATCGACCACGGCCTGGCCCTGTCGGAGAAGCTGACACTGATCAACTTCATCGGCTGGGACGCGGTGTTGACGAAGCTGCCGCTCATCCTCGCGACGAGCCTGCTGATGCCCGCGTTGGCCGCTTTCTTCGCGCTGCGCAAGTATCTGAAGGTGTGACCAACGCCAAGGCGGCCGTACGGGCAACGGGCCGTACGGCCCCTTTGCGTTGTCCTAGACTCACCGGCATGTCAGGTCGTGACCTGTTCTGTCAGCCCCGCCGCATTCGCCGCGGGGCCGCCCTGACATTGCTCTTCACGAGCGTGCTCGTCGCGGGCGCCGCGACCGGCTCCCTGCCCGGCCCCGACCGGAAGACCTCGGCCGACGCCGCCGGTTCGGCCGCACCCGCGGGCCGACACGTCGACGTCGCCGAGGCGGCCGCCGAAGCCATGGCCGCCGGCGAGTCCCCCATGGAGGCCGCCGAGCGCGCGGTCAGCCGCAGCGGGGACCGCTGGGGCGCCGTCTACTCCGAGGGCGAGTACGAGGAGTTCGAAGAGGCCCTCGACGGCGAGTACACCGGCGTCGGACTGTGGGCGCGGCGCGAGCGCGACGGCCGTATCGAAGTGACCCGGGTGCGGGCGGGGTCGCCCGCGGCGGCCGCCGGGATCCGCGCGGGCGACCGGCTGCGCAGCGTCGACGGCGAGAAGGTCGCCGGACGTCCGGTCACCGAGGTCGTCTCCTTACTGCGCGGTGACGCGACGGACGCGCCCGCCGGTACGCCGGTGAAGGTGGGGCTGGAGCGCGGCACGCGTGCGTGGGACCTCACGCTGCGCCGGGCCACCCTGTCCACCGACTCGGTCACCGTTCGAAAACTCGCCGGCGGCATCACCGTCGTCAAGATCGCCTCCTTCACCAAGGGCTCAGGCGACGCCGTCCGCGACGCCCTGCGGCAGGCCCCGGCCGGCGTCGGCGTCATCCTCGACCTGCGGGGCAACTCCGGCGGCCTGGTCACCGAGGCCGTCACCGCCGCCTCCGTCTTCCTCGACGGCGGCCTCGTCGCCACGTACGACGTCGACGGCGAGCAGCGCGCCCTGCACGCCGAACCCGGCGGCGAGACCCGCAGGCCCCTGGTCGCCCTCGTCGACGGCGGCACGATGAGCGCGGCCGAGCTGCTCACCGGCGCCCTGCAGGACCGCGGCCGCGCGGTCGTCGTCGGCACCCGCACCTTCGGCAAGGGCTCGGTCCAGATGCCGAGCCGTCTCCCCGACGGCTCCGTCGCCGAACTCACCGTCGGGCACTACCGCACCCCCTCCGGCCGAGCCGTCGACGGCAGGGGGATCACCCCTGACCTGGACGCCGACCAGCAGGTCCTGGAGCGGGCCGAGACGGTCCTCAGCGGACTCGGCGAGTCGTAAGTCGACTCGTAAATCGGCTTTCCGCGCACCCCGTCCGTAGTGCGAAAATGGACGGCACTATGAGCAAGGGAATGTACGTACCGAAGGAGTCCCAGCCCAAGCAGGGCGGGGCGGCCGCGAAGGCCAGGGACGGCGAGAAGGGCGGCAAGCGCAAGATCGTCGCCCAGAACAAGAAGGCCCGGCACGACTACGCGATCATCGACACCTATGAGGCCGGCCTGGTGCTCATGGGCACCGAGGTCAAGTCGCTGCGTGAGGGACGGACGTCGCTGACCGACGGCTTCGTCCAGATCGACCGGGGCGAGGCGTGGCTGCACAACGCCCACATCCCCGAGTATCACCAGGGCAGCTGGACCAACCACTCCGCGCGCCGCAAGCGCAAGCTCCTCCTGCACCGCGAGGAGATCGACAAGCTGGAGGCCAAGTCCCAGGAGACGGGTCACACGATCGTGCCCCTCGCCATCTACTTCAAGGACGGCAGGGCGAAGGCCGAGGTCGCTCTCGCGCGAGGCAAGAAGGAGTACGACAAGCGCCAGACCCTGCGGGAGAAGCAGGACCGGCGGGAGTCGGACCGGGCGATCGCGGCGGCGAAGCGGCGGCAGCGGGCCCAGTAGGCGGACCGGCTGCCGGGCCGCCGGGAATACGCTGGCATCGTCGTGCGTTGGTCACGTACGATGGCATCGCACCTCACAGAGGGTGCGCGCCCCTCTCCGGTCCGCCGGGGAGGATTGAAAAAACAACATGGGGATGATCGGTTTCGACAGCGGCTGTTGAAGCAGGGGAAGCGTGTCGAGGAAGCGGCAATGATCTCGTAAACCATATGTCGCAAAAAATAATCGCCAACACCAAGCGCGATTCCTTCGCCCTCGCTGCCTAAGTAGCGACTTGCGAAGTGTCAGCCCGGGGCTGTTCCCGACCCGGATCCTGGCATCAGCTAGGGAACTAAACCTTGATCCCGGTCACGGGGTGAAGAGGGAAATCTAACAGTGACTGGGCCCGTCGGCGACTTGTTCGCGTGATCGCCGGGGCCGAGAAAATCACAGCGAACTGCACACGGAGAAGCCCTGATTCTGCACCGTTGGACGCGGGTTCGATTCCCGCCATCTCCACGATCGGGAGGTTTCCGAACCTCCTCGACCCCATGTGGGCAAGGGCCCCGCCGCCTCCGGGCAGCGGGGCCTTTGTCATGCCGTATCGCGAAAGACGGGGGGACGATGACGCAGCCGGATGAGCCGTACTACACGATGTACGACGACGACTTCGGGCTCAGCGGGCTCGCCGGGAGGTCCGGAGATGCCCTGCCTCTGGCCGGGGGCGAGATGGCGGGGGACGAGCAGGCCGGGGAGGACGCCCGGAGCCTGCTGCTGTCGTCCTTGTCGGAGGACATGATCCGCACGCTGTGGCTGGCAGCCGATGGCGCGCGGTTCGATCCGGCCGCTCGGGGCACGACCGTGCGGTCGTGGCTGGTCGGCTGGTCGGAGGCGTATCCGGCGCGGCCGCCGAAGCCTCCGAAGAGCTTCGTGAAGTACCGCAGCACCATGTTCGTCGGACCTCGTCGGCCCGTGCTGGTGGAGGAGGAGATGCGGGACGCCGTGCTCGGCGAGATCGCGGCGGTGGGGGCGGATCTGGCACGGGCGGTGCCGTTGCCGGAGATCGTCCCGGTGCTGCGGCGGGCCGTCGTCGAGGCCGGCCCGGATCTCGGCTTCCGGCTGCTGCTGCGGATTCTGAAGGCGCACTCCGTGCGGGTCGACAAGGTGCGCTACGACCGGTTCATCGAGCTCAGCGAGCCCTTCGAGTACCACTTCGTAGTCGTCCACGGAGGACTGGAGGTCGACTGGCCGCCCCTCGACCCGGCCCGGCGGGACAGTGACTGGGACTTCGGGTTCTCGGAGCTCGCCGGGCGGTTCGCGCACTGGTACGACGGCACGGTTCCCGGGGTCCTGCGCCAGGTGGCCGCTGCCGACGACGTCCGGCAGTCGCCGGGCAGCGCCGCCGCCGTACTGCTGGAGGACGTGACGCGGTTGCTCGCCTCGCCCCTGTCCACCGACTCGCTCACCACCCTGTGGCTGGCCGCGAGCGAATGCGGCTTTCGGCCCGACCGTTTCGACCTCGACGTACGGCAGTGGCTGGAGCAGACCGCCGAAGTGTGCCAGGAGCGGCTGCGGGAGACCGCGCCCGCCTACCGTCCCGAACCGGGCCCGGTTCGGGCGGACCTCGCGGATGACGTGCTGCGCGAACTACGGGACCTGGAACCCGAGTTGGTGTCCAGGACCATCCAGCCCCACTGGCAGGGCATACCGGGTGCCGACGCGGCGCGGGCGCTGGAGCAGGTCGTCTCCCAGGTCGATCCCGACCTCGGCTTCCGGCTGTTCCTGCGGGTCCTGCTCGCGCTGGGGATGCCCCTCACCGAGGAGCGGTACGCCCGCTACGAGGCGCTCGGGGAACGGTTCGGCTATGGCGAGTTCCATGTCTCCCTGGTCGATGGGTACATCCAGAGTGATCTGTGACACCCCTGTGACCGGAGGTGTGGGTTCCACCACAGCCAGGGCGACGGGACCTTGGTGAGGTGGGCGGATGCCTACCGCCTTACGTGCCGTCCCCGCCGCTCTCGCCGGTGTCCTGCTGCTCGCCGCGTGTGGTTCCGAGAGTGCCTCGCCGGGCGGTGACGACGGCCGGGTCCGGGCCGAGAAGCTGTGTCCCTCGGACTTCTCGCAGTACGGCGCTTCGCCGTCCGCCGAATCGTCCGCCGGCCCCTCCGGTACGCCGACTCCGCTGCCTCTGCCCTCCGTCGCCGGTCCGGCCGAAGACGGCGTGAAGGTCACCGGCCTGTACGCCTGGGGGCCGGAGAGCGGCTGCGCCGGGGTCGAGTACAGCGCGGAGTTCGAGGTCACCAACCGGCAGACGGAGACCGCCACTTACACCGTGACCCTCGGCTTCCTCTCGGCGTCGGGAGGTGTGGCCGACGACGGGGAACGGATCGTCGAGGCGGTCGGACCGGGCCGTACCGTCAAGGGCAGTGTCGTCATGGCACAGACGGTCGGGCACGCACCCGAGGTGTCGGGCGTGAAGGTGGTCGAGGTACGCAGCGTTCCCGCCGCCGAGGCGTCGTCCGCCTCGGGGCCCTGCCCCGAGTCCGGCGTCCACCTCTACGCCGACGACGGGGACGCCGCGATGGGGCTGCGCGTCGCCGGCCTGCGCCTGATCAACTGCGGTACCCGGCCCTACCAGCTCAACGGCTACCCGAAGCTCGAACTCCACGACGAGGACCACGCCACCGTGGACGACGTACGGATCCTCCACGGGACCGACCGGATCAGCACCGCCACCGGCGGGGGTGGCAGCCCGCAACCTGTCGTCCTGCGTCCGGGTGAGGCCGCGACGGCCGGGCTGGCGTGGCGCAACACCACCGAGGCCGGCGTCGGCGATCCGGTGAACGCGCCGTACCTCCGCGTGTGGCCGAAGCCGGGGGCCGACCCCGTGATGGTGGTGCCGGAACTCGACCTCGGGACGACGGGGAAGCTCGGCGTCGGACCGTGGAAGAAGGACGAGGCGCACCAGGACCCCGCCGCGACCGCCCCCGCCGCCCCGCGCCCGTGACGGCACTCCTCGTCCTCCTCACGTGCGCGCTCGCCCTCTACCTGCTCGCCCATCCGCGCATCGCACCCGGGATCAAGGTCCTCGTCCTCACCGCACCTCCGGTGGCCGGAGTGGTCTGGCTGCTGTACGTGGTGCTCGAAGAGCCTGCCGGCGCCGTCGCCGTCAGCGCGGTGTTCGCGGTCGTCCTGATCGCGCTGAACGGCCTCCTCGCCCACCCCCGGCTCCCGGCGTGGACGAAGATGACCGTCTTCGTCACGGTCCCGGTGACCGCGGTGGCCTGGCTGCTGGTCGTCACCGCGGACGACACGATCAAGGACCCCGGCGAGGACCCGTGCTCCATGCGCTACGGCGGTGTCGGCGTCTCCAGGGCGTTTCCCCCGCAGGCGTACTGCCTCTACGACGACGGCAGCACCCACGATCTCGCGACGGGCGCCCAGTTCGTGTTCTGGGTCTGCTTCGTCAGCAGCCTGCTGCTGCTCGCGGTCGGTCTGTGGGAGGTCGTGCGAGACCCGAGGGCGCTCGTGCGGCAGTTCCGCACCACCAGGTCACTCACTCGGTGATCACCATGGCGGACGCGCCCGTTGTGTTGTCCCGCCCCATATCGACGGCTCGTTCACGCTTCTACGGTCCCTCCCCATGACACAGACCAGAGCCGCAAGCCGAGCCACGAGCCGCCGTATCCCCGTCCTGGTGACCCTTCTCGTCGCCCTGATCACCGCCGTCCTCACACCCGGTCGGGCCGAGGCCGCCGCCCTCCAGGAAGTCACCGGCTTCGGGTCGAACCCCGGTGCCCTGCGCATGTTCCAGTACGTCCCCGACGGGCTGCCCGCCGGCCGGCCGGTGGTCGTCGCGCTGCACGGCTGCACACAGAACGCCGCCGGCTACGGCACCGGCAGCGGATGGCTCCAACTCGCCGACCGCTGGGGCTTCTCCGTGGTCCTGCCGCAGCAGCAGACCGCCAACAACGCCTCGGCCTGCTTCAACTGGTTCCAGAGCGGCGACATCGTCCGCGGCCAGGGCGAGGCCGCGTCCGTCGCGCAGATGGTGGACCGGCAGCTCGCGGACGTCTCCGGTGACGCGTCGCGCGTGTATGTCACGGGGCTGTCCGCCGGGGGCGGGATGAGCGCCGTGCTGATGGCGGCGTATCCGGAGAGGTTCGCGGCGGGCGGGATCGTCGCGGGGCTGCCGTACGGGTGCGCGCAGGCCGCCGGGTCGCCGTACGTGTGCATGTACGTCGGTGCCACGCAGACCCCGCGGCAGTGGGGCGACCGGGTGCGCGCCGCCCGGCCGGGGTACACCGGCCCCTGGCCCACGCTGATCGCCTTCCAGGGCACGGCCGACTACACCGTGAAGCCCGTCAACATGACCGACCTGATGCGGCAGTGGACCGATATGCACGGGGCCGATCAGTCGGCCGACGTGAGCGACACCGTCGCCGGGTATCCGCATCAGGTCTTCCGGGACGCGGGCGGGCGGGCCGTCGTGGAGACGTACAGCGTCACCGGGATGGGGCACGGGCAGCCCGTCGATCCGGGGAGCGGGAGTGAGCAGTGCGGGAGCGCCGGGGCGTACGTCCTCGACGTGAACCTGTGTGCCGCTGACCGGATGGGGCGGGCCTGGGGGCTGGGCTGAGCCAGAAGTGCTCTGTCGCCGGGGGCGGTTGTCCGGGATGCTGAAGCATGAGCAGACCCGTGAGCGATTCCGGGAGACGCCTCGACTCCCGTAGAAGACAGTGGATTTGGCCCGCCGCTGTGGCGCTCGTCGCCGCCGTCCTCGGTCCCGGCGCGCAGGCCGGTGCGGATGCCGACCGAAGTGGCCTGCCGGAGGCCATCGACACCGTGCTGGGCGACGCGCGGATGGAGGGCGGCGTGGCGAGCGTCGTGGTCGCGGACGCCCGCACCGGCGAGCTCCTCTACCAGCACCTGCCCACCACCCGCCTCATGCCCGCCTCCAACACCAAGCTCGCCACGTCGGCCGCCGCGATGGAGGTGCTCGGCCCCGGGTACCGGTTCACGACGGATGCGCTGTCGACCGGCCGACGGCAGGGCACGGTGCTTTACGGCGACCTCTATCTGCGCGGCACCGGCGATCCGACCCTGCTCGCCGAGGACTACGACCGGCTCGCCGCCGAGGTCGCCGCGTCCGGCGTCACGCGCGTCGCCGGGCGGCTCGTCGCCGACGACACCCGCTTCGACGACCGGCGTCTCGGCCGTTCCTGGGCCGCCGACGACGAGTCCTCCTACTACTCGGCGCAGATCAGCGCCCTCAGCGTGGCCCCGGACACCGACTACGACACCGGGACCGTGATCGTCACGGTCGCGCCGGGGGAGGAGGCCGGTGACGAACCGGTCGTCACCGTCACGCCCGACACCGACTACGTCGACCTCGACGTGCGGGCCACGACCGTCGCCGCCGGTGGGGCGAACGACCTCGCCGTGGAGCGGGAGCACGGGACGAACACCATCGTCGTCAGCGGTACGACACCCGTCGGCGGGTCCGGCGCGAAGGAGTGGGTCACCGTCTGGGAGCCCACCGGATACGCCGCCGCAGTCTTCCGGGACGCGCTCGCGGAGCACGGCGTCAAGGTCGCCGGGCCGACCCGCCTGGGCCGTCAAACCCCCGCCACCGCAAGGGAGTTGGCCTCACACGACTCCATGCCCCTCAAGGATCTGCTCGTCCCGTTCATGAAGCTCTCCAACAACATGCACGCCGAGATCCTCACCAAGGCCATGGGCTACGAGGCGTCGAAGCAGGGGAGTTGGAGCGCCGGGCTGCGTGCCGTCAGCGGGTACCTCAAGGGCATCGGCGTCGACTCCGGCAAGGTGCGGCAGGTCGACGGCTCAGGGCTCTCGCGGATGAACAACTTCCCGGCCGGACAGCTCGTCGAGCTCCTCCTCGCCGTGCGCGCCGAGCCCTGGTACGCCGACTGGTACCGCTCACTGCCCGTCGCCTGCGCCCCGGACCGGTTCGTCGGGGGCACGCTGCGGACGCGGATGTGCGGTACGGCCGCCGCGCTCAACGCCCGTGCGAAGACCGGGTCGTTGACGGGGGCGTCGGCCCTGTCCGGGTACGTCACGGACGCCGGGGGACGTGAACTCGTCTACGGCATCGTCCTCAACAACTATCTGGCCTCGTCGGTGAAGCCGTTGGAGGACGCGATCGTGGTGACGTTGGCCAAGTCGACTGCGGGGGCGGCGGGTTCGGCGTCGGTGCGTGGGGGCGGGACGAACACCGACATCGAGTGCAGTTGGCGTAAGCCGGATATCTGCTGATTGCGCGCAGTAACTGCATGAATACGGTAATCTGACGCCGTGACGCGCCCTTTGGGTGCGTCCTCCCTTCACTCCGGGCCCCACCTCGTCGGGGCCCGGCCCGACGAGAGCGGTACCGGGGCCGAGCAAGGCCGCCTCACGTCGAAGGGAGGACGCCCCAGCATGTGCCGTCACGAGGAGCAGAAACCGACTCTCGTCATGCGGCTGATCCGGCTTCTGCCGGAGCGAGCGGCAAGGCACGCGAGGAGGTGGCTGCTCTGGTGGCTCACCCGGTAGTCGGATATCCCCAAAGGTCCTGGGGACATCCGACAAACACCGGTTGAGCCGGGGCCTCCGCCTGAGTGAAGCATCACCCGCCCAGACGGCGCCCTCCGCATCCAAGTACAGCACACGAGCCCCCCACCCAGCAGCACGATCACCCACAGTTCACGCCACCGCCCGCCGCCCCGTACTCCCCCTCTCCGTCATCCTCGGCGCCAGCAAAGTCGCCTCCGACACGGCCTTCCCGTCCAGCTTCTTCATCAGCAGCTCCACCGCCCGCGCCCCCACCTCGGCCGCAGGCAACGCGATCGACGTCACCGGCACCCGCAGCGATTCCGCGAGCTCGTCCGGACAGATCGCGGTGACCGAAAGATCCCCCGGCACCCGCAGCCCCAGCCCCTCAAAGGCGTCGATCAGCGGCTCCAGAACCGCCTCGTTGTGGACGACGACCCCCGTCAACGCGGGCTGCTCCCGCAGCAGTTGCTCGGCGACCGCGCGTGCCGCCGCGGGCGACGCCTCGCACGGATGTACGGCGGAAGAGAGTCGCCCCCGGTCGGCGGCGGCCGTGAACCCCTGCACCACCCGCTGTGCGAACGCCGTCCCCCGCACATACACCTCCGGCGGCGACCCCACCAGCGCCACCACCCGGTGCCCGAGCCGCGCCAGATGCTCCACGCACGCCTCGCCGGCCGCCATGAAGTCGAGGTCGATGCAGGTCAGCCCCTCGGACGCGGCAGGGAAGCCGATCATCACCGACGGCCGGTCCAGGCCGCGCAGCAGCGGCAGCCGTGGATCGTTCAGCTGCACGTCCATGACGATCAGCCCGTCCACCAACGCCGTGTCCACGACGTGCCGCAGGCCCGCCTCGCCCTCCTCCTGGGTCAGCAGCAGCACGTCATGGCCGTACTGACGCGCCGTGGTCACCACCGACACCGCGAACCGCATCACCACCGGCACATCGATCCCGGCCCGCAGCGGCACCACCAGCGCCAGCACGTTCGATCTGCGGCCGGCCAGTGCGCGGGCGCCGGCGTGCGGGCGGTAGCCGAGCAGGCGGATGGAGTCCTCGACGCGGCGCCGGGTCTCGTCGGAGATGGGGCGCTTGCCGCTGAGGACGTAGGAGACCGTGCTGGGGGAGACCCCCGCGTGCCGCGCCACGTCCGTGATCTTCACCATCAGCCCAGCTCCAGGGAGAGAAACCCGGTCCCCGCCGGTGCCCGCACCTCGCGCTCGCCCACCGCCAGCCCCCAGGGCGCGGCCGGGTCACTGCACGAGGCCCTGAGCGTGTCCCCCTCCCGTACGACCGTGAAGGCCACCTCCCCGACCCGCACCGTCACCTGCGCGCCCTGCTCCAGCCCGAACGCCCGCAGCGTGACCCCGTCGGCATGGTCGTAGTCGGGCCGGTCGTCCACCGCGCCCACCGGGATCACCGCACCCGGCCGCACCAGCAGCGGCACGCTCTGGAAGCCGTGCTGTTCGCGCACCCAGCGCGGGCCGGTCACCGTCCGTCCGCTCAGGAAGTGGGTCCAGGCGCCCTCGGGGACGTAGTACGAGACGTCCCCCTCGTCGCTGAAGACGGGCGCCACCAGCAGGTCCGAGCCGAGCATGTACTGCCGCTCCAGATGCGCACACCCGGGGTCGTCCGGGAACTCCAGCACCATCGCCCGCATCATCGGCACGCCCTCGGTGTGGGCGGTGCGGGCGGCCTCGTAGAGGTAGGGCATGAGGCGCAGCTTCAGACGGATGAAGTGGCGGGCCACGTCCACCGACTCCTCGTCGAACAGCCAGGGGACCCGGTACGACGACGAGCCGTGCAGGCGGCTGTGCGAGGACAGCAGGCCGAACGCCAGCCACCGCTTGAACAGCGCGGGCGACGGCGTGCCCTCGAAGCCGCCGATGTCGTGGCTCCAGTACCCGAAGCCGGACAGGCCGAGCGAGAGACCTCCGCGCAGCGACTCCGCCATCGACTCGTAGGTCGCCTCGCAGTCGCCGCCCCAGTGCACGGGGAACTGCTGGCTGCCCGCCGTCGCCGAGCGCGCGAAGAGCACCGCCTCCTCCTCGCCGCGGTGCTTGCGCAGTACGTCGAAGACGGTGCGGTTGTAGAGGTACGTGTAGTAGTTGTGCATCCGCTCCGGGTCGGAGCCGTCGGACCACACCACGTCGACCGGCACCCGCTCGCCGAAGTCGGTCTTGAAGCAGTCGACGCCCTGCGCGAGCAGCGCCTCCAGCTTGGCGGCGTACCAGTCGCGGGCGGCGGGGGAGGTGAAGTCGACCAGGGCCATGCCCGGCTGCCACAGGTCCCACTGCCAGACGCTGCCGTCCGGCCGCCTCAGCAGGTGGCCGAGCGCCTTGCCCTCCGCGAAGAGCGGGGAGCGCTGGGCTATGTAGGGGTTGATCCAGACGCAGACCCGCAGGTCCTTCGCCTTCAACCGGGCCAGCATGCCCTCCGGGTCGGGGAAGACGCGCGGGTCCCACTGGAAGTCGCACCAGTTGAACTCGCGCATCCAGAAGCAGTCGAAGTGGAAGACGGAGAGCGGCAGTTCGCGCTCGCGCATGCCGTCCACGAAGGACGTCACCGTCTCCTCGTCGTACGACGTGGTGAAGGACGTCGACAGCCACAGGCCGAAGGACCACGGGGGCGGGAGCGCGGGGCGGCCCGTCAAGGCCGTGTACTTGCGGAGGATGTCCTTCGGGGTCGGGCCGTGGATGACGTAGTACGTCAGTTCCTGCGTCTCCGCGCTGAACTGCACCCGGGACACCACCTCCGAGGCCACCTCGAAGGAGACCTTGCCGGGGTGGTCGACGAAGACGCCGTAGCCCGCGTCGGTGAGGAAGAACGGGACGTTCTTGTACGCCTGCTCGCTGCACGTGCCGCCGTCGGCCTGCCAGATGTCGACGACCTGCCCGTTCTTCACCAGCGGGCCGAAGCGCTCGCCGAGGCCGTAGACGGACGTGCCGACGCCGAGGCGCAGCTGCTCGCGCAGATAGTGCGCCCCGGTCGCGTCCCGCATGATGCCCATGCTCTTGGCGCCGCTGGAGGTGAGGGTGCGGCCGTCGGCCAGGAACTCGACCTGCCAGGGGCCGGTGCGGGCGACGCGGACCGACAGGGCGCCGGAGGTGAGGGTCGCGTGCTCGTCGTCGTAGGAGATCTGCGGGGTGGTCCCCTCCGACTCGGCGAGCTCGAACTCGGGGCCGCGGGGCCGCTCACCGCTGAAGTGGGTGAGGGTGAGGCCGATGACGTCGGGCATCGGGGTGTGGGCGTTGATCGTCATGACCGGTCCCGTCATCAGGTCGCCGCGGGTGCGGATGGGCCGGGTCGGCGCGTGGATCTCCAGGGCGCCGTCCGACTCGGTGACGTCGAGGACTTCGGCGGGGTGGTCCGCGGTGACTCCCTCGCGCAGGAGCCAGTAGCCGTCCGTGAACTTCATGGGGGGTCCCTTACTCGACTCGACTCGACTCGACTGCGTCTGCGGTGATTCCCGGCTCCGTTCGTCGAATCGTTTCGACGGTATGTGTCGAAGCGCTTCGACAGTCGAAGGTATGTGTGGCCTGAGGGTGCGTCAATGGCTTGCGTGGGACTGGGGCGGGAATGGGGGGACCATGACGCTGACGACGACGGCCGCCCCCGCGCCGATCGTGACGGGAAGTCCGTTCCTCGGCTCGATGAGCGACCTCCTGAACGATCCCCTCGCCACGTACTTACGGGCGCGCCGCGACCACGGCGACGTGGTGCGCTTCCGGGCCGGGCCGCCGGGGCTGCGGTCGGACATCTACGCCGTGTTCTCGGCCGAGGGCGCACAGCAGGTGCTGGCGACGCGGGCCGCCGACTTCCGCAAGGACAACGTCTTCTACGAGGAACTGCGTCAGTCGGTCGGCAACGGACTGCTGACCAGCCAGGACGACGCCTATCTGCGCCAACGGCGGCTGGTGCAGCCGCTGTTCACCCGGCGCCGGGTGAACGGCTGTGCCCGGCAGGTCGCCGAGGAGGCGGCGGCCTTGGCGGACCGGTGGCGTTCGGTGTCGGGTGGAACCGTCGAACTGGTCGGTGAGATGCACCGGTTCGCACTGCGTGTCGTCGGCCGCATCCTGTTCGGGACCGACGTGAAGGAGGCGTTCGAGGTGATCGAGCGCACCCTGCCCCCGCTCCAGGAGTACTCCCTCAAACGGGGCTTCTCGCCGCTCAAGGCCCCGCGCACCTGGCCCACCCCCGCCAACCGCCGTGCCGGGCGCCTGCAGGCGGAGCTGTACGCGCTGTGCGACGGGATCATCGACAGCCGCCGGGACCGGGGGGACCGGGCCGATTTGGTCACCCTCCTCGTCCACGCCGAGAACGCCGACGACGGCAGCCTGGACGCCGACGAACTCCGCGAGCAGGTGCTGATCTTCCTGCTGGCCGGCCATGAGACGACCGCGACCGCACTCGCCTTCGGCCTGCACCTCCTCGCCCGGCACCCCGAGGAGCAGCGGCGCGTGCGGGAGGAAGTGGACCGGGTGCTGGGCGGTCCCGGTGGCGGCCGGGCGCCCACCGCCGAGGACATGGAAGCGTTGCCGTATCTGACGATGGTGCTGAAGGAGGCCATGCGGCTGTATCCCTCCGCGCCCGTGATCGGCCGCCGCTCGGTCGCAGACGCGGAGGTGGACGGCGTACGGATACCGGCCGGCGCCGACGTCCTGGTGAGCCCCTGGGTGACCCAGCGGCATCCCGACTATTGGCCGGAACCCGAGCGCTTCGACCCCTCCCGTTTCACGCCGGAGGCCGAGGCGGGGCGCCCGCGGTACGCCTGGTTCCCGTTCGGTGGTGGGCCGCGGGCCTGTATAGGGCAGCACCTTTCGATGCTGGAGTCGGTGCTCGGACTGGCGGTGCTGGTGCGGGAGTTCGTGTTCGAGGACGCGGAGGCGGGAGAGGTGCCGTTGGGGGCGGGGATCACGTTGATGGCGAAGGGGCCCGCGCGCGTGCGGGTCGCTCCGCGGGGCTGAGCGGATGATGGTGCCGCGATGGGTGGGTGTGCGGGCGCGGCTCCGTCGTGGCTGGTCGCGACCGCGCGGCGGAGCCGCATATTGATTCAGCCCCGCGCCCCTCGGGGCGTTGCCGCGAGCGCGATGAGTAGTGCCGTAGCCGCCGCAGTGACCGGGACTCCGTAGCCCGCCGTCGGGGACAGGTGCTCCGCCGCCCAGCCGCCGATCGCGCTGCCGGCCGCGATCCCCCCGAGCAGTGCCGTCACCGCCAGGGTCATGCCCTCGTTGAGGCGGCCGTCCGGGGTGCGCTGCTGGACCAGGGCCATGTTGGTGATCATGGTCGGGGCCGTGGCTATGCCGGAGATCAGCAGGGTGGGGGCCAGCAGCATCAGCGAGCCCGTGAGGGATGCGGCGAGCAGGGGGAGGGTCAGGAGGGCGGTCATCGCGGCTATGCACCAGGGGTAGCGGTCCTCGGCGGGACCGGACAGCCGGAGGCGGCCGAACCACAGGCCCGCGGCGCAGGACCCGGCCGCCTGGAGGGCGAGCACCGCACCCGCCGCCGTGCGGTGACCCTCCGCGTCCGCGAACGCGATCGTGACGACCTCCGTCGAGCCGAACACCGCGCCCATGGCGAGGCAGACGGCCAGCAGCGCGGGCATTCCCGGGGCGCGAAGGGGCGACGCGGCGGTCGTACCGGATGCGTCGGCCGTACGGCCCCGAGGCGGTGGCTCCGTCGACCGCTGGGCCGCGAAGACCAGCACGCCCGTCACCAGGAGCACCACGGCGACCAGCGTCCCCGCCTCCGGGAAGAACGTCCCGCACAGGAAGGCCGCGAGGACGGGGCCCAGCATGAAGCACAGCTCGTCGGCGGCCTGTTCGAAGGAGTTCGCGGTGTGCAGGGACTCGGTGTCGCCCTTCAGCAGATGGGTCCAGCGGGCGCGGGACATGCCGCCGGTGTTGGGAGTGGTCGCCGTGGCCGCGTACGCGGCGAAGAGGGTCCAGGCGGGGGCGTCGTAGTGCACGCACAGCAGCAGCGCGAGGCTGCCCAGCGCCGCGAAGAGCGTGGCGGGTACGGCGATGCGGGCCTGGCCGTACCGGTCGACGAGCCGCGCGGTCCAGGGGGCGACCAGCGCGGTCGCCGCGAGGCCGGTCGCGGTGACGGCGCCGGCGAGGGCGTACGAACCCCGGGAACCGGCGATCATCACGACCGCGCTCACGCTGAACATGCCCATGGGCAGGCGGGCGATGAGGTTCCCCAGGGTGAAGGCGCGGGCGCCGGGGTGGGTGAAGAGGCGGCGGTACGGCCCGGGCGGGCGGTGCCGCGTCCGGGGTCCGAAGTCGACGGCGACGAGGGCGTCGGCGGTGATCGTGAGCAGGGGACGTGCTGGGGCTTCTCCAACATTCGGAGTTTTCCCGGTGTTCGGGGCTTTCCTGTAGGGCGGCTGCGGCATGGATCCACCGTGGCCCGCGGGGGATCACGGGGTCCAACACCTGCTCGGCGCGGATTCACGCACCCGTGTTGTAAGTCGCGTGCGGGCTGTAGGTTCCCCGCATGCCCGCTCCCGGTCCCGCTCCCGCTCACCTCGACCCCCGCCTCCTGCGCGCCTTCCTCGCCGTGGCCGAGGAACTGCACTTCACACGCGCCGCGGCCCGTCTGTACGTCGCCCAGCAGGCGCTCAGCCGGGACGTACGGCGGCTGGAGCGGGAGTTGGGCGCCGAGCTGTTCGTGCGGACGACACGGCAGGTCACGCTGACGGGCGACGGCGAGCGGCTGGTGCCGTACGCGCGCCGCGCCCTCCAGGCCCAGGACGACCTGCTCGCCGCCTTCGGTCAGGCCCGCCCCCTGCTGGTGGACCTCAACTCCCCGGGCCTGACCACCCCGCGCCGCGTCCTGCACCGGGCCCGTGAACTCGCCCCCGAGCACGAGCTGATGGCTCGCTACGAGAGCGGTCTGACGGGAGCGGTCGGCGAGATCGTCGCGGGTCGGCTGGACGCGTCCTTCGGCCGGTTCGCGGGACTGGACCCGGCGCTGCGGGCGGGTCTCGACCACCAGCCCGTCCGCTACGAGCCCATGGCGATCGTGCTGCCCGAGGACCACCGGCTGGCGGAACGGGACGCCGTACCCCTGGCCGAGCTCGCCGGCGAGACCGTGTACGCCGGCGCCGGAAACCCCCGTACCCCGGAGTGGACCGACCTCGCGCGCCGGCTGTTCGACGGGCGGGGCATCAGGGTGGCTCCGCCCGCCCCGCTCGCTGTCGGTGACGAGGAGTTCCAGCGGATCATGGCCAAGACGCGGAACCCCGTTCTCGCCGTCATCGACTTTCCGGCCATGCCCGGGACCGTGCTGCGGCCCTTGACCGATCCCGTGCCCCTGTCGCCGGTGTCACTGGTGTGGCGAAAGGGCCTGGTGCACCCCGCATTGGACGCCCTTCGGCGCGCTGCGGCCGAGCTCACGGCCGAGGAGGGCTGGCTGGTGAGGCCCGTCGAGGGATGGGTTCCGGCCATCGATTTGGCCACTGGGAGCGTTCACAATTAACACGTGGCAACCACTAAACCTCCGCGTGCGCTACATTCATGTCCTGAGCACAGTGTGGTAATGGGGGGCGCTCGGCCGGGTGGGGGCTCGGTACGGCGACGGGTGCTCAGTGTCGTGCGCGCACCCGGAACGGTCCCGTGGGGGGATGTGCGTGCGCGTGAAGAAGTGGCGAGAAGACGCCCAACCGGAGTGGCCCGAAGCGGTATCGGAGCCCGGGGGCGATTCCTCCCCGGCGGGTTCCAGGGGTGACACCCAGGCCTTCCCGGCGACCGGGGAGACCGAGGTCCCCGGTCAGGGCCTGCGCTCCCGATCCGAGGCAAGGGAGACGGAGATACTCCACGGTGGCGGGCGTGCCTCTTCGGGCGCCGACAAGACGGAGATCCTGCGCGGCGGGCCGAGGGCCGCCGCATCCGACGCCGAGGAGACCGCGGTGCTTCCGGCGGTCGGGAGGGCCGCGGACCCGCGCCGGACCGAAGGCAAGGCGCAGGACGCAGGCCGGCCCATCGGCAAGGCGCAGGACGCAGGCCGGCCCATCGGGAAGTCGCAGGACGCAGGCCGGCCCATCGGGAAGCCGGACGGCTGGTCGGCCTTCGACCGGCCGTCGGCGCGCAGGAACGCCACGCCCCCGGCACCGCGGAACGACGCGTTCCTGGCGACCGGCGAGACACGCGCCGCCGCTGTCCGTGACCCGTGGGCGGAGTCCGCGGAGTCCGCGGAGCCCGACGTGCCCGGCGCCACCCACGATCCGCACGAGGTCACCGTCCAACTCGACGGCATAGGCCTGCAGCTCGACAACATGCTGCGCGCGGCCAAGGACGCCCCGGGTGGCGGCGAGGGCTCCGACGGGCCCGTGTTCGTCGACGAGTCGGGCCGCCGCAGCCGCCGTTTCCGCCGTATCGGCATGGCCGTGGGCCTCGCCTGCGCGGTCTACGCCGTGGTCATCGTCGCCACGCTGCTGTCCGGCAACTCCGACGCGCCCTGGCTGCCCGTGGAGCGGCCCAAGGAGCAGCCGGCCGGCCAGGTCGACACCCCGCCGCTGCCCGCGGAGTCGGCACCGCAGCCCTCCGGCACCGGCAGTGTCTCGCCGGACATCTCCCCGACGGCCACCGCCGATACGACCGTGTCCCCCGGCGTCGGCGCCACCGCCCCCGACGCGTCGCCCGACGCCGAGGAGCCCGGCGCGTCCGCCGCCCCCAAGCCGAGCGCCACCAAGCCGACCGCGAACCCGGACACCGACCCCACCCCGGACCCCGACCCCACCGTCGAGCCCACCACCCCCGACCCCGACCCGAGCCCGACGGACATCGACGGCCCCGCCGAGGAGCCGACCGACCCTCCGACCATCGACGAACCCGCGGGCGGGACCGTCGCGAACGGCCCGAGCGACCCCACGCCCATCGCGCAGGAGCCGGATGCCTCCGCCTCCGTGCACGCCGCCCCGTCCCCGGAGTACACCCTCTGATGGCATCCCGTACCCGCCGTCCCGGGCCCGCGAAGGGAGCCCCCGACGGCTCCCGGCGCCGCCGTGTGCCCATGCGCCTGCTGTTGCCCTCGCTCGTCCTCGTCGCGCTGATGGCGATGCTGATGCTGCGCGGTTACGTCCACAGCGAGATCCTCGCCGACTACCGTGTGCGGCCCGCCGCCGCCAACGACAAGGTGCCGCAGGAGATCCTCAAGGGCGGCCCGGTCATCGACACCCGCGGCGGCGAAGCCACCACACTGGGCGTGCCGGACAACAGCGTCGTCCTCACCTTCGACGACGGCCCGGACCCCGAGTGGACGCCGAAGGTGCTGGACGCCCTGAAGCGGAACGACGCGCACGCCGTCTTCTTCATCACCGGCACGATGGCCTCCCGCTATCCGGACCTCGTCGAGCGGATGGTGGACGAGGGGCACGAGATCGGCCTGCACACCTTCAACCACCCCGACCTGTCCTACCAGTCCAAGAAGCGCATCGACTGGGAGCTCTCCCAGAACCAGCTCGCGCTCGCCGGCGCGGTCGGCATCCGCAGCTCGCTGTTCCGGCCGCCGTACTCGTCCAAGTCCGAGAACATGGACAACAACTCCTGGCCGGTGACGGAGTACATCGGCAGCCGCGGCTACATCACGATCGTCAACGACACCGACAGCGAGGACTGGCGCAAGCCGGGCGTCGAGCAGATCATCCGCAACTCCACCCCCAAGCCCGGCGACGGTGCGATCGTCCTGATGCACGACTCCGGCGGCGACCGGCACCAGACGGTCCAGGCACTGGACAAGCTCATCCCCCAACTCCAGGAGAAGGGCTACGAGTTCCAGAACCTCACCGAGGCCCTGGACGCCCCGAGCGCCCACACCCAGGTCACCGGCCTCGACCTGTGGAAGGGCAAGGCATGGGTCTTCCTCGTCGACGCCTCCGACAACATCACCGCGATCCTGGTCGTCGGCCTCGCCGCCATCGGCTCCCTCGTCATCGGCCGCTTCGGCCTGATGCTGCTGCTCTCCGGCCTCCACGCCCGCCGCACCCGCCGCCGGGACTTCAGCTGGGGCCCGAACGCACCGGTCACCGAACCGGTGTCGGTGCTGGTCCCGGCGTACAACGAGGCCAAGTGCATCGAGAACACCGTGCGGTCCCTGATGCGCAGCGAACACCCCGTCGAGATCATCGTCATCGACGACGGCTCCAGCGACGGCACGGCCCGGCTCGTGGAGGGCCTGGGGCTGCCGAACGTACGGGTGATCAGACAGCTCAACGCGGGCAAGCCCGCGGCGCTCAACCGCGGCCTCGCCAACGCCAGCTACGACCTGATCGTGATGATGGACGGCGACACGGTCTTCGAGCCGTCCACCGTCCGCGAACTCGTCCAGCCCTTCGCGGACCCGCGCGTCGGCGCGGTCGCCGGCAACGCCAAGGTCGGCAACAAGGACACCCTCATCGGCGCCTGGCAGCACATCGAGTACGTGATGGGCTTCAACCTGGACCGCCGTATGTACGACGTCCTGCAGTGCATGCCGACGATCCCCGGCGCGGTCGGCGCCTTCCGCCGCTCGGCCCTGGAACGGGTCGGCGGCATGAGCGACGACACCCTCGCCGAGGACACCGACATCACCATGGCGATCCACCGCGACGGCTGGCGCGTGGTGTACGCCGAGAAGGCCCGGGCCTGGACCGAGGCCCCCGAGTCGGTCCAGCAGCTGTGGTCCCAGCGCTACCGGTGGTCGTACGGCACCATGCAGGCGATCTGGAAGCACCGCCGCGCCCTGGTGGACCGGGGCCCGTCGGGCCGCTTCGGCCGGGTGGGCCTGCCGCTGGTGTCGTTGTTCATGGTCCTGGCCCCCCTCCTCGCACCCCTGATCGACGTCTTCCTCATCTACGGCCTGGTCTTCGGCCCCACGGAGAAGACGATCCTGGCCTGGTTCGGCGTCCTCGCCATCCAGGTGGTCTGCGCGGCCTACGCCTTCGTCCTGGACCGCGAGCCGCTCACCCCGCTCATCTCGCTCCCGCTCCAGCAGATCCTCTACCGCCAGCTCATGTACGTCGTCCTGCTCCAGTCTTGGATCACGGCTCTCACCGGCGGCCGTCTGCGCTGGCAGAAGCTGCGGCGCAAGGGCGGGGTGTCCGCACCGCCGACCGTGCCGGCGCAGGGCCGGCCGGTCATGGACGAGAGGCCGGTCCGATGAACCCTCCCTCCCCGACCTCCGCTCCGCCGTCCGACGCGCCGGCCCCGGTCCGGCCGGAGACGCCCGAGCAGACCCGCAAAGGCCCGGTTCGCGACCGCTACTTCGACCTGCTCCGCGCCCTCGCCCTTTTCCGCGTGGTCCTGTACCACCTGACGGGCTGGGCCTGGCTGCCCCTCGTCTTCCCCTCCATGGGCGTGATGTTCGCCCTCGCCGGCAACCTCATGGCCCGCTCCCTCAAGCGCCCGCCCGCGCAGGTCATCCGAGGCCGCATACGCCGCCTCCTGCCTCCGCTGTGGCTGCTGGGCGTGGTCGGCGTCACCGGCATGGTCATCCAGGGCTGGGGCCCGGACGCGGACGGCCACCCCGGCTGGTGGTGGATCCACCTGGCGTACTGGATCGTCCCGCTCAGCGATCCGCCGTACGCCGAGGGCCTCCCCGGCCTCCACGGCTTCCTCGGCGAGAACTGGGCCGTGGACCTCGCGGGACCGCTCTGGTACATCCGCGCCTACCTCTGGTACGTCCTGCTCTCGCCGTTCCTGCTGAAGGCCCTGCGCGCGATGCCGGCGGTGACGCTCCTCGCGCCGCTCGCCCTGGCGCTGGCCTTCGAACAGGGCTGGATCACGCTCCCCGGCGAACGCATCCCGTCCGCGCTCACCGACTTCAGCACCTTCGGCGCCTGCTGGATCCTCGGCATGGCGCACCAGGAGGGCATCCTGCGCCGACTGCCGCGCTACGTCGTGCCGTCCCTCGCGCCGATCTTCGCCGCGGTCGGGCTCTGGTACGCCCTGAACCACGACTTCGGCGAAGGCAACGACCTGGACAGCATGCCCCTGGCCCAGGCCCTGTGGTCCTTCGGCACGGTCCTGCTCCTGCTGCACATCAGCCCGTCCTGGGCCGAGTGGCCCCGCCGCCTGCGCCGCTGGGACCGCCTGATCACCCTGCTCAACTCCCGCGCGGTGACGATCTACCTCTGGCACAACACCTGCATCCTCATCGCCGCGACGATGTGGGACCAGCTGTGGAACATCGACGTGATGTGGAAGCACTTCTCCTGGCTGCTGGAGAGCCCGTGGCCGGTACTGGCCTTCACCTGGGTGCTCATCGGCAGCTGCATCGTGTGGTTCGGCTGGGCGGAGGACCTGGCGGCGAAGCGGAAGCCGCAGCTGTGGCCGGACGGGGCTCGGAAGAGGCGTACGCACGCCAGGTAAGGGACACGGCGCCCGCCCGGCCGGAGAGCCGCTCTCCCCTTCTTTGCGCGTGGCGCCCGGCCGCCGGTTTCCTCAGTGGGAGCTTCTCCGGTTCCTGGACCGAGTTGAGGAGCCCCAGGTGCGCACACTGAAGTTCGGCGAGTCGGAGATCGAAGTGCTCGACTTCGAAGATGCTGCCGCTGGGGAGCGGGTGATCGAGTTCCGCTATCGCGCCAGGTGCGCGTCGAGGGCCTGGTCCAGATGGCGCAGGCCGTTTCCAGGTGTGCGAGTACCAGCTGTCGCTCGACCAATAGACCACAACGGTGTACTCGTGTGCGCTGGTACACGCTAGGGCGGAGCCGGTCCGCCTGTTGCATGGCTTCGATGGCTCCGGCCTTGTCACCGAGTACGTAACCGACCTGAGCGGCTGTGAATCCGTTGGATCGTGCCGCCCGACCGTGACCCCGGAGCCTCCGTGAAAACTTGTTGGCGGACCACGGCGACCACTGCTACTTTTCCGGCGGCCGTGCGAAAAACGAGGAGGTGGTATCCGTGAACGCAGTATCGACATGGGTGCTTCCCTCCGGGGTCACGGTCGGGCGGTAGGCCGTCCGGGAGCGCCGTTCAAGAGCACTCCCGAAAGGCACGACCGTGCAATTCACTTCCGAACAGCGCCTCGACGACGGCGTCCTCGAGCGCGAATTCACCCTCGGCGAGATCCCCGGCACCCTGTGGACGCCCGGATCCGCACCGGCCCCGCTGGTCCTGATGGCCCACAACAACGGCCTGCCCAAGGCGGACCCGCGGCTGGTGGCACGGGCCCGGTACACCGCGGGGCGCGGCTACGCGGTGGCCACCATCGACGCCGTCGGGTGCGGTGACCGGCCCCGTTCCGCCGCCGACGAGCAGGCCCGCGCCGACCTCCGGCGGACGATGCAGGCCGGCGAGCCGGTCGACGAGATCCTGGAGTCCTTCATCGGCCCGCTGGTCGAGAACGCGGTCCCGGAATGGCGGACCACCCTGGACGCCCTCCTTGAGCTGCCCGGGATCGGCGGCCCGGTCGGGTACTCCGGGGGGTGGACCGCCCTCGGTATTCGGCTGGCGGTGGTCGAGCCGCGCATCGCGGCCGCGGGCTTCTTCGCCGGGGGGTACGTGCCCCGTGCCCAGCGCGAGGAGGCCCGGCAGGTCAGCATTCCGCTGCTGTTCCTGCTGCAGTGGGACGACGAAGGGAACCCCCGGCAACGGGCACTGGACCTGTTCGACGCCTTCGGCAGCGAGGAGAAGACGCTGCACGCCAATGTGGGAGGACACACCGGCACTCCAGGGTTCGAGCTGGAGGACGGGTGCCGGTTCTTGGACCGACACCTGAAATGAGGCCGGGCCTCCGGCGGGCAGCAGACGGCAGGTGCACCGGCCGGTCGGGGCGGCGCGTCTCCGGATTGACGTCCGTGAAGCGCGCCCACCCAGGTCCCGACTGTCAGACCCGCGTGGAAGACTGACGCTGTTGCGCAAGTGAACGGGGTGACCACCTGGGCCGAGTGGCCCAGGTGGTCGGTGGGGAGCGGACGGCGATGAGCAAGCGGCAAGCGCAGAAGATGCTGCAGCTGATGGCGCGCGGAGGGCCCGTCGAGCTCACCAGCCCCATGGCCTCCGTGAAGAAGCTCGCCAGGCTCGCCTTCATCGCCCAGCAGTTCGGCTACGAGTACCTGGACGTACGGCAGAGCACCGGGCGCAACGGCGCGCTCGTCATGATGATCGCGCCCGACCCCAGCCCCCAGGCCCGCGCCCGCGCCGCGCAGAACTGGGCGCAGTATCCGAACGCCCACGACGGGGTCTCCGTACCTCCCCTCGTGCCGGACGCCTTCGAGCTCCTCAAGGCCCGCATCAACTTCGACCTCACCGGCAAGAACGCCGAGAAGCGGGCGGGCTACGCCGCCGTGGGCGTCACTGTCGGCGCCGGGATCCTCGGGGTGCGGCTCGGGGCGGACGCCGCCGCGTGGATCGCGGCGCTGCTCACATGGGTGTTCTTCCTGGCGATCCTCGGCGTGGTCTTCGTCGTCAACCGCAAGCGCAACGCGAAGTTCGCCGCCCGGCTGCAGTCCGCCGGGTTCATGCCGTTCACCGAGGAGTCCGGGCGGGTGCGCTACCTGCCGCCGGGCACCCAGCTGCCCGGGCAGCCCTTCGCCGCCGGGCCGTACGGCAACCAGCCCCCGCCCGGCGCGCCCATCCCGGGTGCCCCCGCTGGTTACGGTCAGCAGACCGCCGGTCCGTACGCCGGCCGGCCCGCCGCCCCGGGTTCCTATCCCGCTCAGCCCACAGGCCCCGCCCCCGGGCCGTACGGCAACCAGCCCGTCCCTGCCCCCGCCGCCGGCCCCTACGGTGCGCCCCAGCCCCCGGGGCCGTACGTCACACCGCAGCCTCAGCCGCCCCAGCCGCCGCACCAGCCGTACGGCCAGCCTCAGCCCCACCCCCAGCAGAACCCCAACCCCCACTGGCAGCCCCCGCAGCGCTGACACCGCCGTCCCTGCATCGCGCCTCTATATAAGGGACGCCGCTACCTAGGGTGCCGCTGCCTAGGGGCCCGCATATAGGGACGCCCCACACGCAACCTCTCATCCACCCTCCCCGCCGGGTGAGAGCAAAGTTCCTTTCCGGTCATTAGATGCCACAGCCCGGAAACGAGCCCTCCCTACCTTCGGGATCAGCCACTCGAAGTGCGACCGAGCCCCGAAGTACCGTGGAGGCGTCATGACAGCCCCTAGCACAGCCCCCGCTGCAAGCAGGGGAGGCCGCTGGATCGATCACTGGGACCCCGAGGACGAGACCTTCTGGAACGAGACGGGAGAGAAGACCGCCAAGCGGAATCTCTTCTTCTCGGTCCTCTCCGAGCACATCGGGTTCTCGATCTGGACCCTGTGGTCGGTGATGGTGCTCTTCATGGGGCCGGAGTACGGGCTCACCCCCGCCGACAAGTTCACCATCGTCTCGATGGCCACGCTGGTCGGCGCCGTCGTCCGCGTGCCCTACACCTTCGCCGTCGCCATCTTCGGCGGCCGGATGTGGACGGTCATCTCGGCGAGCCTGCTGCTCGTGCCGACGGTCGCCGCGTTCACGGTGATGGAGCCGGGGACGTCGTTCACCACGTTCCTGCTGTGCGCGATGCTGGCCGGTGTCGGTGGCGGAAACTTCGCCTCCAGCATGACCAACATCAACGCCTTCTTCCCCCTGCGTAAGAAGGGGTGGGCGCTCGGTCTGAACGCCGGCGGCGGCAACATCGGCGTGCCCGTCGTGCAGCTGATCGGCCTCGCGGTCATCGGTGCCAGTGGCGGCCCGCGCCTGCTGCTCGGGATCTACATCCCGTTCATCGTGATCGCCGCCGTCCTCGCGTGGCTCAAGATGGACAGCATCTCGTCCGTCAAGAACGACACCGGCGCCGCCAAGGACGCCGCGAAGGACGCCCACACCTGGATCATGTCCTTCCTCTACATCGGTACCTTCGGCTCCTTCATCGGGTACAGCTTCGCCTTCGGGCTGGTGCTCCAGACCCAGTTCGGGCGTACGCCGCTGCAGGCCGCCTACGTCACCTTCATCGGCCCGCTGCTGGGATCGCTGATCCGGCCCGTGGGCGGCTCGCTCGCCGACCGGTTCGGCGGTGCGAAGATCACGCTGTGGAACTACGTCGCCATGGCCGCCGCGACCTCGGTCATCATCGTGGCCTCGATGCAGAAGTCGCTGCCGCTGTTCACCTGCGCCTTCATCGCCCTGTTCGTTCTCAGCGGGCTCGGCAACGGCTCGACGTTCAAGATGATCCCCGGCATCTTCCACAACAAGGCCCTCGCCAAGGGGCTCACCGGTGAGGACGCCGCCGCCTACGGCCGCCGGCTCTCCGGTGCCTCCATGGGCCTCATCGGCGCGGTGGGCGCGGTCGGCGGCCTCGGCATCAACCTCGCCTTCCGCCAGTCCTTCCTCACCGTGGGCTCCGGCACCGGCGCCTTCGTCGCCTTCCTCGCCTTCTACGCCGCCTGCTTCGTGGTCACCTGGGCCGTATACCTTCGCCGCCCGGCCGCCTCGGAGACGCACGCCACATCGTCCACGGAGGCAAAGCCGCAGCTCAGCTACGCGGAGGTGTGACGTAACACCGCTGACATCAAGCCGAACCGAGCCTGTCACGCACCGTTGACAGGCTCGATCGGCATGCAGGTGTACCCACCAAGGGTGCGATCAGGAGCCGCTCCCGGTCACCCCCGGTGGACCACCTGGCGCAGGCACCACAACTCGAGTGCGGGACGAGAGTTATGTACGACACACAGCAGCAATCCGAACACGGGCCCCTCGCCGGGTTCACCGTGGGCGTGACCGCCGCACGCCGGGCCGACGAGCTCGGGGCGTTGCTCCAGCGGCGTGGCGCCGCAGTGCTGCACGCTCCTGCCTTGCGCATCGTGCCGCTCGCCGATGACAGCGAGCTGCTCGCCGCCACCAAGGAGATCATCCAGCGCACGCCGGACGTCGTGGTCGCCACGACCGCGATCGGCTTCCGGGGCTGGATCGAGGCCGCCGACGGATGGGGGCTGGGCGAGGACCTGCTGGAACGGCTGCGCGGGGTCGAACTGCTCGCGCGTGGGCCGAAGGTCAAGGGCGCGGTACGGGCCGCCGGGCTGAACGAGGAATGGTCGCCGTCCAGCGAGTCCATGGCCGAGGTGCTGGACCGGCTGCTGGAGGAGGGGGTCGACGGGCGCCGGGTCGCCGTCCAGCTGCACGGTGAGCCGCTGCCCGGGTTCGTGGAGTCGTTGCGGGCCGCGGGAGCGGAGGTGCTCGGGGTGCCCGTCTACCGGTGGCTGCCGCCGGAGGACATCGGCCCGGTCGACCGTCTGCTGGACGCGACGGTCTCCCGTGGTCTGGACGCCCTCACCTTCACCAGCGCCCCGGCCGCGGCGTCGCTGCTGTCGCGGGCCGAGGAGCGCGGGCTGCTTCCCGAAGTGCTCACCGCCCTCAACCACGACATCCTTCCGGCCTGCGTCGGGCCGGTCACCGCGCTGCCCCTGCAGGCGCTCGGCGTCGACACCGTCCAGCCCGAGCGGTTCCGGCTCGGTCCGCTGGTCCAGCTGCTGTGCCAGGAGCTGCCCGGCCGGGCCCGGTCCCTGCCGATCGCCGGGCACCAGGTGGAGATCCGCGGGCACGCCGTCCTGGTCGACGGCGTCCTGCGGCCCGTGCCGCCCGCGGGTATGTCCCTGCTGCGGGCCCTGTCCCGGCGGCCGGGCTGGGTGGTGCCCCGTGCGGAGCTGCTGCGCGCGTTGCCGGGGGCGGGGCGGGACGAGCATGCGGTGGAGACGGCGATGGCGCGGCTTCGTACGGCTCTGGGGGCGCCGAAGTTGATCCAGACGGTGGTGAAGCGGGGGTACCGGCTGGCGTTGGATCCGGCGGCGGACGCCAAGTACGCGGACGCGTGATTCGCCCCCGCCGCCCCTACCCGTCCCATCCTTGAAGGGGTGCTGCCCCTTCGACCCCGGCCCCTGGGGGCCTGCGGCCCCCAGACCCCCGCTCCGGCCCTGAACGGGCCTTGTCCTCAAACGCCGGACGGGCTGGGATGCCTGGGCCGGCGTCGAGAGGTCGCGCCCCTACGGGTGTCGCACCCCTACGGATAGGTGGGGCTCGGGACGTCGCGGTCTCGTCCTCGAACGCCGGGCGGGCTGAAAGACACGGACCGGCGCCGAGAGGCTCAGCCTCCGGCCGTCCGGTACGAGGGGTTCCGGGAGTCGTCATCGGGCAGGCACTGTTAGAGGGAACGCTTCTTCCAGTTCTCCCGGGGTGACCCCTAGGCGGTGACAGGCACATGGCACTGGGTACGGTCACGGACGCGTACGAGCTGCGGTTCGATGCCGGGCGGATCTGTCTGGATCTCCTCGCGACCACGCACCCCGAGGAACACCTCGACTCCGTCGAGGTGTTGTGCGCCTGGATCACCGGCGCCGGGCTCGTCCCGCCGGGCACCACGCTGGCCCACGCCGACGCCTCCTGGCTGGTCCGGTTCCGCGAACTGCGGGGACGTATCGGACAGTTGGTGCGCGGCGGAATCGCCCCCGAGCCCTGGCCGTCGTACGACATCGCGCTCGCGCACGTGAACGACATCGCCCGCACCGCGCCCCCGGCCCCCCGCGCCGTACGGGGTGAAGACGGCACCCTCGTGAGGGAGTTGGATCATCCGCCCGAGTGCGCCGCGCTGCTCGGCGCCATCGCGCGGGACGCCGTGGAACTGCTCACCGATCCGGTGGCGCGGGCCGGGCTGCGGGAGTGCGAGGGTGACAACTGCCCGATCGTTTATGTCGATTCGTCCCGGGGGCGCAGAAGGCGCTGGTGCTCCAGTGAGGTCTGCGGGAACCGGGAAAGGGTCGCCCGGCACCGTCGTCGAGCCGCCCTCGCCCGCGCCTGACGGTCCGTTATGCGGCTTCTGTGGAGCGACTGTCGAAGTGATTTCGATTACATGTCGTTTACCTACGCACCCGTAGGGAAGCGACCCCTCGATCTTGTCGATGTGGTGGAAATGTAAAGATCGCACGGTGGGAATGTGCTGCCATGTCCCGCTCGTCACGTCACTCCGAAGAAAACTGTCGCCTCGCTTTGAACACTCAACACACCGCTTCCGTACGGGTAGACGAGCGACCGACTGGGGGAACCCCCGGACATCGGAGGTGGGCGTGCGCAAGGATTCCGTCGTGGCCAATGAACGTGGATCGAGGGCCCGACATCGCATGTCCCAGCCCTCGGAACCTGATGAGGAGCTGATGCGTGCGCTGTACAGAGAGCACGCCGGACCCCTCCTCGCGTATGTCCTTCGACTGGTCGCCGGTGATCGGCAACGAGCAGAGGACGTCGTGCAGGAGACGCTCATCCGTGCCTGGAAGAACGCCGGACAGCTCAATCGAGCGACCGGATCGGTACGCCCCTGGCTGGTGACGGTCGCCCGGCGCATCGTCATCGACGGCCACCGCAGCCGGCAGGCCCGGCCGCAGGAGGTCGATCCGTCGCCGCTGGAGGTCATCCCCGCGGAGGACGAGATCGACAAGGCGCTGTGGCTGATGACGCTGTCGGACGCACTCGACGACCTGACCCCCGCCCACCGGGAGGTCCTGGTCGAGACGTACTTCAAGGGGCGTACGGTCAACGAGGCGGCCGAGACGCTGGGCATACCCAGTGGCACCGTTCGCTCAAGGGTCTTCTATGCCCTGCGGTCGATGAAGCTGGCTCTGGAGGAGCGGGGGGTGACGGCGTGATGAGTGTTTACGGGGGAAACCAGGGATTCGGGATGGGCGGTTCGGGTATGTCTGGATCCATGAGCCCCATGCAGGGACATCCGGGCCCGAGCGAGCACGAAACCGTCGGTGCCTACGCCCTCGGGATTCTCGATGACGCCGAGGCAACCGCTTTCGAGGCCCACCTCGCGACCTGCGAATGGTGCGCCCAGCAGCTGGACGAACTCGCCGGAATGGAGCCGATGCTCGCGGCGCTCGCGGACCTGCCCGGCTCCGGTTCGCCCGCGATCGGCGAGTCCCTGTCGGCGAAGCCCAGCCCGCGTCTGGTGAACAAGCTCGTCGACGAGGTCGCCGAGCGCCGCGCCCAGAAGCGCCGGCGCAGCTTCTACATGGTGGCCGCGGCCGCCGCGCTGATCGTCGGCGGCCCGTTCGCCGCGATCGCGACGACCGGCGGCGACTCGGAGGGCGGCGGCACCAACCAGACCCTCGCGGCGAACCCCGCCAGGGACCTGTTCAACAGCATCGAGAACAAGGTCACGGGCACCGACTCGGCGAGCAAGGTCACCGCGACCGTCGCCATGCAGGAGAAGGCGTGGGGCACCGAGACGGCCCTTGAGCTCGGGGGCGTCAAGGGTCCGCTCAAGTGTTCCCTGATCTTCGTCAGTAAGGACGGCGAGCGCGAGACGGCGGCCTCCTGGTCCGTCCCGAAGTGGGGCTACGGCATCCCAGACGCCAAGACCGAGCAGGCCAGGAACCCTCTCTACGTCAGCGGCGGCGTCTCCATGTCCCCCGACGACGTCGATCACATCGAGGTCATGGACTTCGACGGAAAGAAGCTGGTCGAGGTCGACGCGTAGTCTCCGTAGCTTTTCCGGGTCCCCTTCGCGTACGGTTGACGGCTGCCCAGCACGTCAGAAGGGGGCCCGGTGGCCGCTCAGGCTCAACAGGAAACCGCGCTCGAAGACTCCCTGAGAGACCGAGAGATCGGCGTCGAACAGGAACACCTGAACCGGGTGTACCAGCGGCTCGAGGAGAAGATCCACGAGGCCGAGTTCCTCATGAACGACGCGGCCAAGCGCGGCCAGGTCGGCACGCCCGGCGCACTCGCCGAGCGGGACGCACAGGTCTTCCGGGCCGGAGTGCACCTCAACCGGCTCAACAACGAGTTCGAGGACTTCCTCTTCGGCCGGATCGACCTGCTCCTCGGCAAGGACGGCAAGAAGGGACCCGACGGCGCCTACACCGCCGTCGAGCCCGCCGAGGGCGCGGTCCGCGACGACAACACCGCCGACATCGCCGAGACCCTGCACATCGGCCGCATCGGCGTGCTCGACCAGGACTACGCCCCGCTGGTCATCGACTGGCGGGCCCCGGCCGCGGCCCCGTTCTACCGCTCCACTCCGGTGGATCCCGGACGGGTCGTACGGCGCCGGGTCATCCGCTCCAAGGGACGCCGGGTGCTGAGCGTCGAGGACGACCTGATGCGCCCCGAGCTCAAGGCCTTCCTCGGCGGCGACGAGCTGCCCGTGATCGGCGACGGCGCCCTCATGGCCGCCCTCGGCCAGGCCCGCAGCCACACCATGCGGGACATCGTGGCGTCCATCCAGGCCGAGCAGGACCTGGTCATCCGCGCCCCCGCCGCCTCCGTGACGTACGTCGAGGGCGGGCCGGGGACGGGGAAGACGGCCGTGGCGCTGCACCGCGCCGCCTACCTCCTCTATCAGGACCGGCGCCGGTACGCGGGCGGCATCCTGATCGTCTCGCCGACCCCGCTGCTGGTGGCGTACACCGAGGGCGTGCTCCCGTCGCTGGGCGAGGAGGGCCAGGTCGCCATCCGGGCGATCGGCTCGCTCGTCGACGGTGCCGAGGCCACGCTGTACGACTCCCCGGCCACGGCCCGCGCCAAGGGGTCCTACCGCATGCTCAAGGTGCTGCGGAAGGCCGCCCGGGGCGCCCTGGAGCTGAACGATTCGCCGGCCCGGCTCAGGGTCGTCGCCTTCGGGCGCCGGCTCGAACTGGAGGCCGACGAGCTGGAGCGCATCCGCCGCAACGCCCTCGGCGGTACGGCGCCCGTGAACCTGCTGCGCCCGCGCGCCCGCAAGCTGCTGCTCGACGCCCTGTGGGCGCAGTCGGGCGGCGCCACCCGCCACTCCGACCCGGAACTCGCCGCCGAGCTGCGCTCCTCCTTCGACGAGGACGTCACCTCGGAGGACAGCTTCATCGCCTTCCTCGACGCCTGGTGGCCGGAGCTGACCGCGAGAACCGTGCTGGAGGCGATGGCCGACGAGCGGCGGCTCGGCCGCTGGGCCCGCCGGATCCTCAACCCCGGCGAGGTCCGCAAGGTGGCCCGCTCGCTCAAGCGGGACGGCCACTCCGTGCACGACATCGCCATGCTCGACGAGCTCCAGGCGATCCTCGGCAGCCCGGCCCGCCCGAAGAGGAAGCGCGAGCTTGACCCGCTCGACCAGCTCACCGGGCTGGAGGAGCTGATGCCGGTCCGCGAGGAGTCGCAGCGCGAGCGCGCGGAGCGGCTGGCGGCCGAGCGCGTCGAGTACGCCCACGTCATCGTCGACGAGGCCCAGGACGTCACGCCGATGCAGTGGCGCATGCTCGGCCGCCGCGGCCGGCACGCCACCTGGACGATCGTCGGCGACCCGGCCCAGTCCTCCTGGTCCGACGTCGACGAGGCGGCCCAGGCCCGCGACGAGGCGCTCGGCACCCGCCCGCGCCGCCGCTTCCAGCTCACCGTGAACTACCGCAACCCCGCCGAGATCGCCGAACTGGCGGCCAAGGTGCTGGCGCTGGCCATGCCCGGCTCGCAGTCCCCGTCGGCGGTGCGCTCCACCGGTGTCGAGCCACGCTTCACGGTCGTACGGGACTCACTCGCGCAGACGGTCCGCGAGGAGGCCGCCCGGCTGCTCGACCGTGTCGACGGCACGGTCGGCGTCGTCGTCGCCATGCAGCGGCGCGAGGAGGCGGCCAAGTGGCTCGCCGGGCTCGGCGACCGGGTCGTGGCGCTCGGCAGCCTGGAGGCGAAGGGGCTGGAGTACGACGCGACGGTCGTCGTCTCCCCGGCGGAGATCGCGGACGAGTCGCCGGCCGGCCTGCGCGTGCTGTACGTCGCGCTGACCCGGGCCACCCAGCAGCTGACGGTGGTGTCGGGGGAGCGGGACGAACCGGACGCGACCGGGGTGCCCGACCTGCTCAGGGACTGACCGGGGCCGAACGGGGGCTTCACCGACGGCAGGAAAACGAACTCGCGGTGCGGGAATGGCCTTACGGGATCTGTTTGTTAGCCTGGGTGTGGCACCGGCTCGATCCAAGCCCCCGGGCCCAACCTTCGTCGCTACGAGCGACCACTTGCCGCGAGGCGAGCATGGCGGGTCGGTGTCATGAACGTTGAAGAGGCCCACGTCACGATGTGATGTGGGCCTCTTTTTATGGGAAGACGTGGCGAACAATACGTTCGCAATTCAAGCCCGGCTAACTCCTACTCAGCGGTAGGTGCGACGATCGGACGGCATCCAGCGTCACACGGTGAAAGCAGAGGAAGTCGGCCATGGCAACGGCGCCCAGCGTCTCCTACTCGATGACGGTCCGGCTGGAGGTGCCCGCGAGCGGAACCGCGGTCTCCCAGCTCACCACGGCCGTCGAGTCCCACGGAGGCTCGGTCACCGGCCTCGACGTCACCGCGTCCGGTCACGAGAAGCTCCGGATCGACGTCACCATCGCGGCCACCTCCACCGCGCACGCCGACGAGATCGTCGAACAGCTGCGCGGCATCGAGGGCGTCACGCTGGGCAAGGTCTCGGACCGTACGTTCCTCATGCACCTCGGCGGCAAGATCGAGATGGCGTCGAAGCACCCCATCCGCAACCGTGACGACCTGTCCATGGTCTACACGCCGGGTGTGGCCCGCGTCTGCATGGCGATCGCGGAGAACCCCGAGGACGCGCGCCGCCTCACCATCAAGCGCAACTCCGTTGCGGTTGTGACGGACGGCTCGGCGGTGCTGGGCCTCGGCAACATCGGCCCGAAGGCCGCGCTGCCCGTCATGGAGGGCAAGGCGGCCCTCTTCAAGCGGTTCGCCGGCATCGACGCCTGGCCGATCTGCCTCGACACCCAGGACACCGACGCGATCGTCGAGATCGTCAAGGCCATCGCCCCCGGGTTCGCCGGCATCAATCTCGAGGACATCTCCGCCCCGCGCTGCTTCGAGATCGAGGCGCGGCTGCGTGAGGCCCTCGACATCCCCGTCTTCCACGACGACCAGCACGGCACGGCGATCGTCGTCCTCGCCGCCCTCACCAACGCACTTCGCGTCGCGAGCAAGGCAATTGAGAACATCCGCGTCGTCATGTCGGGCGCCGGAGCGGCCGGTACGGCCATCCTCAAGCTGCTGCTCGCGGCGGGTGTGAAGAACGCCGTCGTCGCCGACATCCACGGCGTCGTGCACGCCGGCCGCGAGGACCTGCGGGACGCTCCCGCGGACTCGCCGCTGCGCTGGATCGCCGACAACACCAACCCCGAAGGCCTGACCGGCACGCTGAAGGAGGCCGTGCGCGGCGCCGACGTCTTCATCGGCGTCTCGGCCCCGAACGTCCTTGACGGCGACGACGTGGCCGCCATGGCCGACGACGCGATCGTGTTCGCGCTCGCGAACCCGGACCCCGAGGTGGACCCGGCAATCGCCCGTCAGACGGCGGCAGTTGTGGCCACGGGCCGCTCCGACTTCCCGAACCAGATCAACAACGTGCTGGTCTTCCCGGGCGTCTTCCGCGGTCTGCTGGACGCGCAGTCCCGCACGGTCAACACCGAGATGATGCTCGCGGCCGCGAAGGCGCTGGCGGATGTGGTGACCGAGGACGAGCTGAACCCGAACTACATCATCCCGAGCGTCTTCAACGACAAGGTCGCGGGCGCGGTCGCCGGCGCGGTGCGGGAGGCGGCGAAGGCCGTCAGCGCCGTGGTGTCGGCCGAGTAGTCACCCGGCGCCGGGGCGGGCGTTTGCCGGGGGCTGTCGCTCCCGGCCTCCGCCGTGCCCGGAAAGTGTGTGGCGGCTGTGAGGATCGCCACGGCAAGCCCTTGTAACGGCGCGTCGCGGAACCAAGGGCCTCCAGCCGCCGTTTATCGTGACGCGAAAGCTCAGGCCCGCTCTTCGTGTGACTCCCAAGGGTGTTCTCACGACTCCTCCGGGTGCCGGATTGGCTTTCCCGCTGCAGGTAGGGGCAGGATGCGTCCCTGGGCGCGTGGGTCTGACGACAGACCCGGGTCCGGGGAGTGTCCGAGGACCCTGGCAGCATCGGCTTCGCTGTGCCCACTATGCGGCTCCGCCGCGTGGCACGCCTCAACAGCAAGAAGAACACGGGAGTAACAACATGAACCGCAGTGAGCTGGTGGCCGCGCTGGCCGACCGCGCCGAGGTGACCCGCAAGGACGCCGACGCCGTGCTGGCCGCGTTCGCCGAGACCGTCGGCGAGGTTGTCGCCAAGGGCGACGAGAAGGTCACCATCCCTGGCTTCCTGACGTTCGAGCGCACCCACCGTGCCGCTCGCACCGCGCGCAACCCGCAGACCGGCGACCCGATCCAGATCCCGGCCGGCTACAGCGTGAAGGTCTCCGCGGGCTCCAAGCTCAAGGAA
This sequence comes from Streptomyces sp. NPDC093591, assembly GCF_044764885.1. Taxonomy (NCBI): domain Bacteria; kingdom Bacillati; phylum Actinomycetota; class Actinomycetes; order Kitasatosporales; family Streptomycetaceae; genus Streptomyces; species Streptomyces sp. NPDC093591. The sequence continues at coordinate 88,996 of NZ_JBIWIY010000003.1, forward strand.
GCGGCCAAGGGTAAGTAAGGGCGCCTAATCGCCTTTGTGGCTTGACTTTGTGGGCGACTGCGGGCCTGCTGTGGCTGGTCGCGCAGTTCCCCGCGCCCCTTGAGGGGCGCCGCAGTTAACGCCGATGGGGCGGTCACCCGAGTCCGGGTGACCGCCCCATCGGCGTACGTGCGTCAGCCGAGCGCCTTACCAGGCAACTCGACCTTCGCGCCCAGTTCCACGAGCTTCTCCATGAAGTTCTCGTAGCCGCGGTTGATGAGGTCGATGCCGTGGACCCGGGACGTGCCCTGGGCCGCCAGGGCCGCGATGAGGTACGAGAAGCCGCCGCGCAGGTCGGGGATGACCAGGTCGGCGCCCTGGAGCTTGGTGGGGCCCGAGACGACCGCGGAGTGCAGGAAGTTGCGCTGGCCGAAGCGGCAGTCGGAGCCGCCCAGGCACTCGCGGTAGAGCTGGATGTGGGCGCCCATCTGGTTCAGGGCGGAGGTGAAGCCGAGGCGGGACTCGTAGACCGTCTCGTGGATGATGGACAGGCCCGTCGCCTGGGTGAGGGCGACCACCAGCGGCTGCTGCCAGTCCGTCTGGAAGCCGGGGTGCACGTCCGTCTCCAGCGCGATGGACTTCAACTGGCCGCCGGGGTGCCAGAAACGGATGCCCTCGTCGTCGATCCGGAAGGCACCGCCCACCTTCCGGTAGGTGTTCAGGAACGTCATCATCGAGCGCTGCTGGGCGCCACGGACGTAGATGTTGCCCTCGGTCGCCAGCGCCGCGGACGCCCACGAGGCGGCCTCCAGGCGGTCCGGGAGGGCCTTGTGGTTGTAGCCGCCGAGCTTGTCCACACCGGTGATGCGGATCGTGCGGTCGGTGTCCATCGCGATGATGGCGCCCATCTTCTGCAGGACGCAGATGAGGTCCTCGATCTCCGGCTCCACGGCCGCGTTCGAGAGCTCGGTGACGCCTTCGGCGAGGACGGCCGTCAGCAGCACCTGCTCGGTCGCGCCCACCGACGGGTACGGCAGCCGGATCTTCGTGCCGCGCAGCCGCTGCGGGGCCTCCAGGTACTGCCCGTCGGCCCGCTTCTCGATCGTCGCGCCGAACTGCCGGAGCACCTCGAAGTGGAAGTCGATGGGCCGGCCGCCGATGTCGCAGCCGCCGAGGCCGGGGATGAACGCGTGGCCGAGGCGGTGCAGCAGCGGACCGCACAGGAGGATCGGGATACGGCTGGAACCCGCGTGGGCATCGATGTCAGCGACGTTCGCGCTCTCCACGTGCGAGGGGTCCATCACCAGCTCGCCCGGTTCCTCACCCGGACGGACCGTCACCCCGTGCAGCTGCAGCAGTCCGCGTACGACGCGCACGTCACGGATGTCCGGCACGTTGCGCAGTCGACTTGGCTCGCCGCCCAGCAGAGCGGCGACCATCGCCTTCGGTACGAGGTTCTTCGCACCGCGGACACGGATCTCGCCCTCCAGCGGGGTTCCGCCGTGGACAAGCAGGACATCGTCGTTGACGGTCATGTATCTCGCGTTCCGATGAGTTGGGCAGGGGCCAGGAGGGAAAGGGTAATCGCCGCCGACCCCCCTTCTGTAAGCCCGAGGAGGGCTCAGGAACGTCATAGCTCTGTCACAACACGAACCGTTCTCCTTCGGGCACAAGCGGTCACCATTGCGGTCGTGCGCCCGGGGACGCTCCTTTCCGCCCTCCCGTCTCCCACCCCCACCCTCAAACGGGGCCTTACCAGGCCGCTCCTCCAATTCATAGCTGCATTCACTCCCGAACCGGCATTGCCTCCCCACACGAAGGGAAGATGCGGGATCATGTCTGGCATGACCGAGGTGTCCTCGCTCACAGGGCGGCTGCTCGTGGCAACGCCCGCCCTGGCGGACCCGAACTTCGACCGCGCGGTGGTGCTCCTTCTCGACCACGACGAGGAGGGTTCCCTCGGTGTCGTCCTCAACCGTCCGACCCCCGTGGACGTGGGCGACATCCTGGAGGGCTGGGCGGACCTCGCCGGCGAACCCGGCGTCGTCTTCCAGGGCGGCCCGGTGTCCCTAGACTCGGCGCTCGGCGTCGCCGTCATCCCCGGAGACGCGTCCGGCGAGAGCGCCCCGCTGGGCTGGCGCCGGGTGCACGGCGCGATCGGGCTCGTCGATCTGGAGGCGCCGCCGGAACTGCTCGCCTCGGCCGTCGGGTCCCTGAGAATCTTCGCCGGGTATGCCGGTTGGGGCCCCGGCCAGCTGGAGGACGAGCTGGTGGAGGGAGCCTGGTACGTCGTCGAGTCCGAGCCCGGAGACGTCTCCTCGCCGTCGCCGGAAAGACTCTGGCGCGAGGTCCTGCGCCGTCAGCGCAACGAGCTCGCGATGGTGGCCACGTACCCCGACGACCCTTCGCTCAACTGATGCGTGTGAGCTTCAGTACTCTTGGCGGTATGAGCACTCTCGAGCCCGAGCGCGGGACTGGTACGGGGACCCTCGTAGAGCCGACGCCACAGGTGTCCCACGGCGACGGCGACCACGAGCGCTTCGCCCACTACGTCCAGAAGGACAAGATCATGGCGAGCGCCCTCGACGGCACCCCCGTCGTGGCGCTCTGCGGCAAGGTCTGGGTGCCCGGCCGCGACCCGAAGAAGTACCCGGTGTGTCCCATGTGCAAGGAGATCTACGAGTCCATGGGCGCCGGCGGCGACGACAAGGGCAAGGGCGGCGACAAGAAGTAACCCTCCCCTCGGCCTGAGGTTCGCAAGGCCCCCGGAGCGCGTTTCGGCGCGCTCCGGGGGCCTTCGCGTTGTCACGAAGTGGTTGAGACCTCTTGTGGGCATGTTCACGTGTCCTTAGGCTCCGATGCGTTGTGCAGAGCGAAACCGTCATTGCATATGTTGCAACGCACGCTCGGAGGACCGCTCCATGAAGCTCGCCCCCAGACTCGCCGTACTGCTCACCGCCCTGGCCGTCACCGCCTGCGCCCCGCAGACCTCCGCCAACTCCTCCTCCGACAAGGACGAGAAGATCGGCACCCTGCGGGTCTGGCTCTTCCAGGAAGTCGGCAACAAGCCGAAGGAGAAGGTGGTCGACTCCGTCGTCACCGCCTTCGAGAAGGCCCACGAGGGCACCGAGGTCGACGTCGAGTACATCCCCGTCGAGACCCGCGCCCAGCGCGTGAAGGCCGCCTTCAACGATCCGGACTCCGCCCCCGACGTCATGGAGTACGGCAACACCGACACCGCCGGCTATGTGAAGGACGGCGGACTCCTCGACGTCGCCGAGGAGTTCGGCGACCGGAGCGAGGCCAAGGACACCGACCCCACGGCCAGGACGTCCGTCACCGTCGACGGCAAGGTCTACGGCGCGCCCTTCTACGTCGGCGTGCGCGCCCTGTACTACCGCACGGACGTCTTCGAGGAACTCGGCCTCGAAGTCCCGGACACCATGGCCGAGTTGGCGACCACCGCCCGCAAGATCCGCGCCGCGAAGCCCGGGTTGTACGGGCTCGTGGTCGGAGGGGCGTACACGTACGGCGCGATGCCGTTCGTGTGGGCCCACGGCGGTGAGATCGCGGTCGGCGAGGGTGGCTCGTACACCTCGGCGATCGACAGCGCGGCCGCCCGGAAGGGCATCGAGGCCTACACCTCGCTCTTCACCGACGACAACTGTCCCGCCGCCAAGTGCGCGGGCATGGGCGGCAACGACACGGTCACCGCGTTCGCCGCCGGCAAGGCGGGCATGGCGATCGGCGGTGACTTCAGCCACGCCGCCGCGGAGGCCGGGAAGGTGAAGGGGAAGTACGCGGTCGTGCCGTTGCCTGGCGTCAAGGCCGGGTCCGTCGCGCCGGCGTTCGCCGGTGGCAACAACATCGGGGTCCTGAAGAGCACGTCGCATCGGACGCTGGCCGTCGAGCTCATGGAGCAGCTGACGTCCAAGAAGACCCAGGCCGCCATGTTCGAGGCGATGGGCTTCCTGCCGACGTTCGGGGACGTGCGGCAGCAGGCGGCGCGGGAGGAGCCGTTCGTGAAGCCGTTCGTCGAGACGCTGGCGTCGGGGACGAAGTTCGTCCCCGCCACGCCTGCGTGGTCCGAGATCGACTCGTCCCTCGTGCTGCCGACGATGTTCCAGGAGGTCATCAGCGGCAAGAAGGATGTCGCCGGGGCTTCGGGGGATGCGGCGAAGAAGATGGACGACGCGTTCGGCTCCGCCGGGTGACGCCGGTGATGCCTGATGGCTCGGGGGTTCTGGAGCGTCGGCGGGTGCGGGGAGATCGTGGCTTGTCGCGCAGTTCCCCGCGCCCCCGTCGGCGTTCCCGTGGGCGGGGTCAGAAGGCACCCTGGCTCTATCTCGCCCCTGCCCTTGTCGTGCTCGGTGGGCTGCTCGTCTATCCCATCTATCAGCTCGGGCTGATCTCGTTCTTCGAGTACACGCAGGCTCAGGTCAGTGGTGGGGAGCCCACCACTTTTCAGGGGTTCGGGAACTACACGGAGCTTTTCTCGGACGCGCAGTTCTGGCAGGTGCTGCTCGCCACGGTCGTCTTCGCGGCGGCGTGCGTCGTATCGACGCTGGCCGTCGGCTGTGCGCTCGCCGTGCTGCTCACGCGCGTGCGTGCCGTGCCGCGGCTCGCGCTGATGCTGGCGGCGCTGGGGGCCTGGGCGACCCCCGCCATCACCGGGTCGACGGTGTGGCTGTTCCTCTTCGACCCGGACTTCGGGCCGGTGAACCGCATCCTCGGGCTCGGCGATCACTCCTGGACGTACGGGCGCTTCAGCGCCTTCTTCCTCGTGCTGCTCGAAGTCGTCTGGTGCTCCTTCCCGTTCGTGATGGTGACGGTGTACGCCGGCATCCGTGCCGTACCGGCGGAGGTGCTGGAGGCCGCCGCGCTGGACGGTGCCTCGCAGTGGCGGATCTGGCGGTCGGTGCTGGCGCCGATGCTGCGGCCGATCCTGGTGGTCGTCACCATCCAGTCCGTCATCTGGGACTTCAAGGTGTTCACGCAGATCTACGTCATGACGAACGGCGGCGGCATCGCGGGCCAGAACCTCGTGCTGAACGTGTACGCCTACCAAAAGGCCTTCGCGTCCTCGCAGTACAGCCTGGGCTCGGCGATCGGCGTGGTGATGCTGCTGATCCTGCTGGCGGTGACGCTGGTGTACCTGCGGCTGCTGCGCAGGCAGGGGGAGGAACTGTGAGGTCCGTGAGATTCGTACGACGGCCGTGGCGGCTGCTCGCCGAGGCGTCCGCGCTGCTGATCGCCGTAGTGGTGGCCTTTCCGCTGTACTGGATGGTGCTCAGCGCCTTCAAACCGGCCGGGGAGATCGAGTCGAGCGAGCCGCGGCCCTGGACGCTCGCGCCTTCCCTGGATTCCTTCCGGCGGGTCTTCGAGCAGAACGAATTCGGCCGTTACTTCCTCAACAGCCTTGTCGTCGCGTGCAGTGTCGTGATCGTCTCGGCCTTGATCGCGTTTCTCGCGGCGACCGCGGTGACACGATTCCGCTTCCGCTTCCGGACCACCTTGCTGATCATGTTTCTGGTGGCCCAGATGGTGCCCGTGGAGGCCCTGACGATCCCCCTGTTCTTCCTCATGCGGGACTTCGGCCAACTGAACACGCTGGGCTCGCTGATCCTGCCGCACATCGCCTTCTCGCTGCCGTTCGCGATCTGGATGCTGCGGGGGTTTGTGAAGGCGGTTCCTCAGGCCCTGGAGGAGGCCGCGTACATGGACGGGGCGAGCCGGTCGCGATTCCTGTGGCAGATCCTTTTCCCGCTCGTCTTCCCGGGGCTCGTGGCGACGAGCGTGTTTTCCTTCATCTCCGCCTGGAACGACTTCCTCTTCGCCAAGTCCTTCATCATCAGCGACACTTCGCAGTCGACCCTGCCGATGGCCCTGCTCGTCTTCTACAAGCCGGACGAGCCGGACTGGGGCGGGGTGATGGCGGCGTCCACGGTGATGACGATTCCGGTGCTGATCTTCTTCGTGCTCGTGCAGCGACGGCTGGTGTCGGGGCTGGGCGGAGCGGTAAAGGACTGACGTGATGGACCTGATTCCCCGGCCCGGACATGTGCACCGCGACGGCAGCGCGTTCTTCACACTGGGCCCGGAGACGAAGCTGACCGCCGAACCCGGCGCGGAGCGCACGGAACGCTGGCTGCGCTCCACGCTGACGGCGGCCACGGGCCTGCCCCTGCCCCCGGGAGACCCGAGCGGACCCGACGCCATCCGCCTCTACCTCCACCCCCTGGCCACCAAGGACCTCGGCGAGGAGGGCTACCGCGTCGCCGTCATGCCGAACGGCGTGCACGTCGTGGGCGGCGGCCCCGCCGGTCTCTTCTGGGGCGCCCAGACGCTACGGCAACTGCTCGGCCCCGACGCCTACCGCCGCGCCCCGCTGCCCGGCCGGCAGTGGCGGCTGCCGTTGGCCCACGTCCAGGACTCCCCCCGTTTCCGCTGGCGCGGCCTCATGCTCGACGTCGCCCGGCACTTCCTGCCCAAGGACGGCGTCCTGCGTTACCTGGACCTGATGGCCGCCCACAAACTCAACGTCTTCCACTTCCATCTGACGGACGACCAGGGCTGGCGCATCGAGATCAGGAAGTACCCCCGGCTCACCGAGGTCGGCTCCTGGCGGGCGCGCACGAAATTCGGCCATCGTGCCTCCCCGCTGTGGGACGAGAAGCCGCACGGTGGCCACTACACGCAGGACGACATCCGCGAGATCGTCGCCTACGCCGCCGAGCGGCATATCACCGTCGTCCCCGAAATCGACGTACCCGGCCACTCGCAGGCAGCCATCGCCGCGTACCCGGAACTCGGCAACACCGACGCCATCACCGCATCCATTGAGGGGGGCTCCGCACTCTCCGTCTGGGACACCTGGGGGATCAGTCCGAACGTACTCGCCCCCACTGACAACACCCTGCGCTTCTACGAGGGGGTGTTCGAGGAAGTCCTGGAGCTGTTCCCCTCGGAGTTCATTCATGTCGGGGGCGACGAATGCCTCAAGGACCAGTGGCGGCAGTCGGCCACCGCACAGGAGCGCATCAGGGAACTCGGGCTGAAGGACGAGGACGAGCTCCAGGCGTGGTTCATCGGCCACTTCGACACCTGGCTCGCCGCGCGCGGGCGCCGGCTGATCGGCTGGGACGAGATCCTGGAGGGCGGGCTCGCCCCGGGCGCGGCGGTGTCCTCCTGGCGGGGGTACGCGGGCGGCATCGCGGCGGCCCGCGCCGGCCACGACGTCGTCATGTGCCCCGAGCAGCAGGTGTATCTGGACCACCGTCAGGACGGGGGCGCGGACGAGCCGGTCCCCATCGGCTACGTCCGCACCCTGGAGGACGTCTATCGGTTCGAGCCCGTTCCCGCGGAGTTGACGCCGGACGAGGCCAGGCACGTGCTGGGGGCGCAGGCCAACGTGTGGACCGAGGTGATGGAGGACCACGCGCGCGTGGACTACCAGACCTTCCCACGCCTGGCCGCCTTCGCCGAGGTGGCCTGGAGCCGCCTGCCGGCCCCGGCGGAACGGGACTTCGCCGACTTCGAGGGGCGGATGGCCGCCCATTACCGGCGACTTGACGCCCTGGGAGTCGCGTACCGGCCGCCGACGGGACCGCGGCCGTGGCAGCGGCGCCCCGGTGTGCTCGGCCGTCCGATCGACGGCCCGCCCCCGAACAGGTAATGGAAAAAACCGGCACAGTGTCACCGAAGAGTGTCAATCGGTATGCACAGGTGATGCCGTGCGAAAACGGACCATCTGCCCGGTGAGGTGGGCGAATGCCTCCTAGCGGACCCCTGTCTTCGGGTCCTGCGAAGATGTGCCAGAGTTGCCACGTCCGCCCTGTCAGCACGTACCGTACGGCAGCACAGGTGGGACCAGGTGGGGCAGCGGGAAGGGGCAGCCGGTTTGACCACGCACGCACCGCAGGCGGCGCAGGCCGTCACGCTGCCCACAACGCTGGACGAGGCCGTGGCGGCACTCGCCGACACGCCCGCAGCCGTGCCCGTCGCGGGTGGCACCGACCTCATGGCCGCGGTCAACTCCGGACAGCTCAGGCCCGCCGCCCTCGTCGGCCTCGGCCGGATCAGCGAGATCCGTGGCTGGCAGTACCAGGACGGCCACGCCCTGCTGGGCGCCGGACTCACCCACGCGCGGATGGGCCGCCCCGACTTCGCCGCCCTGATCCCGGCGCTCGCGGCCGCCGCGCGCGCCGCCGGCCCGCCGCAGATCCGCAACGCGGGCACCCTCGGCGGCAACATCGCCTCGGCATCCCCGACCGGTGACGCGCTGCCGGTCCTCGCCGCCCTCGAAGCGACCCTGATCATCGCGGGCCCGGGCGGAGCCCGCCGGGAGATCCCGGTGTCGCATCTGCTGGCGGGCATGGAGATGCTGCGCGCCGGCGAACTCATCGGCTACGTGCGCGTGCCGCTGCTGCACGCCCCCCAGGTCTTCCTCAAGGCCACCGGCCGCACCGGACCGGGGCGCGCGATGGCGTCCGTGGCGGTCGTCCTCGACCCCGCCCGGCGCGGAGTCAGGTGCGCCGTGGGCGCCATAGCGCCGATGGCGCTCAGGCCGCTGGAGGCCGAGCAGTGGGTCGCCCAGCTGATCGACTGGGACAACAACCGCGCGATCGTCCCCGAGGCGCTGAACGCCTTCGGGGAGTACGTCGCGGCGGCCTGCATCCCCGACCCGGTCCCGGCCGAGGACGGCTCGGTCACCCCGCATCCGCCCGCCGTACTGCACCTGCGGCGCACCGTCGCCGCGCTGGCCCGACGAGCACTGGGGAGGGCACTGTCATGACCGACGACCAGCACGGAGAGGGCACGCCCCAGGGCGGGAGCCGCTGGGACCCGTTGCCCCAGGGTGACTACGACGACGGCGCCACCGCCTTCGTCAAGCTCCCCGAAGGCGGCATCGACGCCCTCCTGGCCTCTTCCGACAGCCCGCTCGCCGCGCCCGGCCACGGGTACGTGCCGCCGCAGATAACGGTCGCGCCGGGATCGACCGCGGGCACCGACCCCGCGGGCACCGGTGCCTGGCCGGTCGCGGGAGCGCCCGTCGAGGGCGCCCAGTGGCCCGACCCGAACGCCGCCCCGCAGGACGCGGGCACCGGCCAGTTCACGTACAACCCCGGGGCCACCCAGCAGTGGAACTTCTCGGAGACCGCGGCAGGCCAGGAGGCGGCTCCCGCACCTGGTCAGGACGTCACCGGGCAGTGGTCGATCCCCGTCGCCGGCGGTGACCTCCCGGACGAGTCGGGCGAGTTCACCACGTCGTCGCTCGTCGAGCAGTGGGGCGGAACGCCGCCGGCCACACTGCCGGGCGGCGCGCCCGCACCCTGGGCGACCCAGGCGACCGGGCAGCCGTGGGGGCAGCAGGCCGAGGCCGCGGCGGCGACCGACGAGGCGCTCGGAGCCGCTCCGGCAACGGGGGAGCCGGCGGGAGCCGGGCACGCGCCCGGGCACCCGGGACAGCCCGGGGCGCACGCCGGCGACCAGCACGCCGTACACACCACCGACCACCCCGGCCCGGAGCCGCACGCGCGCGTGGAGTCGGCCGAGCCCGAGCCGTCGGCCGAGACCGCCTCGGAAGGCTCACAGGGCGCTCCTGAGCCCGACGAGGCCGCCACGGACACCCCAGGCGTCCCAGAGGCCGCCGAGGGCCCCGCAGAGGCCTCCGCCGAGCCCGTAGCGGCCGAGGGCGGCGAGCCCGACCCGCAGGCCGCCGAGGACCCCGAGCAGGCCGCCGCCTCCGACGACGTACCGGCACCGCCCGGCGAGGAACACCCCCTCGCCTCCTACGTCCTGCGCGTCAACGGCGTCGACCGGCCCGTCTCCGACGCCTGGATCGGCGAGTCGCTGCTCTACGTGCTGCGTGAGCGGCTCGGGCTCGCCGGTGCCAAGGACGGCTGTTCGCAGGGCGAGTGCGGGGCGTGCAACGTGCAGGTCGACGGGCGGCTCGTCGCGTCCTGCCTGGTGCCCGCCGTGACCGCCGCCGGCAGCGAGGTCCGTACGGTCGAGGGCCTGGCCGCCGACGGCCGCCCCTCGGACGTGCAGCGGGCGCTCGCGCGCTGCGGCGCCGTGCAGTGCGGCTTCTGCGTGCCGGGCATGGCGATGACCGTGCACGACCTGCTGGAGGGCAACCCGGCGCCGACCGAGCTGGAGGCCCGCCAGGCGCTGTGCGGCAACCTGTGCCGCTGCTCCGGCTACCGGGGCGTCCTGGAGGCCGTCAAGGAGGTCGTCGCCGAGCGCGAGGCACACGCGGCGGCCGACGGCGAACAGGACGGCGACGAGCCGCGTATCCCTCACCAGGCGGGCCCGGGGGCCGGCGGGGTCAACCCGTCGGCGTTCGAGGCACCCGGAGCGATGAACCCGGGGCCCGGGTCCACGGGACCGCATGACCAGCCGTACGGACAGGACGGAGGCCAGGCGTGAGCAACGAAGCCGCCACCGCGACCACAGCCGCGGAGGCAGCACCCGCCCCCGAGCCGATCCCGCACGGCATCGGCGCCTCCCTGCCCGCCGCCGACGCCCGCGCCAAGACCGAGGGCACCTTCCCGTACGCGGCCGACCTGTGGGCCGAGGGCCTGCTGTGGGCGGCCGTCCTGCGCTCGCCGCACCCGCACGCGCGCATCATGTCCATCGACACCTCCCACGCGCGCGAGATGCCCGGCGTACGGGCCGTCGTCACCCACGAGGACGTGCCGGGCAGCCCGCTGCTCGGCCGCGGCACGGCCGACCGCCCGGTCTTCGCCTCCGAGGTCGTACGCCACCACGGCGAGCCCATCGCCGCCGTCGCCGCCGACCACCCGGACACCGCACGCCTGGCCGCCGCAGCCGTCATCGTCGAGTACGAAGTACTCGACCCGGTGACCGACCCCGAGCAGGCCTTCGAGGCCGAGCCGCTGCACCCCGCCGGCAACCTGATCCGCCACATCCCGCTGCGCCACGGCGACGCCGACGCGGTCGGCGACGTCGTCGTCGAGGGCCTGTACCGCATCGGCCGCCAGGACCCGGCCCCCATCGGCGCCGAGGCGGGACTCGCGGTTCCGCGCCCCGACGGCGGCGTGGAGCTCTACCTGGCCTCCACCGACCCGCACACCGACCGCGACCGTGCCGCCGCCTGCTACGGCCTGGAGCCCGAGCGCGTGAAGGTCGTCGTCACCGGCGTCCCCGGCGCCACCGCCGACCGCGAGGACCAGGGCTTCCAGCTCCCGCTCGGCCTGCTGGCGTTGAAGACGGGCTGCCCGGTCAAACTCACGGCCACGCGCGAGGAGTCCTTCCTCGGCCACACCCACCGGCACCCCACCCTCCTGCGCTACCGCCACCACGCGGACGTCGAGGGCAGGCTGGTGAAGGTCGAGGCGCAGATCCTGCTGGACGCGGGCGCCTACGCCGACACCTCCTCCGAGGCCCTCGCCGCCGCGGTCGCCTTCGCCTGCGGCCCGTACGTCGTCCCGAACGCCTTCATCGAGGGCTGGGCCGTACGCACCAACAACCCGCCCTCGGGCCATGTGCGCGGCGAGGGCGCCATGCAGGTGTGCGCCGCCTACGAGGCGCAGATGGACAAGCTGGCCAAGAAGCTGGGCGTGGACCCGGCCGAGCTGCGCCTGCGCAACGTGATGGCGACGGGTGACGTACTCCCGACGGGCCAGACGGTGACCTGCCCGGCCCCGGTCGCGGAACTGCTCCAGGCCGTCCGGGACTACCCGCTGCCCGCCCTCCCCAAGGACACGCCCGAGGACGAGTGGCTGCTGCCCGGCGGCCCCGAGGGCGCGGGCGAGCCGGGCGCGGTGCGCCGCGGAGTGGGCTACGGCCTGGGCATGGTGCACATGCTCGGCGCCGAGGGCGCGGACGAGGTCTCCACGGCGACCGTGAAGGTGCACGACGGCGTCGCGACCGTGCTGTGCGCGGCGGTCGAGACCGGCCAGGGCTTCACCACACTGGCCCGGCAGATCGTCCAGGAGACGCTCGGCATCGACGAGGTGCACGTGGCGCCCGTGGACACCGACCAGCCCCCGGCGGGCGCGGGCTGCCGCGGCCGCCACACCTGGGTGTCGGGCGGCGCGGTGGAGCGGGCGGCGAAGATGGTCCGCACGCAGCTGCTCCAGCCCCTGGCGCACAAGTTCGGCATGTCCACCGAGCTGCTCCAGATCACCGACGGCAAGATCACCTCGTACGACGGCGTCCTGTCGACCACCGTCACCGAGGCGATGGACGGCAAGGAACTGTGGGCGACCGCCCAGTGCCGCCCGCATCCGACCGAGCCGCTGAACGAATCCGGCCAGGGCGACGCCTTCGTGGGCATGTCCTTCTGCGCGATCCGCGCGGTGGTCGACGTCGACATCGAACTCGGCTCGGTACGGGTCGTCGAGCTGGCGCTCGCCCAGGACGTCGGCCATGTGCTGAACCCGGCCCAGCTGGAGGCGCGGATCGAGGCGGGCGTGACGCAGGGCGTGGGCATCGCGCTCACGGAGAACCTGCGCTCGGCACGCGGCGTGATCCGCCACCCCGACCTGACGGGCTATGCGCTGCCGACGGCCCTGGACGCACCGGACATCCGGATCGTGAAGCTGGTCGAGGAACGCGACGTGGTCGCGCCCTTCGGCGCCAAGGCGGTGAGCGCGGTGCCGGTGGTGACGTCGCCGGCGGCCATCGCCTCGGCCGTACGGGCCGCGACGGGCCGCCCGGTGAACCGCCTGCCGATCCGGCCGCAGGCCGCGGTGGTGACGGGGCAGTGACCGAGCCGGATCCGCCGCGCTACGAACCCGCCCCCGGTGTGGGCAGGCTGGCGCTGTGGATCCTGCTGTTCCTGCTCGCCGCGATCGCCGTCGTGCTGGGCGGCGTGTACCTCACGTGATGCGCGGGGTCGTGCTGATCACCGGCGCCATGGCGGCCGGGAAGTCGACCGTCGCGCAGGCGCTGGCGGAGAGGCTGCCGCGGGCGGCTCATGTGCGCGGGGACGTCTTCCGGCGCATGATCGTCTCCGGACGCGAGGAGTACGACCCCGGCGCGGGCGGCGAGGGCGCGGCCCAACTGCGGCTGCGGTACCGGCTGTCGGCGGCGACGGCGGACACGTACGCGGAGGCCGGGTTCACGGCGGTCGTGCAGGACGTCGTGCTGGGTGCCGAGCTGGCGGCGTACGTACGGCTGGTGCGCACGCGTCCGCTGTACGTGGTCGTCCTGGCGCCGAGCGCCGAGGCCGTGGCGGCGCGGGAGGCCGGGCGGGCGAAGACGGGGTACGGGACGGGCGCCGGGGCTTGGACGGTCGAGCGACTGGACGGGGTGCTGCGGGCTCGGACGCCGCGTCTCGGGCTGTGGGTGGACTCGTCGGAGCTGACCGTGGGGGAGACCGTCGAGGCGATTCTGGCGGGGCGGGAACGCGCGAGGGTGGACTGAGCGTCTTACTGGTGTGAAGCGCTGTCAGTGGTCGTGCCGGGCCGGGGCGTTGTTCGGCGGTCGTGCTGATCCGGGGCGTTGTCAGTGGCGGCGCGTAGTGTTCTGAGCAGTGGGGACGGCAGCCGGAGCCGGCGGGCCGGTCGGTCGGCCGTGCCCTGCCCGGAGCGGTGAGCAAGCGCATGCGGGGGAGCCATGAGCACGACGATTACGACTTACGCGAGTACGGCCCACGCCGGTACGACCTGCGTCAGCGACACGGCGATCATCCTGACCGACGCCGAGCTGGCTCCCTATGTCACGCACGCGTCGACGCGGCGCTGGCTCACCGGGCCCGGACTGCCGTGCGACAACGGCGTGTTGAGCTTCGCCGAGCTGTGCCGTGAGGGTCGGGAGGGCCTGCGGACGGTGGCGGACTCGACGGGTGATCCGGGCGACCGGCTGGCCGCGGAGCTGCGGGACCAGCTGGTGATAGGCGGGCTGCTGGGCCCCGGCGGCCTGGAGACGGAGTCGGTCCTGCTGGACGGCGCGACGGGCGAGATCTCGACGACGCACTTCCTGCACGACCGCCCCGACCTGATGGACCGCCGCCCGCTGGCACCGTCCCTGCGGACGCTGGTCCGCTTCGCCGAGGCGACGGACGAACTGGCGGGCCTGCGTGGCCAGTTCGCTTCTTACGTAGGCCGTTACGGCCCCAAGGCGGTGGCGCAGGCCTCGCAACACCTGCTGGCGGTGTTCGAGGACGGCACGGACGGCGAGCCGGCGCCGTACTGGAAGATGGCGGCCCTGATCCGCCCCCTGGCGCTCGTCGCGGGCCGGGCCGGAGCGTCGGGGCTGGCCCTGGACCTGCCGCCGCGCCTGCTGGACCAGGAATTCGGCCAGGGCAAGGTGGTGCGCTTCGAGGAGGTCGACTTCCCCGGCACGCTCACGCACGAGCCGACCCGCCGCTTCCTGCGCGAGGTGGGCCTGCCGGAGGACGGCTTCCTGTTCTCGCTGGAAACGGATGTGCCGCTGCAGACGCTGGCCGAGTACTACGCCGACGAGGATCCGGTCGCCGAACTGCCCGCCCGGGCCGACCACTTGATACGCCTCGGTCATCTCGTCGAGGACGACAGCCTGGTCGTCGACGGCGAGACGGGCGCGGTCCTGAACTGGAGCGAGCCCGAGGCGACGCTGTTCCCCCTGAACACGGACGTCTCGACCCTCGCCTTCACCCTCTGGCTGCTGCACCGCGAGCAGGCGATCGACGAGGAGTCGGGCCACGAGCTGACGACCGACACCTACGACCAACTGGCCATGACGATGCTCCAGGTCCTGTCGACGGTCGACCCGACCGGCACCAGGGCCGCCGGCGGGGATGGGCGGCATTACTGGACGGAGGCGTTCCAGGACGAGGCGAGCGGCGTGCTGGAGTCTGTGGGCGGGGTGCGGTGAGGTGAAGTGACGGGCGGGCCGTGGTGCGGGAGATCGACAATGCCCGTATGGAGAACGTCATCGTCCGCCCGGCCGGACCGGGCGAGTTGGAAGCTGTCGCGGGACTGCGGTGGCAGTGGATCCTCGAGCACGAGGGCGCCGCACCGGCGGCCGTCGACCGGGACACCTTCGTCCGTCACTTCGTCACCTGGGCCGAGGAGAACGCCTCCTCGCACCGCTGCATGGTCCTCGTCGACGAGGACCTCAGTGGTGGCCTCGGAATCATCGGCATGGCGTGGCTGGCGGTGGTCCACCGCGTACCGACGCCGCACGCGCTGCACCGGGCGTCCGGTGATCTCCAGTGCGTGTACGTGGTTCCGCGGGCGCGCGACGCGGGGCTGGGCGGCCGGCTGATCACCGAGACCCTGGCCAGGTCGAGGGAGCTCGGGCTCCAGCGGGTCACTGTGCATTCCTCACCCCGGGCTGTCCCCGCGTACGCCCGTCAGGGCTTCGAGAACTCGCCGCGCCTCCTCCAGGCCCACGTCGCACGGCCGGTGCCGTAGCCCTGAGGCCGGTGCCGTACGGCCGTCGGCCTCAGGGACAGGTCACGTCAGGAGGACTTGGCGGCGGCGCGACGGCGGCGTACGGCCAGGACCAGGGCGCCGCCCAGGGCTGCCGCGGTGGCCGCGGCACCGGCGATGAGCGGGGTGCCGTCGGAGCCGGTGCTCGCCAGGTTGCCGTCGACGGATCCGCTGGTGGAGCCGCCGGTCGAGGTGCCCGTGGAGGTGCCGGCCGACGTGGCGCCCGTGCTGCCGGTGCTGCCCGTGCCGCCGGTGGACTGGCCGTCGGGGTCGTTGCCGTCGCCGCCCGTGGTGGAGCCGCCGTTCGCCGAGCCGCCGGTGGAGGAGCCGCCGGAGGTGGCGGGGCCGGGTTCGTAGTCGGTGGGGATGGCGATGCGGATCTGGGCCTTGTCGTTGGCGGGGTTCTTGTCGAAGGCCGGGTGGATGTCGTACACGGACGTCGCCTTCACCTCGCCCGTGGTGGTCTTCGCATCGGCCTTGATCTTCAGCATGAAGGTGAAGGAGAGCGACTCGCCGACGTCGATGGTGTGGTCGGCGGGCCAGCAGACGTACTTGGACTTGCCCGGCGTCCCCGCGGGCCCGGACGGACCGTCGATCCCGAACGGTGCGCACTTCTTGGGCACTTCGGCGGCGACCGTGCCCGGCGGGATCTGCACCATGAGCGCCGTCTGGTCGTCGCTCTCCTGGTTCTGGATCCAGCCGGGGCCGTCGTTGCGCAGCATCGCCGTGACGGACTGCTTGTCGCCGGCCAGTGCCTCCGTGTCGTCACCGACGGCGACGAGGTCGGCGGTGCTGTCGGCGGTGAGGGCCAGGCGCCGGTAGCTGTCGCCGAAGCCCTCGCCCGGGGTCTCGCCGGTGGGACCGGTGCCGTACTCGACGGCCTCCATCAGCGCCTTGGGCAGCGCCTTGAACCGCACGGGGGTTTCGACCGAGGCGCCCGGTTCGATGACCGTGTCGAGCTCGCAGAGCGCCTGTCGGACCTGGTCCTCGATGGTCGAGTAGGTGCAGCCCTTGACGGACTCCGGGAAGTCGAGTCCCCGGGTCAGCCGGATCCGGAAGGTGACGCCGTCCACGGCCGCGGTGCCCTTGTTCGTGATGACGACGGACTCGTCGTACACCTCACCGGGCTTGGGAGACGCCTTCGGCAGATTCGAGATCACCAGGGAGGGCTCGGCCTCCTCGGCATGCGCCGCGGGAGCGACGACCGCGGGAACGGCCGCGGCGATCGCGGCAGCGGCCACGAAGGCCGCCGAGTGGCGGATGTGCGAGGGGCGGATGCGCTGGCGCACGGGTGGGTCTCCTCGTCGGGACAGGAAGCACGGACGACCGGAGGTTTGCCGTCCAGTCATGTCCTGGACATCCGGAGAGGGCCCAGGGTTGTGCTGCCGTTTGAGGAGATGGAGGGGAGGGATGGGGGGAGGGGGGAGGGAGATGGAGGCCGTGGCGGGAATCGAACCCGCGTAACTCGCTTTGCAGGCGAGTCCCTGAACCACTCGGGCACACGGCCGTGTTCGGTGATTCGACCGTAGGCGCAGGTCCGGCGAGCGCTCAAGGGAACCCTCGGCCCTGCAATGGGACTGCCACACGCCGTTCATGAACACCGGCGGCCGTGGGCACCGGCGGTCATGAAACACCGGCGGTCGTACGACCAAGGTCTCAGGATGGGGCCGTCTCTCGACAGGGGTCAAAGTTGGTTGTGGCCCTTACGCTGGCGGACATGACTGCCCTCGAGCCGCGCGACGCCGGTGTCGCGAAGACATCCGATGCTTCCTTGGTTTCCGAGCCTGAGGACACCGTGCTGAGCCGGGCCTATCGGGCGCTCAGTGTCGGGATCGTCTCCGTCGTGCTGCTCATCGCCTTCGAGGCCACCGCGGTGGGGACGGCCATGCCGGTGGCCGCGCGGGAGCTGGACGGGGTGTCGTCGTACGCCTTCGCGTTCTCGGCGTACTTCACCACCAGCCTGTTCGGGATGGTGCTGGCGGGGCAGTGGTCGGACCGGCGGGGGCCGTTGGGGCCGCTGACGGCCGGGATCGCCTCCTTCGGGGCGGGGCTGCTGCTGGCCGGGACCGCCGGGGCCATGTGGCTGTTCATTCTCGGGCGGGCCGTGCAGGGGCTCGGGGGCGGGCTGGTGATCGTCGCCTTGTACGTCGTCGTCGGGCGGGCCTACCCCGAACGGTTGCGGCCCGCGATCATGGCGGCGTTCTCGGCGAGTTGGGTCGTGCCGTCGATCGTGGGGCCGCTGGCTTCCGGGGCGGTGACCGAGCATCTGGGGTGGCGCTGGGTGTTCGTCGGGATTCCGGTGCTGGTCGTCTTTCCGCTCGCGCTCGCGCTGCCGCAGATACGCAGGCGGGCGGCGGGGCCGGTCGGCGGCTCGGCGGGCGGCGCCTCCTTCGACCGGCGCCGTATCCGGCTCGCCCTCGGCATCTCCCTCGGCGCGGGGCTGTTGCAGTACGCCGCCCAGGATCTGCGGTGGTTCTCCCTCGTCCCCGGCGTCGTCGGCGCCGCGCTGCTCGTGCCGGCCGTGCTCGGGCTGCTCCCGCGCGGCACGTACCGGGCGGCGCGCGGGCTGCCGTCCGTGGTGCTGTTGCGCGGGGTCGCCGCGGGGTCGTTCATCGCGGCCGAGTCCTTCGTGCCGTTGATGCTGGTCACCCAGAGGGGGTTGTCGCCGACGCTCGCCGGGTTCTCGCTCGCGGCGGGCGGGGTGACGTGGGCGCTGGGGTCGTGGGTGCAGTCGCGGGCGCGGGTGGAGCCGTATCAGGAACGGCTGATGACGTTGGGGATGGTGCTGGTGGCGGCCTCCATCGCCGCCGCGCCGAGTGTGCTGATCGACTCCGTGCCGGCGTGGACCGTTGCCGTGGCGTGGAGTTTCGGCTGCTTCGGGATGGGGCTGGTCATCTCCTCCAGCAGTGTGCTGCTGCTCCGTCTCTCCGCTCCCGAGGAGGCCGGCACCAACTCCGCCGCGCTGCAGATCTCCGACGGGCTGTCCAACGTGGTGCTGCTGTCCGCGGGGGGTGCCGCCTTCGCGGCCCTGGGTGGCGGCGCGGTGAGTCATGCGGCGACGGGGGCGGCCGGTGCCGGGGCGCATCCGGCGGCGTTCGTGGCGGTGTTCCTGCCGATGGCGGGGGTGGCGTTGGTGGGGGCTTGGGTGACCACGCGGCTGCGCACGGAACCCCGGTGACACTGAGTGGTACCGCGTAGTACCGTCAGAGTATGGCTGGACTGAACCTGCGGTTCTCGGACGAAGAGCTCGACGCCCTGCGTGAGCGCGCGGCGGCGGAAGGGCGCAGCATGCAGGCCTTCGCGCACGACGCGGTGATCGCCGCCATAAACGAGCACTCGCGGCTGTTCAACGAGGCTGCCGAGCACGTGCTGAAGGCCAGCGCGGAGCTGAACCGGAGGCTCGCCTGATGCACTACCTCACTCTGCCTGAGCTGCTGAACCTGGCGCAGCGGCTCGGGGCGGACGAGGTACGCGACTACGGGCTGCTGGATTCCGCGTCGGCTCGTCCCCAGTCGAGCGTGTTCGGGCAGGACGCCTATCCAGACGTATGGCAGAAGGCTGCCGCGCTGATGGAGTCCCTTGCCCGCAACCACGCCCTCGTCGACGGAAACAAGCGCATCGCCTGGTACGCGACCTGGGTCTTTCTGCACATGAATGGGCACCCCCTGGACTCGGACTTCGACGTGGACGAGGCCGAGCGGTTCGTGCTGGATGTCTGCCAGGGCGCGCTGGACGTGCCCAAGATCGCGGCCCAGTTGCCGCGCTTCGCGCGCTGAGTGTGACCTCGATCCCACCCGCGGGCGACCCGCCCCAGTCCGCGCCTTGACCCGACCACCCCGCCGGTAGGGTGACCCGGTCGTCATACACACCAGCCGAGCCGCCCGACCCCTTACGGAGACCGTGACTACCACCGCCGCCTCCTCCTCGCACCACCTTTCCCCCGCCTTCCCTGGCCGCGCCCCCTGGGGCACCGCCAGCAAGCTGCGTGCCTGGCAGCAGGGGGCGATGGAGAAGTACATCCAGGAGCAGCCGCGTGACTTCCTCGCGGTCGCCACGCCCGGCGCCGGCAAGACGACCTTCGCCCTGACGCTCGCCTCCTGGCTGTTGCACCACCATGTCGTGCAGCAGGTCACCGTGGTCGCGCCGACCGAGCATCTGAAGAAGCAGTGGGCGGAGGCGGCCGCGCGGATAGGCATCAAGCTGGACCCCGAGTACAGCGCGGGCCCGCTCGGCAAGGACTACCAGGGCGTCGCCGTGACGTACGCCGGTGTCGGTGTCCGGCCGATGCTGCACCGCAACCGCGTCGAGCAGCGCAAGACCCTGGTCATCCTCGACGAGATCCACCACGCCGGTGACTCCAAGTCCTGGGGAGAGGCCTGCCTGGAGGCCTTCGAGCCCGCCACGCGCCGCCTCGCGCTCACCGGCACGCCCTTCCGGTCCGACACCAACCCCATCCCCTTCGTCACGTACGAGGAGGGGAACGACGGGATCCGGCGGTCCGCCGCCGACTACACCTACGGCTACGGCAACGCGCTCGCCGACCACGTCGTGCGGCCCGTCATCTTCCTCTCCTACAGCGGCAACATGCGCTGGCGCACCAAGGCGGGGGATGAAATCGCCGCTCGGCTCGGCGAGCCCATGACCAAGGACGCCATCAGCCAGGCCTGGCGTACGGCGCTGGATCCGCGCGGTGAGTGGATGCCGAGCGTGCTGCGCGCCGCCGACCAGCGGCTGACGGAGGTCAGGAAGGCCATCCCGGACGCCGGCGCCCTCGTCATCGCCTCCGACCAGGACTCCGCCCGCGCCTACGCCAAGCTCATCCGCGAGATCACCGGCACCAAGGCGACCCTCGTCCTCTCCGACGACGCCGGCGCGTCCAAGCGCATCGACGACTTCAGCGGCAACAACGACCGGTGGATGGTCGCGGTGCGGATGGTGTCCGAGGGGGTCGACGTACCTCGGCTGGCGGTGGGGGTGTACGCCACCACCATCTCCACCCCGCTCTTCTTCGCGCAGGCCGTCGGACGCTTCGTGCGTTCCCGGCGGCGCGGCGAGACCGCCTCCGTCTTCCTGCCGACCGTCCCCGACCTCCTCACCTTCGCCAACGAGATGGAGGTCGAGCGCGACCACGCCCTCGACAAGCCGAAGAAGGAGGGCGAGGAGGACCCGTACGCCGAATCCGAGAAGGAGATGGAGGAGGCGAACAAGGAGCAGGACGAGGACACCGGCGAGCAGGAGCAGTTCTCCTTCGAGGCGCTGGAGTCCGAGGCCGTCTTCGACCGGGTCCTCTACGACGGCGCCGAGTTCGGCATGCAGGCCCACCCCGGGAGCGAGGAGGAGCAGGACTACCTCGGGATTCCCGGGCTGCTGGAGCCGGATCAGGTCCAACTGCTGCTCCAGAAGCGGCAGGCCCGGCAGATCGCGCACAGCCGTAAGAAGCCGGACGCCGAGGCCGACCTGCTGGAGCTGCCCGCCGAGCGACGGCCCGTCGTCTCGCACAAGGAGATGATGGAGCTCCGCAAGCAGCTCAACACCATGGTCAGCGCGTACGTCCACCAGAGCGGCAAGCCGCATGGGGTCATTCACACCGAGCTGCGGCGGGTGTGCGGGGGGCCGCCGAGCGCCGAGGCCACGGCGGGGCAGCTGCGGCAGCGCATTGCCAAGGTCCAGGAGTGGGCCACCCGTATGCGGTGACGGACGCTGGGCGCTGTGCCTGAGCCGGTGTTTTTTGGGGTGCTCGTAGTGTTTCGGCCGCGGGTGAGTGGGGGCTTGTCGCGGCCACGCGGCGGAGCCGCACATCGATACAGCCCCGCGCCCCTGACGGGGCGCCCTACGCGCCGTATATATCGGGGCGAACGGGCGTCCTCCGTACCCGTCGCTGCCCGGATTCTGGACGGAGCCTTCCGCTCAGCGAACCGCCTTCGCTAATGTCCCGCTACGCACACGCCCCGTGGCAGCGCCGCCGCGGAGCGCAGCCGTGAAGCGACGCGGTTCGGGACAGCCCGGGCCGCCGGCCGATCGGCGGCCTCTGAAGCGCGTCACTGACGGGACTCGGTGACGCACCCGCAGCGAGGGGGCTGCCGACCTCACCACTAAGGAGTGGGCGTCGTGACCGCGGAGACCTCTCAGACGCTCGACCGAGGACTGCGCGTCCTCAAGCTGCTGGCCGATACGGACCACGGGCTGACCGTCACCGAGCTTTCCAACAAACTGGGCGTGAACCGGACCGTCGTGTACCGGCTGCTCGCCACGCTCGAACAGCACGCCCTCGTACGCCGTGACCTGGGCGGCCGCGCCCGGGTCGGGCTGGGCGTGCTGCGACTGGGCCGGCAGGTCCATCCGCTGGTGCGGGAGGCCGCGCTGCCCGCGCTGCGCTCGCTGGCCGAGGACATAGGGGCGACGGCCCATCTGACACTGGTGGACGGTACGGAGGCACTGGCCGTCGCCGTGGTCGAGCCGACGTGGACGGACTATCACGTGGCCTACCGGGCCGGTTTCCGGCACCCCCTGGACCGGGGGGCCGCGGGCCGGGCCATACTCGCCGCCCGGCAGCAGCCGCTGGAGGAACCCGGATACACCCTCACCCACGGCGAGTTGGAGGCCGGGGCGAGCGGGGCGGCCGCGCCGTTGCTCGGGGTCACGGGCGTCGAGGGCAGCGTGGGTGTGGTGATGCTGGCCGACGCGGTGCCGGAGCGAGTGGGGCCGCGCGTCATGGACGCGGCGCGGGAGGTGGCGGAGGCGCTGCGCTGACGTGCGCCGGGGCGGAGGCGGGGTGTCGCGCCGGCATGCGCCGGGCGGTGTGCGTCAGGCCCTCTAGGCAGGTTCGGCACCGCCTCCGACACTCGGTACATGACCCCTGTCAGTATCCGCACCGTCCACGACGTCACCGGTCTCTCCGCCGTCGCCGACCACTTCAGCGACGTATGGCAGACGCCCCGCAGCACCCCGCCGTACCCGGCCGAGGTGCTGCACAGCCTCGTCCACGCGGGCGGGGCCGTGCATGCCGCGTACGACGGCGTGCGGTTGGCCGGGGCGTCCGTCGCGGTGTTCGGGCAGCCTGCCTCCAGGGAGGCGTACTCGCTGGTCGCCGCCGCCGACCAGGGGCTCGGGGTGCGGGTCAAGCAGGCCCAGCGGGCGTGGGCGGTGGGGCTCGGGGCGCGCACCATGCGCTGGACCTTCGACCCGCTGGTCGGGCGCAACGCCCGGTTCAACTTCGTCAAGCTGGGCGCCGTGGGCACCGAGTACCTGGTCGACTTCTACGGCCCCATGGCGGACGGGGTGAACGACGGCGACGAGAGCGACCGGCTGACGGTGGTCTGGGACCTGACCGGGCGGCCGGGACAGCCGTACGACACCGATGGCGCCGACGGCGATCCCGCTCACACCGTCGAGCGCGAGGCCGCGCCCGGCACGCACACCGCCCCCGACGGCGGACCGCTCGCCCGCCGGGACCTGGGCGAACGGTACGTCTGGTGCCGCGTACCGGACGACATCGTGGCGCTGCGGGCCGCCGACCCGGAGCTGGCGCTGCGCTGGCGGCGGGCCGTCCGCGAGGTGTTCACGAAGGCCTTCGCCGAAGGGTTCACCGCGACCGGAATGTCCCGGGACGGCTGGTACACGCTGACCCGCCCGGAGGCCGCCGCGTGAAACTCGAACGCGTCGAGATCGTCCACGTGGCGATCCCGCTGGTCACCCCCTTCCGTACCTCCTTCGGCACGATGACGACGAAGGACACCTTCCTGCTGCACGTCGTCACGGACACGGCCGAGGGCTGGTCGGAGTTCGCGGCCGACCCCGAGCCGCTGTACTGCTCGGAGTTCGTGGCCGGCGCGGAGATCGTGCTGCGCGACTTCCTGCTGCCGCGCGCCGCCGCCCTTCCCGTGCTCGGCACGGCCCACCTCGCCCCGGCGATGGACAGGGTCAAGGGGCACGAGCTGGCGAAGGCGGCGCTGGAGACGGCGGTCCTCGACGCGGAGCTGCGGTCGTACGGGATGCCGCTGGCGACGTATCTGGGCGCGGTGCGGGAGCGGGTGCCGGCCGGGGTGTCGGTCGGGATCAAGGAGAGCGTCGGGGAACTGCTGGAGGCCGTCGAGGGGTATCTCGCCGAGGGCTACGTCCGGATCAAGCTGAAGATCGAGCCCGGCTGGGACCTGGAACCCGTACGGGCGGTGCGGGAGCGCTTCGGGGCGGAGCTGCCGCTCCAGGTCGACGCCAACACGGCGTACACGCTCGCGGACGCCGAGCATCTGCGGCGCCTCGACGAGTTCGGGCTGCTGCTGATCGAGGAGCCGCTCGCGGAGAACAACCTGTACGCCCACGCCCGCCTCCAGCAGCGCATCGCGACCCCGGTCTGCCTCGACGAGTCCCTGCACAACGCCCGCGACACCGCGTCCGCGATCGCGATGGACGCGTGCCGGGTCGTGAACGTCAAGCCCGCGCGGGTCGGGGGGTACCTGGAGGCGCGGCGGGTGCATGACGTGGCGTACGCGCACGGGGTGCCGGTGTGGTGCGGCGGCATGCTGGAGACGGGCGTCGGCCGCGCACCGAACCTGGCGCTGGCGGCACTGCCCGGCTGCACGCTCCCCGGAGACACCTCCGCCTCCAGCCGCTACTTCGCCGAGGACATCACGGAGCCGTTCGTGCTGGTCGACGGCCATCTTCCGGTGCCGAGGTCGCCGGGCATCGGGGTGCAGCCGTTGCCGGAGACGCTCCGCCGCGTCACGAGGCAGCGTCGGCACCTGTACGGACCGTGAGACCGCCGACCGGGGGCAGCCGGCCTGGGCGGGGACGGGAGGCTGAACTGGCAGAAATGGGCAGCTGACGTGGGCCGTGGTGGGCGGCTGACCTGGGCCTTGCTGGGCAGCTCCGACCTGCGCCTGGCCCGAATCCGCCACCACGTTAGATTGATCCCGTGTTCTCTCGTCTCACGCGCCCCCAGGCCCTCGCCGTCTGTGCCCTGCCGGTTGCGGGCCTGCTCGCCACGGCCGCCTTCGCGCCGCTGCCGTTCTCGGTGGCGCAGCCCGGCCAGACCACGGACGTACTGGGCGAGGACAAGGGCGACCCGGTGATCACGATCTCCGGTGCGCCGACCCGTGACACGAGCGGCGAGCTGCGCATGACGACGATCGTGGCGACCTCGCCCGACACCGACGTGACGCTCGGGGATGTGATCGACGCCTGGTTCCGCACGGACAGGGCGGTCATGCCGCGCGACTCGGTCTATCCGAGCGGCAAGAGCACCCGGGAGATCGAGAAGTACAACACCGAGCAGATGAAGGAGTCCCAGGACGCCGCGACCGAGGCCGCGCTGAACTACCTGGACCTCAGCGACAAGAACATCAAGGTCACCCTGAAGCTCGCGGACGTGGGCGGCCCCAGCGCCGGTCTCCTCTTCACGCTGGGCATCATCGACAAGCTCAACGGCACCGGCGCCGACCTCACCGGCGGCCGCACCATCGCCGGCACGGGCACGATCGACGCCGCCGGCAAGGTCGGGGCGGTCGGCGGCGTGTCCCTGAAGACCCAGGCGGCCAAGCGGGACGGCGCGACGGTCTTCCTGGTACCGAAGGACGAGTGCTCCGACGCGAAGGCGGAACTCCCGAAGGGCCTGCGGCTGATTCCGGTGACCACGCTGAAGGGGGCGGTGGGGGCGCTGGAGGCGTTGGAGTCGGGGAAGGGGTCGGTGCCCGGCTGCTAGTCGGGGGGGGTAGGGAGGAAACGGTGCTCGCCTCGGGCTCGTCCGAGCTGGTAGGCGGGGGCCCGCGCCCCTTCACTTCACGAACCCCTCCTCCTTCATCCAGTCCAACGCCACCTGGTGCGGATCCTCGCCGTCCACGTCCACCTTCGCGTTCAGCTCCCGTGCCACCGTGTTGTTCAGCTTCTTGGTGATCGGGTCGAGTACGTCCGCGATCGCCGGCCACTTCTTCAGGGTCTTGGAGTTGATCATGGGGGCGGCGTTGTAGTTGGGGAAGAACTTCCTGTCGTCCTCCATGACCGCGAGGTTCATCGACGTGATGCGGCCGTCCGTGGTGAAGACCTCTCCGTAGGTGCAACTCCCCTTCGCGGCCTGGGTGTAGATGATCCCGGTGTCCATCTGCGTGATGTTCTTCGTCGGCACGCTCATCCCGTACTCCCGCTGCATGCCCGGCAGCCCGTCCGCCCGGTTGGCGAACTCGACCTCCACGCACAGGGTCACGGCGCCGGGGTCGGACTTCGACAGCGCGGCGACGTCGGAGAGTGTGTTCGTGCCGTACTTCTTGTGGTTGTCCTGGTTCATCGCCAGGGCGTAGGTGTTGTTCAGCGCGGAGGGGGCCAGCCAGCTCACCCCGTTCTCCGCGTCGGCCTCGCGCACCGCCTCCCACTGCGCCTGCGGGTCGGGAATGGGCTCGCTGCGGCCCAGGTACGTGATCCAGGCCGTGCCCGTGTACTCGTACCCGGCGTCCGCGTCCCCCTTCCTGACCGCCTCGCGGCTGCCGATGGAGCCCTGGATCCCGGTGCGGTCGAGCACCTCCGCGCCGGCCGCCTCGAAGGCGATGCCCATGATGGCGCCGAGGATGAGCTGCTCGGTGAAGGACTTCGACGTCACCGTCAGGTCGGCGCCTTTCAGCGGCTCGCCCTGTCCGATCACGCCGGGCCGTACGTCGTCGACCAGCGGGGAGCCGCTGCTCAGACCGCAGCCGGAGCTCGCCACCAGCAACCCGGCCGTCAGCATCCTCGCCGTCAGCGATCTCCCTGCCGGTCGCCTCGCCGTCCGTAGCCTGGTCATCGGCACAGCCGCCACCAGCAACCTGGCCGTCGGTGCCCCCGCCTGCGGTGCCGCCTCCGGCGACCCCGCCTCCGGCGACCCCGCCTCCGGCGACCCCGCCTCCGGTCGTCCCACCGCCAGCCGCCTTGCCTCCGGTCGTCCCGCGGCCCGCAGTGCCGCCTCCAGCCGCCCCGCCCTTGGCCATCCCGCTGCCAGCCGCCTCACCCCCGCCCCCCGCGCCGACCCCACCCCCACCCCCGACAAGCCCGTAAGCCGCCTCACGTCCCCAACCCCCGTGGCCGCAGCAGCAGTTCGGCCAGTGACGCCAGCCAGTCCACCAGCAGGGCCAGTGCGACCGTGAGGATCGAGCCCAGTACCAGTACCGGCATGCGCTGGTTGGTGATGCCGGCCGTGATCAGTACGCCCAGACCGCCGCCTCCGCCGAAGACCGCCAGGGTCGCCGTACCGACGTTCAGGACCAGGGCTGTGCGCACGCCCGCGAGGATGAGGGGGACCGCCAGCGGTAGTTCCACCCGTGTCAGGACCCCCGTCGGCGACATGCCGATGCCGCGCGCCGCCTCCAGCAGCGTCGGGTCGTTCGCCTTCAGGCCGGCGATCGTGTTGGAGAGCACCGGCAGGACGGCGTAGGCGATCATGCCGATCAGGGCCGCCCTGCGGCCGATGCCCAGCCAGATCACCAGCAGGGCGAGGAGTCCGATCGCGGGGGTCGCCTGGCCCATGTTGGCGAACGCCATGGCCACCGGGGTGGCCTTCCGGAACGCCCGCCGGGTGAGCAGGATCCCCAGCGGGATCGCGATGATCAGCACGAAGAAGGTGGAGATCACCGTGAGTTCGACGTGCTGCCACAGAGCCTTGGAGACCTGGCCTCCCGACAGCGCGTTCTCGGAGACCGCGTCCAGGTCGGCCTGCTGGAACCACAGCCAGGTCGCCAGCAGCATCGCCACCAGCAGGGCGGGCAGGACGGTCAGCTTCTGCCAACTGATTCTTCTGCGCGGGGTACTTGGCAGCTTCGGCGCTGCTGTCCGTGCCTCTGCCTCTGCCTGTGCCTCTGCGCCTTCCGCATTCCGTTCCTCCAGCTCGGGAGCGGTCACGCCTTCGCCTCCCCTCCGTTGCCCTCCTGCTCGGCATGGGTCCGGTCGGCCCGGGCGCCCTCCAGCTCGTGCTGGGCCTCCAGCGCCTCCAGCCGGTCGGCCTCCAGCAGTTCGTGCACGGAGTTCATCAGCGTCTCCATGTCGACGACCCCGGTGTACTCACCGCGCCGCCCGGTCACCGCGACCCGCCCCGCGTTGTCGATGAGGACCGCCTCCAGGGCGTCCCGCAGCGTGGCGTCCCGGGTCACCGTGTCGTGCACCAGCGTCCCCGCCCGCGCCAGCGAACCCCTGGCCCGCATCAGATCGCCCCGCCGCAGCCACTTGTACGGCCGGCGCCGCTTGTCGAGGAGCAGGATCTCGTTGGTGCCGCCGGCCCGGAGCCGGTTGAAGATCTCCTGGAGCGGGTCCTCGACGGTCACCGTCGGATAGTCGGTGACCTCCACATCCCGTACCCGGGTCAGGTTCAGCCGCTTCAGCGCCGCCCCGGCGCCCACGAACCCGGACACGAAGTCGTCCGCCGGGTTGGTGAGGATCGCCTCGGGGGTGTCGAACTGAGCGATGTGCGACCGTTCGCGCAGAACGGCGATACGGTCACCGAGCTTGATCGCCTCGTCGAAGTCGTGCGTGACGAAGACGATCGTCTTGTGCAGCTCGTGCTGCAGCCTGATCAGCTCGTCCTGGAGATGATCGCGGGTGATCGGGTCGACCGCCCCGAACGGTTCGTCCATCAGCAGGACCGGCGGATCGGCCGCCAACGCCCGTGCCACGCCCACACGTTGCTGCTGCCCGCCGGAGAGCTGACGCGGGTAGCGGCCGTGGAACTCCCCGGGGTCCAGGCCGACCAGGTCGAGCAGCTCCTCGACCCGCGACGCGATCCGCGCCTTCGACCAGCCGATCATCCTCGGTACGAGTCCGATGTTCTGCGCGACCGTCATGTGCGGAAACAGGCCGGCGGACTGGATCGCGTAGCCGATCTTGCGGCGCAGCTTCACCGGGTCGATGTCGGTGACGTCCTCGCCGTTGATGCGGATCCGGCCGCCGGTCGGTTCGATCAGCCTGTTGATCATTTTGAGCGTCGTGGACTTACCGCACCCGGACGGGCCGACGAAGATGACCGTCTCGCCCGCCTTGATCTCCATGGTGACGTTGTCGACGGCGGGGCTGGGATTGCCCGGATACCGCTTGCTGAGGTTCTCCAGCTCGATCGTGGCGCCCGTGGCGCTGGTGGCGCCCTTGGTGTCAGACACGGATCCCCCTCGGAATGGTCAGCCGCCCGAGCAGGACGTACGCGGCGTCGAACAGCAGCGCCAGGACGATGATCCCGAGGGTGCCCGCGAGCACCTGGTTGAGCGCGTTGGCGCTGCCCAGCGAGGCGAGGCCGCGGAAGATCACATTGCCGAGGCCGGGGCCGGAGGCGTACGCGGCGATCGCCGCGATGCCCATCAGCATCTGTGTCGAAACCCGGATCCCGGTCAGGATCGGCGGCCAGGCCAGCGGCAGCTCCACCTTCAGCAGCTGGGCCGGGCGGGACATGCCGATGCCCCGCGCCGCGTCCACCAGCGACGGATCGACACCGCGCAGCCCGACGATCGCGTTGCGCACGACGGGCAGCAGCCCGTACAGGGTCAGCGCGATCACCGTGGGCGCCACGCCCAGCCCCACGATCGGGATGAGCAGACCGATCATGGCGAGCGACGGAATGGTCAGGACGGTCGAGGTGGACGTCGTGGCGAGGTTGCCCGCCAGGTCGCTGCGGTAGGTGGCCACACCGATCAGCACCCCGAGCAGGGTCGCCACGACCATGCACTGGAAGACGGCGCTCGCGTGTTGGTAGGCGTCGGTGAGCAGCTGCTGGTGGCGGTTGCCCAGGTACTCCCAGAAGCTCACTCGGACTCACCCCGCCAGGTCGTGGCTAGCTGCTCTCCCGGTCCTGGGCCGCCTGCTCCACCAGCGGGATGACCCGCAGCGGAACGGGGTTCTCCATCACGATCGCGGTGGAGGCCCGGACGATCCCATCGAAACCGACAACCCGGTCGATCACACGCTGGAGATCGGCGTTGGAGCGCGCCACGAGGCGGCACATCATGTCCCCGCTCCCGGTGGTCGTGTGCAGCTCCAGCACCTCCGGCACCGTCGCCAAGTGCGCCCGTACGTCAGCCCCTTGGCCCTGTCTGATCTGCAGCGTGGCGAAGGCGGTGACCGGATACCCGAGCGCGGCCGGATCCACCTCGGGCCCGAAGCCGCGGATGACTCCGTTCGACTGAAGCCGGTCGAGCCGGGCCTGCACGGTCCCGCGGGCCACCCCCAGCCGCCGGGACATCTCCAGCACCCCGATCCGCGGCTCCCGCGCCAGCAGCACGATGATCCGCCCGTCCAGAAGATCGATCGCCACGACCGTCCGCCTCCTTCTGCGAGTCCCTCTACGACTCCCTCTGCGACCCTCGCCACTCGGGATGGTCATCCTGTACAGAAAGCCCGCCGAACCGGGTCCGGCACTGAGCAGATTGCCCAGCGAGAAACCAAACTATTGCGCACCTTGCCGTACCGGAGTGAGGCTGCGCCTATGACGCAGACCACACACCACACTCCCGACACCGCCCGGCAGGCCGACCCCTTCCCGGTCAAGGGAATGGACGCGGTCGTCTTCGCCGTGGGCAACGCCAAGCAGGCGGCGCACTACTACTCGACGGCCTTCGGCATGCGGCTGGTCGCCTACTCCGGACCGGAGAACGGCAGCCGCGAGACCGCGAGCTACGTGCTGGAGAACGGCTCCGCCCGTTTCGTCCTCACCTCCGTCATCAAGCCCGCCACCACCTGGGGCCACTTCCTCGCC
This sequence comes from Streptomyces sp. NPDC093591, assembly GCF_044764885.1. NCBI lineage: Bacteria > Bacillati > Actinomycetota > Actinomycetes > Kitasatosporales > Streptomycetaceae > Streptomyces > Streptomyces sp. NPDC093591. The sequence goes on from NZ_JBIWIY010000003.1 coordinate 119,047, forward strand.
CAGCACGTGGCCGAGCACGGCGACGGGGTCGTCGACCTCGCCATCGAGGTCCCGGACGCGCGCGCCGCGTACGCCTACGCCCTCGAACACGGCGCCCGCTCGGTGACCGAGCCGTACGAGCTGAAGGACGAGCACGGCACGGTCGTCCTGGCCGCCATCGCCACGTACGGCGAGACCCGCCACACCCTCGTCCAGCGCACCGGCTACGAGGGCCCGTACCTGCCCGGCTTCGTCGCCGCCGCGCCGATGGTCGAACCGCCCGCCCAGCGCACCTTCCAGGCCATCGACCACTGCGTGGGCAACGTGGAGCTCGGCCGGATGAACGAATGGGTCGGCTTCTACAACAAGGTCATGGGCTTCACGAACATGAAGGAGTTCGTGGGCGACGACATCGCGACCGAGTACAGCGCCCTGATGTCGAAGGTCGTGGCCGACGGCACGCTCAAGGTCAAGTTCCCGATCAACGAGCCCGCCATCGCCAAGAAGAAGTCCCAGATCGACGAGTACCTGGAGTTCTACGGCGGCGCGGGCGTCCAGCACATCGCGCTGAACACCAACGACATCGTGCAGACGGTCCGCACCATGCGCGCGGCCGGCGTCCAGTTCCTCGACACCCCCGACTCGTACTACGACACCCTCGGCGAGTGGGTCGGCGACACCCGCGTCCCCGTCGAGACCCTGCGCGAGCTGAAGATCCTCGCCGACCGCGACGAGGACGGCTATCTGCTGCAGATCTTCACCAAGCCGGTCCAGGACCGTCCGACCGTCTTCTTCGAGATCATCGAACGGCACGGCTCGATGGGCTTCGGCAAGGGCAACTTCAAGGCGCTGTTCGAGGCGATCGAGCGGGAGCAGGCCAAGCGCGGGAACCTGTGAGGCACCGAGGCCTCTGATGCTTCTGGGGCTTCTGAGCCTTCTGCGAAACCTGTGAATTCGTAGAAAGCGCAACCACATGTGCCCGGTCGGGCCTCTCCAGACGTGCGGGCGCCACGGGGGCGCCCCCACGAGCCGGGAGAGAACAGTGGCCGACCCATTCGACCTGTCCGCACCGTCCGAGCGCTGGCTGTGGAAGAAGGCGACGCTGCGGGAAGCCACGATCCTGCAGTCCTTCGCCTTCGACGAGGTGAACCGGCACCTGTACGTCCTCCAGCTGCGGCGGGGCGGCGGCGTCGCCGGCCACCTGTGCCTGAACAAGCTCGACCTCACCGGAAAGCGCTTGGGCCACATGTACCTCCAGGGCTTCGGGCACGGCGTCAGCCTGGGAGTGCAGAACGCCGCCGACGGCACGGTCTGGATCTGGACCGAGGCCGACGCCAAGGGCGGCTACGGCCGGGGCGTCACCCGGTTCCGCTTCTTCGACGGCGCCGTCCGCACCGGGAAGGACGTCAAGGTCCGCCACCCGATCCCCGGCTCCACCCACAACCAGCCCTCGGTCTGCATGGCCTCGCGGCGCATCGCCGTACGCCACCGCGTCGGCGACCAGCCCCGCTACCGCGTCTGGGACCTGGACGCCTTCGTCGCCCGCGACTACGCCGACCCGGTCGCCGACTTCCCCCAGACCGGCGCGCACCCCGACCCCCGGATCCCCTTCCAGGGGTACGCCCTGGACGGGGATCACCTCTACCAACTGGCCGGCACCGCCTACGACGCCAAGACCAACCCGCCGGCCAAGCGCGGCAACGCCCACATCTCCTGCCTCGACATCCGCACCGGCAAGCTGCTCGACCGGCAGCGCACCGAGGCCGGTCACTCCCTCGAACACCGCGAACCGGAGGGCCTCGCCGTCCGCCACGGCTCCGCGGCACGGCTGTGTCTGGGGCTCGCGTCGGGGCCGGAGGGGAAGCGCAGGTTCTCGATCTACTACAAGCCGCGCGCGACCTGAGAGAGCCGGACGCTCAGCCCTTTCGTGGCTTGGCGTCCATCTCCGGCACGTCCTGCACCGACGGCTCGCCCAGCTCCTCCAACGCGGCCTCGGCCAGGGGCACCCGCGTCGGCGAGAAATGCGGGTTGATCCGCAGCGCCTCCTGCAGATGCCGCCGCGCGGGCCCCGCCAGCCCCAGTTCCCGCTCGATCATCCCCCGGTGATAGGCGTACAGCGCACTGCGCACCCCGCCCCCATGCGCCTCGTCGGTGGCGATCCTGGCGAACTTCAGCGCCTGCTTGTGCTTCCCGGCCCGGTGCAGCGCCCACCCCAGCGCGTCGGCCACCGCGATACCGGGCTGGCGGCGCCACTCGGTCCGCAGCCGCCGTACGGCGGACGAGGCGTCGCCGTGGTCCGCCTCGAAGAGGCCCAGCACCAGTTCCTCGTCCACCCCGCCGGCCGCGGCCCGCGCCGCCCGCTCCCGCAGCAGGTCGTACTGCACCCCCGCCGCCTGCCCCAGCCCCAGCGACTCGTACAACTCGCCCAGTTCCAGCGCGTACTCGGGACGCGGCTGCTTGGCGAGCGCCACCCGGTAGGCGTTCAGCGCCTCCGTCGTGCGGCCCAGCGCCGCCAGCGTCCGCCCCTGCCCGGCGAGCGCGGCCCGCTGGTCGGGGTCGAGGCGCACCGCCTCCTGGAAGTGCCGCAGCGCCACCTCCAAGTCGCCGCGCTCCCAGGCGAGTTGACCGGCGCGTTCGAGATACGCCGCCCGCTCGGCCGGTGCCTCGGCGGCCGCCGCCGCGTCGGACAGGGCCGCCGCGGCGTCCTCACGGTTGCCCCGGTCCCGGTAGACGGCCGCCGCCCGCGCCTGCACCGCCGGCCCCGAGCGCAGCTTCAGCAGCCGGTCCAGGGTCCGCTTGGCCGCCTTGTACTCGCCCAGCCCCGTGTACGCGTCGATCAGCTGCGGATACGTCGTCCACCGCTTGCGGTCCACCTGGAGCGCCGCCTCGCCCCACGTCAGCGCCGCCCGGAAGTCCCGCCGCGCGTTCGCCAGCGCCGCCATGCCGTCCAGCGCCGCGGCGTTCCTCGCCCGCAGCCTCAGCGACGTACGCAGCGCCTTCTCGGCCTTCGGGTAGTTCACCGGCTCCGCGGTCCGCCGCCCCTGCTCCACATACGCCGAGCCCAGCACCGCCCACGACTTCGCGTCCTTGGGATGCGTCCGCACGCGGGCCTCGCGCTCCTCGATCAGCACCGCCAGATCGGGCAGCGCGGCCGGCACGCCCGTGGTGACCGCGGTGAGCGCCTGCGCCCCCGGTGCCGGTGGTGCGGCCTCCCGCGTGCCGGTCGTCCCCCACGGCAGCAGCGTCAGCACGCCGCCGAGCACGACACATCCCGCCACCGCGGCGATCAGCACCCGTCGCCGGATGCGCGGGCGGTCCGGCGTGGGCCGGTCCTTCCCGGCGGCGTCGTTCTCGTCCGTCGAGGCGGCGTTCTCCGTGACGCTGTTCTCCGCGGCGTCGTTCTCCGGGGCGCTGTTCTCCATGGCGATCACTGTGCGTGAAACCTTGCGTCAATACGACGACCACACCCGTCCGGCGGCGGCTGCCGCATGCGGGGTTCACACCGATGGCCCCGGGTGTCACGCTGTGATCATGAGCCGTACCGAAGCCGCGCCCGACCAGACCCGCGGTGACCTCACCGAGCGGCTGCTCGCGGGGCTGCCCGCCGAGGCCGTCCTGACCGACCCCGACATCACGGCCTCCTACGCCAACGACATGGCCAGCTTCTGCCCGGCCGGCGCCCCCGCCGTGGTCGTGCTGCCGCGCACCGTCGAAGAGGTCCAGCACGTCATGCGCACCGCCACCGAGCTGCGCGTCCCGGTCGTCCCGCAGGGTGCTCGCACGGGCCTGTCGGGCGGGGCCAACGCCTCCGACGGCTGCATCGTGCTGTCCCTGACCAAGATGGACCGCATCCTGGAGATCAACCCGGTCGACCGGATCGCGGTCGTCGAGCCCGGCGTCATCAACGCCGCCCTCTCCCGCGCGGTGGGCGAACACGGCCTGTACTACCCGCCGGACCCCTCCAGCTGGGAGATGTGCACGATCGGCGGCAACATCGGCACCGCTTCGGGCGGCCTGTGCTGTGTGAAGTACGGGGTGACGGCGGAGTACGTCCTCGGGCTGGAGGTGGTGCTGGCCGACGGACGGCTGATGTCCACGGGCCGCCGTACGGCCAAGGGCGTCGCGGGATACGACCTGACCCGCCTCTTCGTCGGCTCCGAGGGCTCGCTCGGCATCGTCGTACGGGCCGTCCTGGCGCTCAAGCCGCAGCCGCCGCAGCAACTGGTCCTCGCCGCCGAGTTCGCGTCCGCGGCCGCCGCCTGCGACGCGGTGTGCAGGATCATGGCCGGCGGGCATGTCCCGTCACTGCTGGAACTGATGGACCGTACGACGGTCAAAGCGGTCAACGACATCGCGAACATGGGACTGCCGGAGACGACCGAGGCACTCCTCCTGGCCGCCTTCGACACCCCGGACCCCGGCCCCGACCTCGCCGCCGTCGGCGCGCTGTGCGAGGCGGCCGGCGCCACCCAGGTGGTCCCGGCGGACGACGCGGCCGAGTCCGAACTCCTCCTCCAGGCGCGGCGGTTGTCCCTCACCGCGCTCGAAGCGGTGCGGGGCGTGACGATGATCGACGACGTGTGCGTGCCCCGGTCCCGGCTCGGCGACCTCATCGAGGGCGTCGAGCGGATCGCCGAGAAACACCAGCTGACCATCGGGGTCGTCGCGCACGCCGGCGACGGCAACACGCACCCGACCGTGTGCTTCGACGCGGCCGACCCCGACGAGTCCCGGCGCGCCCGCGAGTCCTTCGACGAGATCATGGCCCTCGGCCTGGAACTCGGCGGCACGATCACCGGCGAGCACGGCGTGGGCGTGCTGAAGAAGGAGTGGCTGGCGCGCGAGATCGGCCCGGTGGGGGTGGAGATGCAGCGGGGGATCAAACAGGTCTTCGACCCGCTCGGCATCCTTAACCCGGGCAAACTGTTCTGATCCGGCCTTGTTGCCCGTACGGCTCACCGGGCGAGCAACTGGTCGAGCGCGTCGTCGATCCCCAGCTGCTCGCCCTCGGTCCCCGGCGGCACCACCCTGAGCGTCCGCTCCAGCCAGGCCGACACCTGCGCGGCCGGCGCCTCCAGCAGGGCGTCCCCGTCGGGCGAGCTCAGTCCCATGAGCACGATGCTGCGTCCTTCGACCTTCGTCGGCCACACCCGTACATCCCCGTGCCCGCACGGCCGGAACACCCCCTCGACCAGCAGATCGCGGGAGAACGTCCAGTACACGGGCTGCTCGGAGTTGATGTGGAAGGTGACGTGGACGGCGTACGGATCGTCGCTGTGGTAGCTCAGCCGGGCCGGCACGGGGATGCTGCGCTCGGGCGACAGGATGAGCCTGAGCTCCAGTTCGCGCTCTACGACGGTGTGATGCATGGCCTGGGTGTCCTCTCTCGTGACGCGTGCGGGTCCTGTGGGCGGGCCCGTACGAGTGGAGAGCGAGGAGAGGGCCGGATCATTACGCGGGTTCACGGAACTTTTTTCCGGCCTGTTCCCGGGCCGGTTCCGTACGTGTGAAGTACGTGTACGAGGTTGCCCGGAAAGGAGTGGGTCCTACGGGACTGGCGGTGCTTGTTGCGCCGGTCTGATAGATGTGGAGCCCCCCAATAGACCCTCGAGCAGATACCGGACGACGGACATGAGCGCCCCAACCCCGGCCCCCGGTGACGACAGGCCCCGCGAAGGGTATTACCCGGACCCGTCCATTCCTGGATATGTCCGGTACTGGAACGGTGCCTCCTGGGTACCGGGCACCAGCCGTCCGGCCCCGACGGACGGCGAATCGCTCAGCCCGCCACCGGGCGCGAACCCGGACCGGCCCACCTCGGCCGCGCCCGCCCCGGTCGAGGAGACGGGCCCGCACTTCTTCGACGAGGACCCGGTCCAGGAGCCCCCGCAGGCCGACGGCCGGCACGGCGGCCGCCCCGAGCCGGCGTCCGCCTGGGGCGCCGACTCCGCCCACCAGTCCGGCTTCGGCGGCGAGCAGGACCGCCGCGTCTCCTGGGGCGCCCAGCAGGGCGCCGACCCCAGGGACCCGGGCGCGGCGGACGGCGAGCCGGACGCGGGCGCCGGGGGCGTCGCCTCCGGTGACACGTTCATGATCCGCCGGCCCGTGGCGGAGTCCGGGGGAGCGCAGTCCTCCGGCGCCTCGGGGCAGGCCACTCCGCGTATCCCGAACCCCACCGGTTCCGCGCCCGTCGACGGCACCATGGCCATCCGCGCGCTGTCCCCGCGCACGGGACAGCAGGGCGGGGCGGCCGGGGCGCAGGCCGGGAGCACGGGCGCGTCCGCCGGCCCGGGCGCCGCACATCCGGACGCCCACCACCCCTCGGCGCCCGGCGCCCCACAGGGGCCCGGCTTCGGCGCCGGGAAGGCCGCCGCCGACCGCGCCGCGGGGGCCCAGGGACAGGCCCAGGCGGGCGCTCCGGCCGCGGCTGCCGCCCAGGCACCCGGCGCCGCCCCCACGGCCCTGTCCGGCCCGCAGCAGGCCGCCCCGAGCGTTCCCCAGCAGGCCGGCCCCCAGTCCGCGGCCGCGGCGTCCGCCCCGCCCATGAGCTCCGGTGCCGGCGGCGGCCAGTCGTCCTGGGCGCAGCAGGTGCACCGGCTCGCGGGCCCGGCCGACGACGACCAGCCGGTCGCCCCCTGGAAGCCCCCGGTCGAGGACATCTTCCAGGCGGCCGCCAGGCGCCAGGCCGCCGCCCGCCCCGCCGGCCTCGGCAAGCGGCTGGCCGCGCGGCTGCTGGACACCGTCGTCCTGGCCGCCGTCACCGCGGTGGCCGCCGTACCGCTCGGCACCCAGGCGATCGACCACGTCAACGACAAGATCGACGCGGCCAAGCTCTCCGGCGAGACGGTCACCGTCTGGCTGCTGGACGGCACGACATCGACGTATCTCGGCATCATCCTGGCCGTCCTGCTCCTGTTCGGCGTCGTCTACGAGGTCCTGCCCACCGTCAAGTGGGGCCGCACGCTGGGCAAGAAGGTGCTCGGTCTGGAGGTCCGGGACATCGAGGCCCACGAGCCCCCGACCTTCGGTCCCGCGCTGCGCCGCTGGCTCGTCTACAGCATCCCCGGCCTGCTCGGCATCGGCGTCGTCGGCGTGCTGTGGTGCTTGTTCGACCGGCCGTGGCACCAGTGCTGGCACGACAAGGCGGCGCGTACGTTCGTCGCGGGCTGACCGCATACGGCAAACGGCCGAGAGGATTTACGTACTCCGGACGGCCCCGCGCCGGATGCGAAGCCGGGAGGTTCGCGGTCGACTCGGGCCATGAGCAGTGAACCGCCTCCCGGCTCCGGTCAGCACCCCCCGGAAGACGACCCGTTCAGGAAGCAGCCCCCGCCGTCCGAGGGCTCGGGTTCGCCGTACGGCGGGCAGCCCCCGTACGGCGGCCAGCCGCCGCCCCCCTCCGGCGGCGGCCCGTACGGTGGTGGCCCCTACGGCGGGGATCCGTACGGCGGCGGTGGTTACCCCACCGACCCGCTCGCCGGGATGCCGCCGCTCGCCGACAGCGGCAAGCGCACGCTGGCCCGCATCATCGACATGATCCTGGTGGGCGTCGTGGTCTGGCTGCTCACGTGGGGATTCGGCGTCACCGAGTACGACGTGGACGCCGACGACGTCGAGTACGGCAAGTCCCTCGTGCAGTCGGTGGTCGCCGCCCTGCTCTTCATCGGCTACGACACCTTCATGACCGTCAGGACGGGGCAGACGCTCGGCAAGAAGCTGCTGAACATGCGGGTGGCCAACCTGGACAACGGCGCCACACCGCTGGTGCAGACCGCGCTGATCCGGGCGGCGGTGCTGTGGATCCCGTTCGCCTTCTGCTGCGCCTGCATCTGGACCGCGCTCTGCGGCGGCTGGAGCTTCTTCGACCGGCCCTACAAGCAGGGCCTGCACGACAAGGCGGCGAAGACGGTGGTGGTCAGCACCAACACCTGAGGCGGGTCAGGACTGCGTCAGCACCGGTTCCTCGGCCTGCTCCCGTTCCGCGGCGGGCTTGCGCACCGCCACCACGCGGGGCTTCTTCGGCATGGGCACCGTCATGGCGACCAGCAGCCCGAGCAGGAGCGCCGAGACGGCGATGACCGCGATCCCCACACCCGAACTCGTCTGCGACAGCAGCAGCATGGCGAGCGTCGAGAAGATCACGGTGCACGAGCCGTAGGAGAGCTGTGCGGCAGTCGGACGAGGCATGATCATCGTGTCCTCGGAATCAGGGGTGCACGGGGGTCTCGGCCTGGCTTTCCGCCGACATCCGGGCGTTCCGCCATCCGACTCTAACCGCGTGCATGCCCGAGCGGAACAAACCGTAAGCGTGACCTAACCAACAGTGCCGGTGCACAGGGGGCGCACGGAGTCATGCCGTCCATCAAGTGGACAGGGGAACGCGCCCGTTGGCGAAAGATCGTTGTCCGTTAAACGAACATCGACTCCGCATAGTGCAATTGACCTGTCCAAGTCAAGGTCTGTCTTTTCTCCTTAACCTCTAGTCAAATGTCGTCACTTGACTACACGCGTTGATCAGGCGCGCGCGGACCCTCCATGACCGGGACCCTCCTTCCGCGTGCCCGGACGCGGGGGAGGAAGCAAGTGACCAGTAGACCCTGGACGTTCAGAGCGGCGGCAACCGCCGTCGCGCTCGCGGCGGCCGCGGCGACGGGCTCGACCTACGCGGTGGCGCAGGCCGGCGAAGACACCTCGGCGGCATCCGTGGAGCGGCACGACCCGGCGGAGCACACTCACGTCGACCACGACCTGGAAGGCCCCCTGAGCAAGACCCAGGAGGCGCAGCGCGAAGAAGCCCTGAACCAGGTCATATCCGGCAAGGCCAAGGTGAAGGAGCGCGCCGGCTCGCAGGTCGTCGAGCTCAAGAGCAAGAAGGGCGACAGCAAGTACGTCGAGCTGGGCCGCGAGAAGACCGACAAGATATTCACGATCCTGGTCGAGTTCGGCGACAAGATCAGCGAGTTCGGCGGCACGCCCGGTCCGGCCCACAACCAGATAGCCGAGCCCGACCGCGCCAAGGACAACTCGACGGCCTGGCAGGCGGACTACAACCAGAAGCACTACCAGGACCTCTACTTCGGCACCGGCAAGAACACCGAGTCGATGAAGAAGTACTACGAGAAGCAGTCCTCGGGCCGCTACTCGGTCGAGGGCGAGGTGTCCGACTGGGTCAAGGTCCCCTACAACGAGGCCCGTTACGGCAACAACGCCTGCGGCCAGACCAACTGCTCCAGCGTCTGGAACGTCGTCAGCGACGGCCTGAACGCGTGGGTCGACCAGCAGAAGGCAGCTGGCCGGACCGACGCCGAGATCAAGGCGGACGTCGCGGAGTTCGACCAGTGGGACCGCTACGACTTCGACGGCGACGGCAACTTCAACGAGGCCGACGGCTACATCGACCACTTCCAGATCGTGCACGCCGGTGAGGACGAGTCCGCGGGCGGCGGCGCGCAGGGCACCGACGCGATCTGGGCCCACCGCTGGTACGCGTTCGGCACCGACGCGGGTGCCACCGGCCCCGCCGGCAACAAGCTGGGCGGCGCGCAGATCGGCTCCACCGGCATCTGGGTCGGCGACTACACCGTCCAGCCGGAGAACGGCGGCCTGGGCGTCTTCGCCCACGAGTACGGCCACGACCTCGGTCTGCCGGACCACTACGACACCTCCGGCGGCGAGAACTCCACCGGCTTCTGGACGCTGATGTCCTCCGGTTCCTGGCTCGGCACGGGCAAGGGCGAGATCGGTGACCTGCCCGGCGACATGACCGCCTGGGACAAGCTCCAGCTGGGCTGGCTGAACTACGACCGGGCCAAGGCCGCGACGGTGTCCGAGCACAAGCTGGGCGTCGCCGAGTACAACACCCGGCACAAGCAGGCCCTCGTGGTCGAGCTGCCCAAGAAGAAGGTCACCACCGAGATCGTCGCCCCGGCGCAGGGCGCGAACCAGTGGTGGAGCGGCAGCGGCGACAACCTCGCCAACACGCTGACCCGTTCCGTGGACCTCACGGGCAAGTCGGCGGCCTCGCTGACCCTCGACGGCTGGTACGACATCGAGGCCGAGTACGACTACCTCTACACCGAGGTCTCCACCGACGGCGGCGCCAACTGGACCGCGGTCGACGGCACGGTCGACGGTGCGGCCCTCCCGAAGGACGCCAGCGGCAAGCCCGCCCTCACCGGCACCGTGGACGCCTACAAGAAGCTGGTCTTCCCGCTCGACGCCTACGCCGGCAAGAAGATCGACCTGCGCTTCCGCTACCAGACCGACGGCGGCGTGGCCCAGAAGGGCTTCGCGGCCGACCGGATCACCGTGACCGCCGACGGCGCGGCCCTGTTCTCCGACAACGCCGAGAGCGCGGACGCCGCTTGGGCGACGAAGGGCTTCAAGCGCATCGGCGGGTCCATCACGGACGACTACGCGCAGTACTACATCGCCGAGAACCGCCAGTACGTGTCGTACGACAAGACCCTGAAGACGGGCCCGTACAACTTCGGCTTCTCGTCGACCCGTCCGGACTGGGTGGAGCACTACGCGTACCAGAACGGCCTGTTGATCTGGAAGTGGGACACCTCCCAGGCGGACAACAACACCAGCCAGCACCCCGGTGTCGGCCTGGTCCTGCCGGTCGACTCCCACCCGACCGCGCTGAAGTGGGCGGACGGCACGCTGATGCGCAACCGCATCCAGTCCTACGACTCGCCGTTCAGCCGGTTCCGCACGGACGGCATGACGCTGCACAACGCGGACGCCGCGACGAAGATCCCGTCGCGGGCGGGGGTGCCGGTCTTCAACGACCACACCAACACGTACTACGACGCGGCGACCCCGACCGCGGGCGTCAAGATCACTGACACCAACACCAAGATCAAGATCATCCAGGAGGCCAAGGATGGCTCCACGATCACGGTCGAGGTCGGCGCTGCGGTGAAGTAAACGTCATCTTCGCAGGTCAGAGCATGATCGGCGGTAGCCCCCTGGCGGGTTGCCGCCGATCGTGTTTAGGTGCACCCTGTGCTTCCCTTATTGACACCGACTCGCACGGGGGTGTGACCGCATGGCCGCAGGAGGTTTCTGCAAGCTGCCGACCGGCAGCGTGGTGGTGGCTCTGAACCTGCCCAGACCCACCGCCGACGGCACGGGCTGCGTCCGTGTCCTCGTCCACGCCCACAACCGCGCCCGAGCCCTGACCAGGCTCCGCAACCTGGGCATGCGGGCCGTCTACCTGCGGGGCAACGCCGCCCCGCCCACGCCGGACGAGATCACCGCCGTCCTGCACCACCCGGACGGCCTGATATGGCGCACGGCACCTGACAACGGTGTCGTGGCGGGACCGGAGCTGGCGCAGGAGCTGTGGCATCCGATCAGAGCCCTCTTGAGGCGGCCGGCGGCAACGCCCTGAAAGGGGCGCGGGGCTGCATCGATATGCGGCCCCGCCGCCGCGCGGGCGCGACCGGCCACAACGGCGCTGCAGTCGCCCGACAACCAATCGCGGCACCCCCGCAGAGCGCCCGGCGACCCACGCGGAGCGCTACGCGACCACTGGCTTCCCGGACAGCTCGACCCCCGCCTCCCGCATCTCCTCCAGCGCCCGTTCTGTGCTCTCGGAGGCCACCCCGGCGGTGAGGTCGAGCAGGACGTGCGTACGGAACCCCTCCCGCGCGGCATCCAGAGCGGTGGCGCGCACGCAGTGGTCCGTGGCGATCCCCACCACGTCCACCTCCGAGACCTCCCTGGCCCGCAGCCAGTCCGCCAGCCTCACGCCGTTCTCGTCGGCCCCCTCGAACCCGCTGTAAGCCGCCGCGTACGCCCCCTTGTCGAACACGGCGTCGACCGCGCCGGAGGCGACGGCCGGCGCGAAGTTCGGGTGGAAGCCGACGCCCTCGGTGCCGGCGACGCAGTGCGCGGGCCAGGAGTGCGCGAAGTCGGGGTTCGTGGAGAAGTGGCCGCCGGGTGCGATGTGGTGGTCGCGGGTGGCCACGACGTGCTGGTAGCCGGAACCGCCCGCCTGCCCGATCAGCTCGGTGACGGCGGCGGCCACGTCGGCACCGCCGGGCACCGCGAGGCTGCCTCCCTCGCAGAAGTCGTTCTGCACATCTACGACGATCAAGGCGCGGCGCATGGTCGGTGTCCTTCGGTTATGGACGCTGGGGTCGGGACGGTGAAATCGGTGCTGGCCCGGCCGTGAACTTCCGAGCCTAGAGACTTCGGGTGCCGCGCGGGAGGGGGCACGGAGTGAGCATGCCGGGCGCGCTCACTTCACGCCCCCGTACGGCTCCCCGCGCGCCCATTGACATACTCCGTCGGAATGACGGCTTCCCCGCGCGAGAGCTGGGTCGCGGACAGCGGCAGATTGGCGCGAGCGGCCGTGTGCCGGTCCCGTACGGCGTCCAGCGGCTCACGGGCCACCACGTCACCGCCCTTGACCAGCTCGACCAGCAGCTGCCGGTCGGCGAGCCCGTCGGGCACCTGTCCCGTGCCGACGACCTCGGCCTCCGCGACGCCGTACTCGTCGAGGCGCCGCGCGGCCCACTTGCGCCCGCCGATGGAGGTCTTGCCGCCGCTGGACTTCTTCGCGACGGGGATCAGCGGGGCCCCGGGGTCGGCCGACTCGGCGCGGGCGACCAGCTTGTAGACCATCGAGCAGGTCGGATGCCCGGACCCGGTCACCAGCTGGGTACCGACGCCGTACGCGTCCACCGGCGCCGCCGCCAGCGAGGCGATGGCGTACTCGTCCAGGTCGGAGGTCACGATGATCTTCGTGTCCGTCGCGCCCAGCTCGTCCAGCTGCTGCCGGACCCGGTGCGCGACCAGCAGCAGGTCGCCCGAGTCGATGCGGACGGCGCCCAGCTCGGGCCCGGCGACCTCCACGGCCGTACGGACCGCCTCGGCGACGTCGTAGGTGTCCACGAGCAGCGTGGTGCCGCGGCCCATGGAGTTCACCTGGGCCTGGAAGGCGTCCCGCTCGCGGTCGTGCAGCAGGGTGAAGGCGTGGGCGCTGGTGCCGACGGTGGGGATGCCGTAGCGGAAGCCGGCGGCCAGGTCGGAGGTGGAGGTGAAGCCGCCGACGTACGCGGCGCGGGAGGCGGCGACGGCGGCCAGCTCGTGCGTGCGCCGGGCGCCCATCTCGATGATCGGGCGCTCCCCGGCGGCCGACGCCATGCGGGAGGCGGCCGCGGCGATCGCGGAGTCGTGGTTGAGGATGGACAGGATCACCGTCTCCAGCAGCACGCACTCGGCGAAGGTGCCCTCCACCCGCATGATCGGCGAGCCCGGGAAGTAGACCTCGCCCTCGGGGTAACCCCAGATGTCGCCGGAGAAGCGGTAGTCCGCGAGCCACGCCAGGGTCTCCTCGTCGACTATCTTCCGCTCGCGCAGGAAGCCGAGGACGTCGGCGTCGAAGCGGAAGTTCTCGACGGCGTCCAGCACGCGGCCGGTGCCGGCCACGACGCCGTAGCGCCGCCCCTCGGGCAGCCGCCGGGTGAAGACCTCGAACACGCTCCGCCGCTCGGCGGTGCCCGCCTTCAAGGCGGCCTGCAGCATCGTGAACTCGTACTGATCCGTGAAGAGCGCCGTCGAGGGAACGTCTACCGGCAGCCCAAGGTCCGCTGTGTCCATGGCAATGGATAGTACCCCCATTTCGTCAGTCTGACGATTTGTGGGGTGGAGGTCACAACGGGCGCGCTTGCGCAGCCCGTTTGTGCGACCACCCCCCTCGGGTGGCAGCATGGGCTCTGTGACGTCACCCGCTCCCCTAGAGATCGAACGAACCGAGTCGGCGGAGGAGGTCTTCGCCGTCCCCGAGCCGGACGTCCCCTGGGTCACGATCGTCCACAACGACCCGGTCAACCTCATGAGCTATGTGACCTACGTCTTCCAGTCGTACTTCGGCTACAGCAAGGACAAGGCCACCAAGCTCATGCTCGATGTCCACCACAAGGGCCGGGCGGTCGTCTCCAGCGGTACGCGCGAGGAGATGGAACGCGATGTGCAGGCCATGCACGGCTACGGCCTGTGGGCCACCCTCCAGCACGACCGCAAGTGACCGCTCGTCCACGCCCGCAGGACCGGAAGTAGCGAATCGCCTCCATGCCAGGAACCTTCGAACCGCTCCCCGGCGGCGGCGCGGCCGTCGCCCTCGATGACGTCGAGATCTCCATCATCCGGTCGCTGGCCGTCCAGCTCCTGGAACTCATCGGCCCCGGCCCCGCCGAAGGCGCCTCCGACGACCCGCTCGCGGAGCTGTTCGCCGAGGGCCCGAGCGAACCGCCCGCCGACCCGGTCCTCAAGCGGCTCTTCCCGGACGCCTACAGCGACCCGGAGGCGACCCCAGGCCCCATGGAGACCGAGGAGCAGCGGGCGTACTCCTCGGAGTTCCGCCGGTACACCGAGAACGACCTGCGCGCCGGCAAGCGGGACAACGCGCTCGCGGTGGTCCGCTCCCTGGACGAGCTCAGCTCCGCCTCCGCCGGTGAGGGCGGTGCGGTGCTCAAGCTCTCCCCCGAGGGGTCCCAGCAGTGGCTCGGCGCCCTCAACGACCTGCGCCTGGCCATCGGCTCCCGTCTGGAGATCACCGCCGAGGACGACACCGACCTGCTCTACCGGCTCCCGGACGAGGACCCGCGCAAGCCGATGGTGATGGCCTATCTGTGGCTGGGCGGTCTCCAGGAGACGCTGGTCGACACGCTCATGCCGTAGATCGCGACGTTCTTGTAGTCGTATGTGACGATTTTGTGTTCGCTCAGCGGACGCTCAAATCCGGATAACGATCCCGTCACCGCCGCCGCCCGCTCTGGGGGGCGGCGATTATTTTGTCCGGTTCTTCCTGTGTGATGCGCCACATGGCCTGTGCCTGATCACTGTTACGGCCGTGATAAATCTTCACGACGCCCGGCGAACACCACCCGAATGTTCGGCCGGGTGCGCCACATGGCCGACGGATCGTCGGCCGGGCACGCTCCAGCAATCCGGGGGGATCGAGACCCGATTCCGCGGCCGACGAAGGCCCGGGTCGGCATGGAGAAAGGCGCACTACACATGACCTCTTCGAAGGTCACTGACGCGAAGGCCGCGGGCGCCCCCGAGGAGGGGTACGAGCGCGGGCTCGGCAGCCGTCAGGTCCAGATGATCGCGATCGGCGGCGCCATCGGCGTCGGCCTCTTCATGGGTGCCGGAGCGAACATCGCGAAGGCCGGCCCCAGCATCATCCTCATGTACGCCCTCGCGGGCGTCGTCATCTTCTTCATCATGCGGGCCCTGGGCGAACTGCTCCTCTACCGGCCCGTCTCCGGCTCCTTCGCCGAGTACGCCCGCGAGTTCCTCGGCCCGTTCTTCGGGTTCGTCACGGGCTGGACGTACTGGCTCATGTGGGTGGTCACCGGCATGGCCGAGCTCACGGCCGCCGCGATCTACATCCACTTCTGGTTCCCGGAGATCCCGCAGTGGGTCAGCGCCCTGGTGTTCCTGGTGGTGCTCTTCGGCGTCAACCTGATCTCCGTCAAGATCTTCGGCGAGGTCGAGTTCTGGTTCTCGATGATCAAGGTCACGGCCATCATCGGCATGATCGTCATCGGCCTCGGCGTGCTCACCCTCGGCTTCTCCGACGCCGGTGACACCGCCACCGTCTCCAACCTCTGGTCGCACGGCGGCATCTTCCCGAACGGCATCGGCTCCAGCCTGATGACCCTCCAGGGCGTCATGTTCGCCTACCTCGCTGTCGAGCTCGTCGGCGTCACCGCGGGCGAGTCCGAGAACCCCGAGAAGACCCTGCCCAAGGCCATCAACACCCTGCCCTGGCGCATCATCGTCTTCTACGTCGGCGCCCTCCTCGTGATCCTCTCCGTCGTCAAGTGGACCGAGTTCTCCGCGGGCGAGAGCCCCTTCGTCCACGCCTTCGGCAAGATCGGCATCCCGCTCGCCGCGGGCATCGTCAACTTCGTGGTGCTCACCGCGGCCCTGTCGTCCTGCAACTCGGGCATGTACTCGACCGGCCGGATGCTGCGCGACCTCGCCGCCAACAGCGAGGCCCCCCAGGCGTTCGGCAAGCTCACCGCCCGCAAGACGCCCGCCGTCGGCATCGCGGTCTCCGTGGCGCTCATGGGCATCGGCGTCGTCCTGAACTACGTCGTGCCGGAGAAGGCGTTCCAGTACGTCACCTCCGTCGCCACCGCGGCCGGCATCTGGACCTGGATGATGATCCTCGTCAGCCACATCCGCTACCGCGCCGCGGTCGACGCCGGCCGCCTGCGCGCCTCGTCCTTCCCCGCTCCCGGCGGGGCGGTCTTCAGCTGGGTCGCGCTCCTCTTCCTCGTCGGCGTGACCTGCATGATCGCGTACGACAAGGACGCGCGGGTCTGCCTGTACGTCGCGGCCGGCTGGGCCGTCGCGCTGGGCGTCGGCTGGGCGGTCCTCAAGAGCCGCAACCCGCAGATCGCCGAGCGCGGCGGCGAGGAGCCGGAGTTCGAGAAGGTCGGCTGAGTCCGCCGTATCGGAGAAGGGCGGGCTGAGTCCGCCGTATTCCGGCCGCCGTATTCACGGTCGAGGACGTCCAGTCGCCGGGAGCACTCGTGGCGCCCCCGGCGGCTGCCGCTCAGGACGTCCGGCATGTGGGCCGTCCCGTACCACCCTTCGGTATGGGACGGCCCTCTGCTTATCCTGACGAGCATGCTGACCATCACCCAGGCCCTCGTCGACCAGATCGTCGCCCATGCGCGCAAGGACCACCCCGACGAGGCGTGCGGCGTCGTGGCGGGCCCGGCGGGCTCGGACCGCCCGGAGCGCTTCATCCCGATGCTGAACGCGGCCATGTCGCCCACGTTCTACGAGTTCGACTCGGGCGATCTGTTCAAGCTCTACCGCGAGATGGACGACCGCGACGAGGAGCCGGTGGTCATCTACCACTCCCACACCGCGACCGAGGCCTACCCCTCGCGCACCGACATCTCCTACGCGAACGAGCCCGGCGCGCACTACGTCCTGGTCTCCACGGCCGACACCGACGGCCTCGGCGAGTTCCAGTTCCGCTCGTTCCGGATCGTGGACGGTGAGGTGACGGAGGAGGACGTCGAGGTCGTAGCGGCCTACTGATACGGCGTCCCGCTATTTGGCCAGAATCGGTCCACCATGCGAGATCACACTCCGGGTGGCCGACCGGGAATCGATACGATGAGCCCATGGTTTCCCATGACGTGAGCGAGAAGACGCCGGGCATGCTGCTCGTGGCGCGGCTGCACGTCGACCTGTGCAGGCTCGCCAGCGCCATCTGTTGACGCTGCCCCTGCCGCCGTACGGCCGTGAGCCGCGGCGCTGCCCACACGCACCACCTGCTGTACTTGCGCTGCCGCGCGCCCCCGACTGACTACTCCCGACAGGAGCCCTGAGCCATGGCCATCGAGGTCCGCATCCCGACCATCCTCCGCCAGTACACCGACGGTCAGAAGGCGGTGGAGGGCAGCGGTGACACCCTCGCCGAGCTGTTCACCGACCTCGAGACCCGGCACACGGGCATCCAGGCCCGCATCGTGGACGACGGCCAGCTGCGCCGCTTCGTCAACGTCTACCTGAACGACGAGGACGTCCGCTTCGTCGACGGCATCAACACCAAGCTGTCCGACGGCGACACCGTGACGATCCTGCCGGCCGTCGCCGGCGGCATGGCCTGAGACCGGTATGCGCTACGACTCCCCGCTCGCCGCGGTCGGCAACACCCCTCTGGTGTGCCTGCCGCGGTTGTCGCCGTCCGCCGACGTCCGTATCTGGGCCAAGCTGGAGGACCGCAACCCCACCGGCTCGGTCAAGGACCGCCCGGCCCTGCACATGATCGAGCAGGCGGAGAAGGACGGCCGCCTCACCCCGGGCTGCACCATCCTGGAGCCGACCAGCGGCAACACCGGGATCTCGCTGGCCATGGCGGCGAAGCTCAAGGGCTACCGCATCGTCTGCGTGATGCCCGAGAACACCTCGCAGGAGCGCCGTGACCTGCTCGCCATGTGGGGCGCGGAGATCATCTCCAGCCCCGCCGCGGGCGGCTCCAACACCGCCGTACGGGTCGCCAAGGAACTGTCGGCCGAGCACCCCGACTGGGTGATGCTCTACCAGTACGGCAATCCGGACAACGCCGGTGCGCACTACGCCACGACCGGCCCGGAGATCCTCGCCGACCTCCCCTCCGTCACCCACTTCGTCGCCGGCCTCGGCACCACCGGCACCCTCATGGGCGTCGGCCGCTACCTGCGCGAACACAAGCCGGACGTCAAGATCGTCGCCGCCGAACCGCGCTACGACGACCTCGTCTACGGCCTGCGCAACCTCGACGAGGGCTTCGTACCCGAGCTGTACGACGCCTCCGTCCTGACCACCCGCTTCTCGGTCGGCTCGGCCGACGCGGTCACCCGCACCCGCGAACTCCTCCAGCAGGAGGGCATCTTCGCGGGCATCTCCACCGGCGCCGCGCTGCACGCCGCGATCGGGGTCGGGAACAAGGCCGTGAAGGCCGGCGAGAGCGCGGACATCGTGTTCGTCGTGGCCGACGGCGGCTGGAAGTACCTCTCGACCGGCGTCTACACGGCCGCCACGACGGAGGCCGCCATCGAGACCCTGCAGGGTCAGCTCTGGGCCTGACCTAGGGGCTGTCCGCCGGACAGCCCCTAGGTCGCCAGGTGACGGACCTGGTCCCACACGACCGGGTCCATCACCCCCACCCGCCGCCGGAAGTCCCCGACCGGTACGTCCCGCAGCTCGCCCGTCTCCAGATAGCTCGCCCGCCCCCGGGTGTCCCCGACGGAGCCCGGCGGCAGCGGGATCACTCCGCCCCGCTCGTCGCGGTACTTGCTGGTGATCTTCGCGACCGTGACCCGCTGCCCGCGCACCGCGAGCACCAGGCACGGCCGGTCCTTCGCTCCCGGCCCGTCCTCGTACGGCACGTTCGCCCACCAGATCTCCGCGGGCGCCGGACGAACGGCACCGCGCCCCCGCGGACGAGCCGGAGTGCGCCGGTCCGAGCGCCCCGGCGGACGCGTCCGCCGCTTCTCGGGACGCCGCCCCCGCCCCCACCCGTCCACGAGCGCGGCGACGAGCGCGAGCAGTACCACCGCCGCGAGCGCCAGCCACCAGGACGTGTCCATGAAGACGACGGTACCGCCCTACGGGATCAGCGAGTTGTACAGCTCCACCACCTGGCTGTCGAACGGCGGCGCGCCGATGGCCTGCGCGGCCGGAATCACCGACTCCTGCAGGAAGCGCCGGAAGTGTTCCTCCGACTCCCACACGTCGATGACCTGCCACCCGCCTCCCTCGGCAGGTGCCCCGAAGTGCGCGATCAGCCCGGCGGGTGGATTCGCGCGATCCGGGATCGCCCGGTCGAAGGTGGCCTGGTAGAGCTCTTGGGTCCACTCGGCACCCTGGTTGACGACCAAAACACTCATGTCCGGACCCCTTGGTTCACTTCGGCAACACGTCTTTCCGACGCTACGTCCGTATATGGGGGGCAGCGACCGTAGATGACCGTCTCTGCGCCACCCGGGGGCCGGCCTCGAACAACTGGACAGCGTCGGCAGCCGAACCGGTGACACCACAGGTGAGTTCGCCCACAACAGCCCTTGGCGGAGGAGCGACCGGAGGTTTTGCGCCTTACGCTCGACAAACCGCACGACCCCCGACGCCCCATCCCTCGATCTTCTCTTTTTCCGCCAGCGGAGGTTTCTGTTTCATGAAGCTCACCGTCGTCGGCTGCTCGGGGTCGTTCCCGTCCGCGGAATCGGCCTGCTCGAGCTACCTCGTCGAGGCCGACGGCTTCCGGCTGCTCCTCGACATGGGCAACGGCGCCCTTGGCGAGTTGCAGCGCCACTGCGGTCTCTACGACCTCGACGCGATCTTCCTCAGCCATCTGCACGCCGACCACTGCATCGACATGTGCGCGTACTTCGTCGCGCGCTACTACCGGCACGACGGCGGCCGCTGCGCGCCGATCCCGGTCTACGGCCCCGAAGGCACCGAACACCGCCTCACCACGGCCTACGCCGACACCCCCACCGCCTCGTCCATGAGCGAGGTCTTCGACTTCCACACGGTCAAGCCGTCCACCTTCGAGATCGGCCCGTTCCTCGTGCACACGGAACGCGTGGCCCACCCGGTGGAGGCGTACGGCATCCGGATCGAGCACGGCGGGAAGACCCTGACGTACTCCGGCGACACGGGCATCAGCACGGCCCTGGACGAACTCGCCCGCGACGCCGACCTGTTCCTGTGCGAGGCCGCCTTCACGCACGGCAAGGAAGACATCCCCGACCTCCACCTCAACGGCCGCGAGGCAGGCCAGACCGCGTCCCGCGCGAACGCCCGCCGCCTGGTACTGACCCACATCCCGCCGTGGACCGACCCCGAGGTCAACCTGGCCGATGCGCGGGCGGTTTACGACGGGCCGGTGGAGCTGGCGGTGCCGCGGCGGACGTACGAGATCTAGCCGGTCGGGAAACAGCCCGTACGGGGTTCAGGCCCGTATGTGCGCAGGCGCGCGAAGGCCCCGGAACCTGTTCAGGTTCCGGGGCCTTCGCGTTGCGTTGTCGACGGCCGTCGGGCCTACTTCGCCTCCGCCTTCTGGAGTTCGGCGAGTTCCTCGTCGGACTCGCGGCCCGGGGTCGGCAGGTTGAACTTGATGATCGCGAACCGGAAGACCACGTAGTAGACCGCGGCGAAGCACAGGCCCACCAGGGCCAGGCCCCACGGGTTGGTCGCGATGCCCAGGTTGAGGCCGAAGTCGACCGCGCCGGCCGAGAACCCGAAGCCGTCCTTCATGCCGAGCGACCAGGTCAGGGCCATCGACACACCGGTCAGCACCGCGTGGATCGCGTACAGCACCGGGGCGATGAACATGAAGGTGAACTCGATCGGCTCGGTGACACCCGTGACGAAGGAGGTCAGCGCGAGGGAGAACATCATGCCGCCGACGACCTTGCGGCGCTCGGGCCGGGCGCAGTGCACGATCGCGAGGCACGCGGCCGGCAGCGCGAACATCATGATCGGGAAGAAGCCGGTCATGAACTGGCCGGCGGTCGGGTCGCCCGCCAGGAACCGGGCGATGTCGCCGCTCTTGCCCTTGTACTCGCCGGCCTGGAACCAGGGGAAGGAGTTCAGCAGGTGGTGCATGCCGATCGGGATCAGCGCACGGTTGGCGACACCGAAGATGCCGGCGCCGACGGCCCCGGAGCCGACCAGCCACTCGCCGAAGTTGTGCAGAGCCGTGCCCAGGACCGGCCAGACGTAGCCGAAGACTATGCCGATGACCAGGCCCGCGAAGGCCGAGAGGATCGGGACCATTCGGCGGCCGCCGAAGAAGCCCGCCCAGTCCGGCAGCTTGGTGCGGTAGAAGCGCTGGTAGAGGAGGGCCACGACGATGCCCATCACCACACCGCCGAGGACCTTGGCGTCCACCGGTGCGTCCACCATCACGACCTTGCCGTCGACGGCCGTCGCCACCTGGGGCAGGTTCGGGTCGGTGAACGTGCCGAGCACGTTCTTGAAGACCAGGTAGCCGACGACGGCCGCGAGCGCCGTCGAGCCGTCCGACTTCTTCGCGAAGCCGATCGCGATGCCGACGGCGAACAGCAGCGCCATGTTGTCGAGGATGGCGTTCCCGCCGGCCGCCATGAAGCCCGCGATCTTCGTGAGGAAGCCGGGGAACTCCGGACGGCCCAGCATGTCGTTGTTGCCGAGGCGGACCAGGAGCGCGGCGGCGGGCAGGACCGCCACCGGCAGCATCAGGCTGCGGCCGATGCGCTGCATCACAGCCATCACAGCGGCGCCCTTTTTCTTGTCGGCCGCGGGAGCGGCGCTGGCCGTGGTCACAACTTCCTCCTGGGGGTCCGCCCGGCCGTAGGCTGGGGGAGGGCATGGCGGCGCCGCCCGGGGGACAGGAAGGGGACGGCGGCGTCTGGTCTACACCACTGAGTGGTGTAGACCTGTTGTAGCACGGTGGGGGCGATATAAGGAACCCGTGAAATCCGCAACCGAAGCGCTACGCGCAGTGCCCTGCTTCCGGACCTTCAGTCAGACCTTGGTGACGTCCTCGACCTCCTCCTCCGGCTCCCTACCCGGAGTCTTGAGATCGAACTTCGTGATCGCGAAACGGAAGATCGCGTAATAGAGGACGGCGAAGCACAGGCCGATCGGAATGATCGCCCAGGGTCTCGTCGCCAGGTTCCAGTTGATGATGTAGTCGATCAGCCCGGCCGAGAAGCTGAAGCCGTCGTGCACGCCCAGTCCCCAGGTCACCGCCATCGAGACACCCGTCAGCAGTGCGTGGACCGCGTAGAGGAGCGGGGCGATGAAGAGGAACGAGTACTCGATCGGTTCCGTGATGCCGGTGACGAAGGACGTCAGGGCCACCGACAGCATCAGGCCGCCGACCTCCTTGCGGCGGCTCGGCCGCGCGCAGTGCGTGATCGCGAGGGCCGCCGCCGGGAGGGCGAACATCATGATCGGGAAGAAACCCGAGGTGAACTGGCCGGCGTCCGGGTCGCCCGCGAGGAACATGTTGATGTCGCCGTGCACCACCTCACCGTCCGGCTTGGTGTAGCTGCCGAACTGGAACCAGATGGGCACGTTGAGGAACTGGTGCAGACCCACGACCAGCAGGGCCCGGTTGGCGATGCCGAACACGCCCGCGCCCCAGGCGCCCAGGTCGCTCATCCAGTCGCTGAAGCTCTCCAGCGCGTCACCGATCGGCGGCCAGACCCACAGGCACAGCACCGCGACCACGATCGCCACGAACGCCATGATGATCGGGACGAGCCGCCGCCCGTTGAAGAAGCCGAGCCAGTCCACCAGCTTCGTCCGGTGGTAGCGCTGCCAGAAGAAGGCCGCGAGCAGACCGATCACGATGCCGCCGAAGACCCCCGGGTTCTGGTACTCGTACGCGCTCACCGCCCCTTCGGCCGCGGCGCACCCGATGTCGGGGATCTCCCTCGTCCCCTCCGGGCAGTCCTCCGGGAACTCGCGCAGCACGCTGTAGTAGACGAGGAACCCCGTCACCGCCGCGAGCGCCGTGGAACCGTCCGCCTTCTTCGCCATGCCGATGGCCACACCGACGCAGAACAGCAACGGCAGCCCGAGCGACCCGTCGAGCAGCGCGCCGCCCGCGCCGTCCATCACCTTCGAGACGTTGTCCCAGCCCAGACCGTCGTCCCCGAACACATCAGGCTGGCCGAGGCGGTTGAGGATGCCGGCGGCCGGCAGGACCGCGATCGGCAACTGGAGGCTGCGGCCCATCTTCTGAAGGCCCTGGAACACCGCCTGCCACCGCCGGCGCGCGGGGGAGATCTCGGTCTCGGCACTCATGGGTTGGCGACCGCCTGTCACGTGGTGTAGACCAGTTACCGACGATTGGGTTGCTGTGACGTCATCCTTCGGTACGCACGACACAATCGCTCGTGAAGTTGGGCCAACAGTGCGTGAGGAGACCGACATGGCCAGCAAGGCTGAGAAGATCGTCGCCGGGCTCGGCGGCATCGACAACATCGAGGAGATCGAGGGCTGCATCACCCGCCTTCGCACCGAGGTCTCCGACCCCTCGCTGGTCGACGAGTCCGCCCTGAAGGCCGCCGGCGCCCACGGCGTCGTGAAGATGGGCACCGCCATCCAGGTCGTCATCGGCACCGACGCCGACCCGATCGCGGCGGAGATCGAAGACATGATGTGAGCTCCCGAGCTCGCCGAAGGGGCCGCTTCCCACCGGGGGAGCGGCCCCTTCCCCATGTGCGGCTAGGCTCGACGCCATGTCAGCCACGTCAGCCTCGTCAGCTTCGTCTTCGATCTCCCGAATCGACGGCCGCACCCCCGAACAGCTCCGCCCGGTCACCATCGAACGCGCCTGGAGCAAGCACGCGGAGGGCTCCGTCCTCGTCTCCTTCGGCGACACGAAGGTCCTGTGCACCGCCTCCTTCACCGAAGGCGTCCCGCGCTGGCGCAAGGGCAGCGGCGAGGGCTGGGTCACCGCCGAGTACGCCATGCTGCCGCGCGCCACCAACACCCGCGGCGACCGCGAGTCCGTCCGGGGCAAGATCGGCGGCCGTACCCACGAGATCAGCCGCCTCATCGGCCGCTCCCTGCGCGCGGTCATCGACTACAAGGCGCTCGGCGAGAACACCATCGTCCTCGACTGCGACGTCCTCCAGGCCGACGGCGGTACGCGTACGGCGGCCATCACCGGCGCCTACGTCGCACTCGCGGACGCCGTCTCCTGGGCCCAGGGCAAGAAGCTGATCAAGGCGGGCCGCAAGCCGATCACCGGCACGGTCAGCGCCGTCTCGGTCGGCATCGTCGGCGGCGTACCGCTCCTCGACCTCTGCTACGAGGAGGACGTGAAGGCCGACACCGACATGAACGTCGTCTGCACCGGCGACGGCCGCTTCGTCGAGGTCCAGGGCACCGCCGAGGCCGAGCCCTTCGCCCGCGAGGAACTCAACTCCCTGCTGGACCTCGCGGTTTCCGGTTGCGGGGAGCTGGCGGAAGCGCAGCGCAAGGCACTTGATACCGTCCTCGAAAAGTAAAGGACGCACCAAGAAGAGCCGCAGCTCCGGGCAACCGCGCAGTCCTGCGTGGCGTCATTAGGGGTACGGGCGTACGGCACACCACCGTACGCCCGGCCAGTGACAAACGGGGGCCCTGCGGGCCTGAGAGCAGGGAGGGAACGTCAACCATGGCCACGAGCCGACGCCGCCGGAGCCGTATCGCCATAGCCGCCGCAGCCGTTGCGGCAGTCGGGCTGACGGCCGGGCTGACCACCGGCTGCGACGCCGTCAACAAGGCGCTGGACTGCGTCCAGACGGCCGAGACCATCGCCGACAGTGTGACCGAGCTCCAGCAGGCCGTGGAGAACGCGTCGAACGACCCGACCCAGCTCGAGGAGTCCCTGAACTCCATCGACAAGAACCTCGACAAGATCGGCGACAAGACGGACAACGCCGACGTCAACAAGGCCGTGGACGACCTCCAGACGGCCGTCACCAACGTCCGTGACGCCGTCAAGAACGGGGACGAGACGCCGGACGTCAGCCCGGTGACGGATGCGGCGGGCGAGCTGACCAAGGTCTGCACGTCGTAGCTGCGCCGGCTGGGCGGGGGCCTCTCGTGTGCCGGGTTCTGTAGGTGGAGGGCTGCGGGTTCGTTGTGGCTGGTCGCGCAGTTCCCCGCGCCCCTATAGGGGCGCCTCCGCGCCCTGTTTTGGGGCGCCATCGAGCCTCATGGCTACTGTGTGGCCATGACCCGCCTCATCCTCGCCACCCGTAACGCCGGGAAGATCACCGAGCTCAGGGCGATCCTCGCCGACGCAGGGCTGCTTCACGACCTCGTCGGCGCGGACGCCTTCCCGGACATTCCCGATGTCAAGGAAACCGGCGTCACCTTCGCCGAGAACGCCCTGCTCAAGGCGCACGCCCTGGCCCAGGCGACCGGGCTGCCCGCCGTCGCCGACGACTCGGGGCTCTGCGTCGACGTCCTGAACGGAGCCCCCGGCATCTTCTCCGCCCGCTGGGCGGGCCGGCACGGTGACGACAAGGCCAACCTGGAGCTGCTGCTCGCCCAGTTGTCCGACATCGACGACGCCCACCGGGGCGCCCACTTCGCCTGCGCGGCGGCGCTCGCCCTGCCGGACGGCACGGAGCGGGTGGTCGAGGGGCAGTTGCGGGGCACCCTGCGCCACACGCCGGTGGGCACGAACGGCTTCGGGTACGACCCGATCCTCCAGCCGGAGGACGAGACCCGCACCTGCGCCGAGCTGACGCCGGACGAGAAGAACGCGATCAGCCACCGGGGCAAGGCGTTCCGGGCGCTGGTGCCGGTCGTAAGGGAACTGCTGACGCAGTAGTTGGTGCGGCCGGAGGGACTCGAACCCTCACGGGTGTTACCCCACTGGGACCTAAACCCAGCGTGACTGCCAATTCCACCACGGCCGCGTGACCTTGCCCGGCCATGCTACTGGCCGGGCCGGGTGGTCAGATGCCCAGATCCTTGATGATCTTCGCCACGTGGCCGGTCGCCCGCACGTTGTACAGCGCCCGCTCGACCTTGCCCTCCTCGTCCACCACGATCGTGGACCGGATGACGCCCATGTACGTCTTGCCGTAGTTCTTCTTCTCGCCGTAGGCCCCGTAGGCCTCGGTGACGGACTTCTCCGGGTCGGCGAGCAGGGTGACCTTCAGGGACTCCTGGTCGCGGAACTTGGCGAGCTTCTCCGGCTTGTCGGGGGAGACGCCGATCACGTCGTACCCGGCGCCGGCCAGCAGTTCCAGGTTGTCCGTGAAGTCGCAGGCCTGCTTGGTGCAGCCGGGCGTCAGGGCCGCCGGGTAGAAGTACACGATGACCTTGCGGCCCTTGTGGTCCGACAGGGACACCTCGTTGCCGTCGGCGTCGGGCAGGGTGAAGGCGGGGGCCACGTCCCCCGGCTGGAGTCGCTCGCTCATCGGACCAGCGTAACCGGGGAGCCTGACAGTGCGGTCCGGCGTGGAGCTGACAGACTGTCCGCAAACAGCATCAGCTTCACTTCGGAGGCCGTACGGTGGCGGACACGTCGGACACCAGAACACCGGCGCAGATCGAGGCGGACATCAAAGCCCGCCGCGCAGCGCTGGCCGAGACGCTCGACGAGATCGGGGTGCGCGTGCATCCGAAGACGATCGTCGGCGACGCCAAGGCCAAGGTCGTCTCGAACATCGACCACACGCTCGGACGGGCCTACGTCGGGGTCAACCGGGCCGTGAGCGATGTGAAGGCCAAGTTCACCGACGAGGAGGGCGCGCCCCGCCTGGAGCGGATCGTGCCCGTCGCGCTCGTCGCCGTCGGCCTCGTGGGCCTGCTGGCCCTCGGCACCCGGCGCCGCAAGGACTGAGCGGCGGCGGACCCACCGGCGTACGGACGCGGCAAAGGCAGGTAGGTTCAAAGGCGTGAGCGCCAACAGAAACGAGCACAGCACCCACCACGACAAGCTGCCCATCCGGATGCTGCACGACCGAGTCCTCGTGCGGCAGGACACCAGCGAGGGCGAGCGGCGTTCCGGTGGCGGCATCCTGATCCCCGCCACCGCCGCCGTCGGCCGCCGGCTGGCCTGGGCCGAGGTCGTCGCGGTGGGGCAGAACGTACGGACCGTGGAGACCGGCGACCGGGTCCTGTACGACCCGGAGGACCGTGCCGAGGTCGAGGTGCGCGGCGTCGCGTACGTACTCATGCGCGAGCGTGATCTGCACGCCGTGGCCGCCGACCGGTTCGAAGGGTCGGAGGACTCGACGGGGCTCTATCTCTGAGCTCTACCTCTGAATCGACGGTTGGAAGGGGCTGGTGACTCTCGTCACCAGCCCCTTCCTCGTTTCTTGCTAGCTTTGAAGGGCCCCGACGAGACGCGCCGTACCGGGTGAAGGCAAAGACGACGCACCGCCAGGTTTCCGTCTTTGCGAAAGGTGCTCGTCATGGCCTGGGTTCTGCTCGTCGTCGCCGGTGTGCTGGAAGTCGGCTGGTCGATCGGGATGAAGTACACCGACGGCTTCACCCGTCCCCTGCCCAGCCTGTTCACCGGCGCCGGCATCGTCGCCAGCATGCTGCTGCTGTCGTACGCGGCGAGGTCGCTGCCCATCGGTACCGCCTACGGCGTATGGGTGGGCATCGGCGCGGCCGGCGCGGCGGTGGTCGGTATGGCGGTGCTGGGGGAGCCGGTCACCGCCGCGCGGATCTTCTTCGTCTGCCTGCTGCTGGTCGCCGTGGTGGGGCTCAAGGCGACCAGCGGTCACTGACCCAGTCCGCCAGGGTCTCCCGTCGTCTCTCCGCCTCCGGTGTCGGCACCTCCGGTGCTGGTGTCGCCCGTACTGCCTCCGGTATCCGCCCCGCCGGTGCTCGTGTCGCCGGTGGTGCCCCCGTCGGTGGTCGTGCCCCCGTCGGTCGTGCCGCCCGTTGTCGTGTCGCCGGTGGTGCCGCCGTCGGTGGTCGTGCCCCCGTCGGTCGTGCCGCCGGTCGTCGTGTCGCCCGTCGTGCCGCCGTCCGTCTGACCCGGCGTCTCACCGCCGGTCTGGCCCTCGGTGTCCTGGCCGCCGGTGGCGTCCCCGGTGGTGCCGCCGTCGTTCTGGCCACCGGTGCTCTGGTCGCCCTGGGTCGGGTCGGTCGTCGGGTACTGGGGCTGGTCGGCCCCCTCCTGGAGCTCCAGGTCGAACTCGCTGACCGGCTTCCCCTTCAGCGCCGTCTTCGTGTACTGGGCCCAGATGTCGGTGGGCGCGCCGCCGCCGTTGATGCGGGCCAGGCCCATCGCGCCGTACAGCGACTTGTGCTTGGCGGTGACCGGGTCCTGGCCCATGACGGCGACGACCGTGGCGAGTTCGGGGGTGTAGCCGGCGAACCAGGCGGCCTGGTCCTCCTCCGCCGTACCCGTCTTGCCCGCCGCCGGGCGGCCGGCGGCCTGGGCGGCGGTGGCGGTGCCGTTGTCGACGACGCTCTGCAGGACGGAGGTCGTGGTGTCGGCGGCCTCGCGGCTGACGACCTGGGAGGTCTTGCGCTCCGGCATCTCGATGACGTCGGCGCCGTCCTTGGTGATCTTCTCGATCATGGTGTACGTGCCGTGCTTGCCGTGGTTGGCGAGCGTCGCGTAGGCCTCCGCCATGTCGAGGACGCTGGCGGTGGCCACGCCGAGCGCGATGGACGGGGACGGATACAGCTCCGGGGTGCTGGCCGGCAGGCCCAGCTCGACGGCGGTGTCCTTCACCTTTTCGGGACCCACGTCGACAGCCATCTGCGCGTACACCGAGTTGACGGACTTGTCGGTGGCCGTACGGACGTTGATGTTGCCGTAGGAGACGTCGTCCTCGTTCGCGGGGTCGTAACTGCCGCCGCTCCAGCCCTGGACGGGGCGCTTGTTGGTGCCGTCGTAGATCGTGTTCGGGGTGATCTGGCGGCCGTCCTGCGTGGTCGACTCGTTCTCCACGGCCGAGGTGAAGACGAACGGCTTGAAGGTGGAGCCGACCTGGAAGTCCCGGCGGGTGGCGTTCGGGGTGTACTGCTTCACGTAGTCGATGCCGTTGTACATCGCGACGACCTTGCCGGTCTTCGGGTCGACGGAGGCGCCGCCCGCGCGGACGTAGGTGTCGACCTTGTTGTTCTTCTTGTCCAGCTTGGACATCAGCTGGTCGTTGACGGCGTCGACGAAGGCGTCCTGCTTGTCCTTGTGCAGGGTGGTGGTGACGCGGTAGCCGCCGGCCTCGAGCTCCTCCGCGCTGACGATCTTGTTCTTGGTCAGATAGTCCTTGACGATCCCCACGATGTAACCGCGCTGCCCGGACAGCCCGGTGGAGCCCGAGGCCTCCTTCGGCATCGGGAACTTCATGCCCGCACGCTTGCTCTCGGACAGCCAGCCCTTGGTGACCATGCCGTCCAGGACGTAGTTCCAGCGGGCCACGGCCGCGGACTTGTTCTCCGGGTGGGCGACGACGTCGTACTCGCTGGGCGCGTTGACCAGCGCGGCCAGGTAGGCGGCGCGGGCCGGGTCGAGGTCCTTGGCGTCCATGCCGTAGTAGGCCTGGGCGGCGGCCTGGATGCCGTAGGCGTTACGGCCGAAGAAGCTGGTGTTGAGGTAGCCCTCGAGGATGTCGTCCTTGCTCTTCTCGCGGTCCAGCTTGATCGAGATGAAGAACTCCTTCACCTTTCGGGTGACGGTCTGCTCCTGACGCAGGTAGTAGTTCTTCACGTACTGCTGGGTGATGGTGGAGCCGGACTGCTTGCCCTTGCCGGTGGCCGTGTTCCAGGCCGCGCGCAGCATCGCCTTCGGGTCGATCGCGGACTCGGTGTAGAAGTCGCGGTCCTCGGCGGCCAGGATCGCGTGCTGGGCGGCCTTGGACATCTGCGCGAGGGTGACGTTCTCCCGGTTGACCTCACCGTCGCGGGCGATCACGGTGCCGTCCGCGTACATGTAGACGTTGGCCTGCTTGGTGGCGAGCGCGTTGGCCGGCGGGATCTTGACCATGGAGTAGCCGAGGAAGAACAGGCCGAAGAGCAGCAGTGCGCCGATCACGAAGGTGCCGAGCACCGTGCGCCAGGTCGGGATGATCCGTCGCCAGCCCGTGCGTTTCGGCCGTCCCGGCTTCCGGGTCGACTGCTGTGGCGGCTGCTGCTCGTCGCTCATGTCGTGCACGGACTCCTGTTTCGCGTCGTACGTTCCCGTACGCCTCGTACGCCTACTGCGCCCCCATTGAAGACTCTCGCACCGGGCGTTCCGTTCCCGGAAACGGCGCGAGTCCCCGGAAAGTGAGCAGGCTCTCGCGCCGGGCATCCCCGAAATCGGCTGGCAGCTCCCGTCTTGCGCGCACTAGGCTCCTGCGCTTCGGTGCCGGGCGGGCGAGGAGGGCTGTGGATGTGGGATCGGGGCGGTTGTACTTAGCCGTCGCGGCGGGCGGATTCAGACGATACGCGACGTATCGGGCGGCCACCGCGGCCGGGGTGTTCACCAACACCGTCTTCGGAGTGATCCTCGTCTACACCTACTTGGCGCTGTGGGACGAGAAGCCGCATCTCGGCGGGTACGACCAGGCGCAGGCCGTGACCTACGTGTGGCTGGGCCAGTGCCTCTACGCGACGCTGGCCATTCAGGGCGGCGGTGCCGAGAAGGACCTGATGGAGCGAATCCGCACCGGTGAGATCGCCGTCGACCTGTACCGGCCGGCCGATCTCCAACTGTGGTGGCTGGCGGGCGACGTGGGGCGGGCGCTGTTCCAGATGCTGGGGCGGGGGGTGATCCCGTTCGTGTTCGGCGCCGTCTTCTTCCCGATGGCACTGCCGACGGACGTCACCCTTTGGGCGGCCTTCGTCGTCGCCCTCCTGCTGGCGACGCTGGTCAGCTTCGCGATCCGCTATCTGGCGGCGCTGAGCGTGTTCTGGCTGATGGACGGCATGGGCGTCAATCAGGCCCTGATGATCACGGGGATCTTCTTCTCCGGCATGGTGCTGCCCCTGAACGCCTTCCCGGGAGCGTTCGGCGAGATCGTGCGGGTGCTGCCGTGGGCGGCGCAGCTGCAGATGCCGGCGGACGTGCTCATGGGGGAGACCGACCCGCTGCGGGCGTACGCCTTCCAGGCGGCGTGGGCGGTGGTGTTGCTGGCGGCCGGGCGGCTGATGCAGTCGGCGGCGACGCGGCGGGTGGTGGTGCAGGGTGGGTGAGACCGGGAGCGGGATCTCCGGAAGCAGGGCGGCCGGGATCTCCCGGATGTCCGGGGCGGGTGAGGCGCTGCGGACCTATCGGCTGATCGCCGGGATGTGGATCCGGTCCACCATGACCTACCGCGCCTCCTTCGTCGTCACCGTCTTCGGCAACCTGCTGGTGACCGGCCTGGACTTCGTGGCGATCCTGCTGATGTTCTCGCAGGTCGACTCGCTGGGCGGCTGGCCGCTGGCCGAGGTCGCCTTCCTGTACGGGCTTTCGGCGACGGCGTTCGGGCTCGCCGACCTGACCTTCGGCTCGATGGACGTCCTCGGCGGCCGGATGCGCGACGGTTCCTTCGACACGCTGCTCGTGCGGCCCGCCCCGGTGCTCGCCCAGGTCGCCGCGGACCACTTCGCGCTGCGCCGCCTGGGCCGGATCACCCAGGGCGTGCTGGTGCTGGGCTGGGGGCTGTCGGCGGTCGACGTCGACTGGACCCTGGCGAAGGTGCTGCTGGTGCCGGTGATGGTGGTCAGCGGCGGGGTGATCTTCTGCGCTCTGTTCGTGGCGGGCGCGGCGTTCCAGTTCCTGGCGCAGGACGCCGCCGAGGTGCAGAACGCCTTCACGTACGGCGGCACCACGCTGTTGCAGTACCCGCCGACCGTGTTCGGCAAGGACTTCTTGCGCGGGGTGACGTTCATGCTGCCGCTCGCCTTCGTCAACTGGGTGCCGGCCGCCTATGTGCTGGAGCGGCCGTATCCGCTCGACCTGCCGCAGTGGGCGGCCTTCACCTCACCGCTGGTGGCGGCGGCGTGCTGTGTGCCGGCAGGTCTGGCGTGGCGGGCCGGGCTGCGGTCGTATCGGAGTACGGGAAGTTAGGGGCAGGCGATGGAGGGCACGAACACGGACACGGACGCGTTCATCGAACTCGACGGTGTCGAGAAGGTCTTCGACGTACGCAAGAAGACCGGTTTCCTGAAGCGGGAGCGGCGGCAGGTGCGGGCCGTCGACTCGATCTCCTTCCGCGTGGCGCGCGGCGAGATGGTCGGCTACATCGGGCCGAACGGCGCCGGCAAGTCGACGACGATCAAGATGCTGACCGGCATCCTGACCCCGAGCGGCGGCCGGCTCCGGGTGGCCGGCATCGACCCGTCCCGCGAGCGGATGCGGCTCGCGCACCGCATCGGCGTGGTGTTCGGGCAGCGCACCACCCTGTGGTGGGATCTGCCGCTGATCGACTCGTACAAGCTGATGCACCGCATGTACCGCATCCCGGACGCCCGTTACCGCGAGAACCTCGACCGTCTCGTCGAACTCCTCGATCTGGGCGAGCTGTTGGACGTCCCCGTACGCCAGCTCTCCCTCGGCCAGCGGATGCGCGGTGACATCGCGGCGGCGCTGCTGCACGACCCGGAGGTGCTGTACCTGGACGAGCCGACGATCGGGCTCGACGTCATCTCCAAGGCGAAGGTCCGGGAGTTCCTGCGCGAGTTGAACGCCGAGCGCGGCACGACGGTGCTGCTGACCACGCACGATCTGCAGGACATCGAGCAGTTGTGCTCGCGGGTGATGGTCATCGACCACGGGCGGTTGATGTACGACGGCCCGCTCGCCGGCCTGCACGAGGTGGGGGAGAGCGAGCGCACCCTCGTGGTCGACCTGGAGCGCGAGCTCCCGCCGATCGAGGCGGCGCCCGCGCGCGTGGTGAAGGTGGAGGGGCCGCGGCAGTGGCTGGCGTTTCCGGCGGCCGAGTCGGCGGCGGTGCTGGTGGCGCGGGTCGCGGCGGAGTATCCGCTGGTGGATCTGTCGGTGCGGGAGCCGGACATCGAGGCCGTGATCGCGAAGATGTACGCCGAACAGGCGGAGAAGGCGGCGGACGCGGGGAACGTGGGGGACGCGGGCAAGGCGGTCTCGTAGCACCGGGGCGGGGTTGCTCGTAGGCTGCTGTGCATGACCGACGATGCCCCGGAGCTTCGTGCCTCCGACGCCGATCGTGAACGAGTCGCCGAGATCCTGCGGGACGCCCTCGCGGAGGGGCGGCTCGACATGGAGGAGTTCGAGGAGCGCCTGGACGCCACGTACAAGGCGCGGACGTACGGGGAACTGGCGCCGATCACCCGGGATCTGCCCGTCGGCGCGGTCGCCGTGCCCACGGTCGACATGGTGAAGAAGGCCGAGCTCTCGGGCGGGAGTTGGGCGGATCGGATCGTCGGCGGGGAGGGGTCGTCGACGTGGGGCGTCGCCGTGATGGCGGGATTTCAGCGCAAGGGGCGGTGGACGGCGCCGAAGCGGTTCACCGGCGTCGCCCTCATGGGCGGCGGGGAGATCGATCTGCGGGACGCGAACTTCGCCGACCGGGAGATCGTGATCAACTGCGTCGCGATCATGGGCGGGGTGGAAGTGATCGTGCCGCCCGGCGTCGAGGTCGTGGTGCGCGGTGTCGGGATCATGGGCGGCTTCGACGAACGTGAGGAGAGCGTGCCGGGGGATCCGGGAGCGCCGCGGGTGATCGTGACCGGGTTCGCCTTCTGGGGCGGCGTCGAGGTCCAGCGGAAGCTGACGCGGGCCCAGCGGCAGGAGGTTCGGGAGCAGCGGCGGCGGGAGAAGCTGGAGCGGCGGGAACAGCGGCGGGAGCTGGACTGAGCTGCCGTTGGCTGCGGGCTGCCCGGCGTGGGGGCTGGGCGGGGGTGGGTGCGCAGCCCGGCGCTGGCGGGGTGCCGCCTCTCTTTGGGACGGGTGCCGCCCCAAGCGGCACGACTGCCCGCAGTTGGGCGGGCCGACTGCCCGCAGGCTGAGCAGGCTACGACTGCCCGCTGACGGGCCGGCCCCCCTACAGCTTCGCCGGTGCCGAGCCCCTCAGGTCCTGGAGGTTGAAGGCCTGCGCCATCCGCTCGTAGCCCTTGTCGCTCGGGTGGAGGTGGTCGCCCGAGTCGTAGTCGGGGCGGAACTTGCGCGGGTTGTACGGGTCGCGTACGGCCTGGTCGAAGTCGGCGACCGCGTCGAAGACCCGGCCCGCGCGGATCTCGGCGTTGATCTGCCGGCGTACGTTCTCGCGGGCGTCGGTGTAGCCGCGGTGGCCCTGGAAGGGCATCAAGGTCGCGCCGACGACCTTGATGCCGCGGGCGTGGGCCTGGCGGACCAGGGTGCGCAGGCCGTCGAGGATGCGGTCGGGGTCGGCGAGGTTGGGGTTGCGCAGGATGTCGTTGACGCCGAGGTCGATGACGACGACCTTGACGTTCGTGCGGGAGAGGACGTCGCGCTCGAAGCGGCTGAGGCCCGCCTCGTTGTTCGCGGGGCGCCCGGCGCCGCTGGCGAGGATCTGGTTGCCGCTGATGCCCTGGTTGACGACGCTGTAGCGCGGCACGTTCTCGCCGGCCGTGATCGCCGTGCGCAGCCGGCGCGACAGGGCGTCCGTCCAGCGGAGGTTGGCGTTCTCGGTGGACGTGATGCCGTCGGTCAGGGAGTCGCCGAAGACCACGACGGTGCCGTCGGACTCGTTGCTGAGGACGTCCAGCGCGGTCAGGTAGCGCCAGGCCTCGACCCGGCCGGTGTACGCCACGCCGGTCGCGTCCTCGGTGAGGTCGCCCTGGGCGACGTAACTGGTCTGGCGGGCGTGCGGGTGGTAGGTGACCGGGCCCGACGGGGTGGGGGAGTAGGTGGTGACCAGGACGTCGCTGTCCGCGGCGATCGCCAGGCGCACGGCGTCGCTCAGCACCTGCTGTCCCGGCGGGATGACGACCGTGGGGTTGCCCCCGAACGTCAGCCTGCGCATGGTGTCCGCGATGGCCGCCGCGGTCCCGGTGCCGGCGGAGACGGCGATCGACGCGTGAGTGATCGTCAGCGCCGACTGGCCGTAGAGGTTGGACAGTGTGATCCGGGCGCTCTTGCCGCCGACGCTGGTGTGCACGACGTTGCGGACCGAACTGCCCGCCAGGCCCGCGACCTCGGTGCCGGGCTCGGCGCCGACCGGGGAGGCGGACCAGGCGCCGACCCAGATGCCGGTGGAGGCGGGTGCGGCGGGGTTGCGTGGGGCGCCTTCCTGGGCGGGGGCGCTCTTGCCGGTGGCGCTGCCCTCGTCGGAGGCGAATCCGATGTATATGGCGGCCGAAAGCGTGACGATCAGAGCGATCATCGCGGCGAGCAAGGCATAACCGTTACGCCTGGTCATGCGGTGCGTGTCTCCTCGGGCGGATGGGAGCCCGAGGCTCCGATGTGATCACCTCATGATGCGTCATGAGGCAGAGGGGAGTTGCACGGACCCCCCATTGGGCCGCCGGAGTTCATCCGGAGTTCGCCATCGACCTCCCCCCATCCGACAGACGCCGGGAACTCCTGATTCGTTCCAGGAGTCGGTCAGGAAGGGACAATGTGTGCGGGGGATCACTGGACGGGTGGAGCGGATGGAACGTACGAATCCGGATGTAATGGGAACATCTGACATTGAGGAGCATGCCCGGCCGGATGCCGCCGATAACCGGCGCGTCCCCGTATCGGCCGTACGTGCGATGACCACGTTCACCGCCGCGGACGAGGAGAAACAGCGCGGCGTACGGCGGATGAAGATCACCGCGACCGGGATGCTGCTGTTCGTGGCGCTGGTGTACGTCCTCGCCAAGTGGGCGTCGAACGAGGGCGCCGGAGACTGGGCGAACTACGTCGCCGCGGCCGCCGAGGCCGGCATGGTCGGCGCGCTGGCCGACTGGTTCGCGGTCACGGCCCTGTTCCGCCACCCGCTGGGCATCCCCATCCCGCACACCGCGATCATCCCCAACAAGAAGGACCAGTTGGGCGTCTCGCTGGGGGAGTTCGTCGGGGAGAACTTCCTCTCCGAGGACGTCGTACGGCAGCGGCTGCGCGCCGTCGGCATCGGCAGCCGGCTGGGCGGATGGCTGGCCGATCCCGAGCACGCGGACCGGGTGACGGCGGAGCTGTCGGCGGCGCTCAGAGGCGCCCTGACGGTCATGCGGGACTCGGACGTCCAGGCGGTGGTGGGCGAGGCGATCACCCGGCGGGCCGACGCCCAGGAGATCGCGCCAGGCATAGGGAAGATGCTGGAGCGGATCGTCGCGGACGGCGGCCACAAGCGGGCCGTCGACCTGATCGTCGCGCGGGCGCAGCACTGGCTGATCCTGCACGACGACGAGATCATGGACGCCGTCCAGGGCGGCGCCCCCGGCTGGACCCCGAGGTTCGTCGACAAGAGGGTCGGCGAGCGTGTCTACAAGGAGCTGCTCCGCTTCGTCACCGAGATGCGCGACATGCCCTCCCACCCGGCCCGCGGCGCCCTCGACCGCTTCCTCACCGACTTTGCCTCCGACCTGCAGTCCGACACGGACACCCGCGCGCGTGTCGAGCGGCTCAAGGGCGAGGTGCTGGGCCGCGGCGAGGTCCAGGATCTGATCGCGTCCGCGTGGACGGCCGTACGGTCGATGATCGTCTCGGCCGCCGAGGACGAGCGCAGTGAGCTGCGTCTGCGCGTGCGTGCCTCGCTGCTGTCGCTGGGATCGCGGATGGCGGTCGAGCCACGGCTCCAGGCCAAGGTCGACAGCTGGGTCGAGGGCGCGGCGGTGTACGTCGTCACCACCTACCGCAAGGAGATCACCTCCCTGATCACGGACACCGTGGCGAGCTGGGACGCCGAGCACACGACGAAGAAGATCGAGGCGCACATCGGCCGCGACCTGCAGTTCATCCGGATCAACGGCACCGTGGTGGGATCGCTGGCCGGGTTGCTGATCTACACGGTGTCGCGGGCGCTGGGGGCGTAGTGGTGGCGTAGGCGGTCCCCGCCGGGGCACCCGACCCGGGTTCCGCTCGACGAGGAGGGAGCCCATGGCCACCGCGCAGGCCGAGACCGGCCGTACCGTCACCACCGACATCCCCGCCCGTCTCGACCGCCTGCCGTGGTCGCGCTGGCACTGGACGATCGTGATCGGTCTCGGCACCGTCTGGATCCTCGACGGACTGGAGGTCACGGTCGTCGGCAACATCGCCCCCCGCCTCTCCGAGCCCGGCAGCGGACTGCCCATCACCTCCGGCCAGGTCACCGGCCTGGCCGCCGCGCTGTACGTGGCCGGCGCCTGTCTCGGCGCCCTGTTCTGGGGCCGTCTGACAGACAAGTGGGGCCGCAAGAAGCTCTTCATGATCACGCTCGCCGTGTATCTGGCGGCGACGGCCCTGACCGCCCTCTCCTTCGAGACCTGGTGGTTCTTCCTGTTCCGCTTCCTGACCGGCTTCGGTATCGGCGGCGAGTACGCGGCGATCAACTCCGCGATCGACGAGCTGATCCCGGCTCAGTACCGCGGCCGCGTCGACCTGATGATCAACGGCAGCTTCTGGCTGGGCGCGGTCGGCGGCTCCCTGCTGTCCATCGTCGCGCTGAACACGGCGGTGCTGCCCGCGAACCTCGGCTGGCGGCTGACGTTCGCGCTGGGCGCCGTCCTCGCCCTGGTGATCCTGCTGGTACGGCGGCACGTCCCGGAGAGCCCGCGCTGGCTGCTGATCCACGGCCGCGACGACGAGGCCGAGCGGATCGTGTCCGCCATCGAGCGGCAGGTGGAGGCCGGGCGGAAGGAGCCGCTGCCGCGCCCCGAGGGCGAGATCACCATCCGC
Organism: Streptomyces sp. NPDC093591; assembly: GCF_044764885.1. NCBI lineage: Bacteria > Bacillati > Actinomycetota > Actinomycetes > Kitasatosporales > Streptomycetaceae > Streptomyces > Streptomyces sp. NPDC093591. The sequence goes on from NZ_JBIWIY010000003.1 coordinate 156,791, forward strand.
CAGCGCAGGAGCGTGACGTTCCTGGAGATCGGCCGTACGGTCTTCGCGAAGTACCGCAGGCGGGCGACGCTCGGCTTCGCCCTGTTCATCGGCCAAGCGTTCCTCTACAACGCCATCACCTTCGGCTTCGGCGCGATCCTGACGACGTTCTACGACGTGCCGTCGGACGCCACCGGCTACTACTTCGCCGTCATCGCGGTCGGCAACTTCCTGGGCCCGCTGCTGCTGGGCAAGCTGTTCGACACGGTCGGCCGCCGAATCATGATCTCGTCGACGTACCTGCTCTCGGGCCTGCTGCTCTTCGGCACCGCCTGGCTGTTCGACCGGGGTGTGCTCAGCGCGGCCACCCTGACGGCCTGCTGGTGCGCGGTCCTGTTCTTCGCCTCGGCCGGCGCGTCGAGCGCCTACCTCACGGTCTCCGAGGTCTTCCCGATGGAGACCCGCGCGATGTCCATCGCCTTCTTCTACGCCCTGGGCACGGCGGCCGGCGGCATCAGCGGGCCGCTGCTGTTCGCCGACCTCACCGAAACCGGCAGGGTCGGCGACACGGTCCTCGCCTTCCAGATCGGCGCGGCCCTGATGTGCCTGGCGGGCCTGGCCGCGGCGCTCCTCGCGGTACGCGCGGAACGCCGCTCGCTGGAGGACATCGCCCGCCCGCTCACGGCGGTGGCCGGGCCGGCCCCGGCTCTCCCCCGGTAAAGAGCCGGGACCGGAGCCTTTCGCCCGCCCCTTGCTGCCGCGCCCTCTACTGCGAGGCGCGCCGGGCCCGGTCGCGGCGGCGCAGCAGGAGCACACCGCCGGCGAGGGCGGTGATGCCCGTGGCGGCGGTCCAGCCGATGATGTCGTTCGAGCCGGTGGCGGCGAGGTCACCTGCGGCGGCGGCGGAGGAGGCGGACGCGGAGGGCGACGCCGGGGAGCCGCCGGTCTGCGGCCGGGGGTCCGACCCCGAGCCGGCAGCGGCGGACGCCGACGCCGCCGGACTCGGCGAACCGCCCGTGCCCGTGGCCGTCGCCTTGTCCCGGGTGAACGCCAGTGTGCCGAAGCCCAGTTGGTCGTAGCCGCCGCTGTTGGGGCCGTAGTCCCCGCCGCCGCCCTCCGGCGCGGACTTCGCGGCGATCTGCGTGAGGTACGACGCCGACAGGCCCCGGCGCTTGGTGTAGTGGTTGGCGATCATCGCCCAGATGGGGCGGGTCATCGCCGGGTCCACGGGCGCTGCCGACGTCACGGTCTCCGACCCCGACCAGCCGTTGATCGCGCCCTTCCTGCGGGTGTTCGCGGTGAACGGCACCTCACCGCCCATGGCCCACTTGGCGACGTACTGGGCGCCCTTGAGGAAGCGGCTGTCGTCGTAGCCGTACAGGTCGATGCCCTGGTTCCAGGCCATCTCGCAGAACGTGCCCATCAGGCCGACGCCGAGCAGGGCGTGCCCCTGGTCGCGGCCGGCCTCCAGCCACTCGGCGAGTCCGTCGTCGTGCACGACGGGCATGGCGTTCTTGACCGAGCCGAGGCCCTCGCCGTGCTTGAAGTACTCGACGGCGCGGGCGACCTGGGCCTTGTCGTCGCAGAAGATGCCGCCGGCCAGGACGCACGCCATGGCGGCGAGGTCCCAGTTGGTCCAGTAGTTGCTGACGACGGCGCCGTTGTGCCGGGCCAGGAAGTCGTCGCTGAGCGGCGCGAAGACGGTGCTCAGCATCTCCTGGAACCGGTCGAGCTCGAAGTCGGGGTGGTCGCGGACGAGTTCGGCGGCATTGGCGATCTGGTAGCCGTACAGGCCGGCGGCCAGGAAGCGGTCGGCGCTGCCGTGCAGCGCGGTCAGTTTGGCCGACCACGCGTTGAGGATCGCGACGGCGGTGTCGGCGTGCGCGCCGTCACCGCTGACGTGGTGGCGCAGGCCGTTCTGGTAGGCGGCGTGGACGTCGTTGTAGAGGGTGCGGTAGTTCTGCGGCGAGCCGGAACCCCGGTACACGATCTCCTGCGGATTGGCCGCCCAGCCGCTCTGGGAGTGCCGGTTGGCGGTCAGCTTGGCGAACCCGGCCGTGTAGGGAGCGGCGCCCGCCTTCACCTTGGCGGCCATACGGTCGAGGTCGGCGCGGGTGTGCAGGAGGCCGGGGTGGGCGTAGGCGCCGGCCGCCGCGGCAGGGGTGGGCAGCACGGCCGTACCGATACCGACGGCTCCGGCTGCCGCACCCGCGGCCTTGAGCATGCTCCGGCGGCTGATCTGTCGTGTCACGTCGTCAATTCCTCGCGTGCCTGCGGCTGGGGACGGTGAGGAGACGGGGGGAGACTGCGGGGGATAACAGAAACTCCGCACGCCGATCACGGAGAACCGACGCCGATCAGGAGCCGCATTCGATGACCATCCGCAGGATCGTCCCCAATGTCCACGTCGGGTCCGAGGCCGCCGTGCGGACGAACCAGGACTTCTACGGCCTGCTCGGCTTCGAGGAGGTGATGCACATGGGCTGGGTGATGACGATGGCGTCCCCCGCCAACCCCACCGCCCAGATCAGCTTCTTCACCGAGGAACGCACCGCCCACGTCGTCCCCGATCTGAGCGTGGAGGTCGAGGACGTAGACGCCGTGTACGCGCAGGTGGTGGCGTCGGGCGCGGAGGTCGTACGGGAGCTCCGGGACGAGGAGTGGGGCGTACGGCGCTTCTTCGTACGGGATCCGGGCGGGCGGGTCGTGAACGTTCTGACGCATCTGCGCGCCGGACCGACGTCAGTCCAAAACGACGTGGGCGACCAGCCGTGACCGCGGGCCGGCGAACGCTCTGCGCAACGCCCGCGTCTCGCGGTCCCGCGAGGTGAAGACGCCGCGCTTGTCGACGTGGACACTCACGACGTCGTGGCGGTCGACGACCTCCGAGACGCCGCCGACCTGGAGGGTGTCCCGCAGGGCCTCCGTGTTCCGGCCGAACCCCTCCGGCAGTCCGAGCGGGCCGGCGACGGCGTCCCAGAAGTCGTCGAGCGAGTCGAACGACCGCCCCCGCAGGTCCACCACCAGCTCGGTCGGCGTCTTCCTCGGCATGGCGGGAGGGTAGCGAGCGCCGCCGGGGCCGGGCGACGGGACGAGCCCGTTGCCTCAGCCCCTGCGGTCCGCCACCGCCCAGGACGCCAGGGCGACCGCCCCCGCCACCCCGAAGACGGCTGGCCAGGCGCCCACCTTCTTGGCCAGCGGATGCGACCCGGCGAAGGCGGCCACATAGGCGGCGGTCAGCGCCCCCGCGGCCTTCCCGCCCGCCTGCTGCCGCCACTGCTGCGCGGCCGTGGCCCCCGCGACGGCCAGTACGGCCCCGCCCAGTTGACGCTTCCTGGTCCAGCGGGCCACGCCGTAGCCACCCACGAGCCCGCCCGCGGCGACCACCGCGCTGGGGATCCTCGCCATGCTGCCTCCCACCACTTCTGCCGGGCCCCGGCCATGTTTGCCGGTCCCTGGAGAACCGAGGCTAACCGGCCCGGCCCCTGCGCGATTCCGCCCGGGCCCGCAGCTCCGAGGCGTACCCCGAGCCGATCGCGCCCCCGGCGGCGGTGAGGCCCAGGCCCAGGACGGCCGGGTTGACGTACCCGGGCACGTCACCGTTGTCGTAACTCCCGCCGTCGCTCGTCTCGCAGACGAAGCCGAGCGGGACGTACGTGACCTTGTAGTCGACGATTTCGATGCCCTGTTGGTGCCGCTCCGACCAGCCCGCCGTACGGCAGGACCGGGGCGGCGAGGAGTCGGTGCCGCCGTCCTCCGCCGTCATGACCGCGCCGCAGACGGCGAGCAGCCCCCACGCGTACAGGGCGCAGGCGCCCGCGCCCGCGAGGGCGGCGACGCCGCGCAGTACGGCGGGAGCGCCGGCGCGCCGCAGGCCGTGGTCGGACAGGGTGCGGCCGCCGTATCCGCACAGGCCGACGGCGACGATCACCGCGACCACGGCGAACAGCAGGATCAGCAGGAACACGTGGCCTCCAGGCCGGGCGGACGACGGACGGGTGCGCCGAGTCCAACAGGGCTCGGCGCACCCGGCTGTGGTGGAGCCCACAGTTCCGGCAACAGGGGCGTTACAGCAGGTCGGCGAGGCGGTCGACCTGGTCCGGGTCGAGGCCGTAGCAGTAGAGCATGACCTCGTCGGCGCCCAGGTCGGCGAAGGCGGTGAGCGCGGCGCGGATCTCGGCCGGGGTGGTGAGCAGGTCGGCGGTCATGCGGTCGGGTGCGCCGGTGAAGGCGTAGTAGGCGTGCATGCGGGCGCGCGCGTCGTCGAGCACGCCCTGGGGACCGAGCGCGACGTTCACCTGGGCCACGAGGCGGGGCTCGCCGTCGCGGCCGTACTCCTTCCAGAACCCGCGGACGGTGTCGAACAGGCCGCCCGCCCAGGAGGGCGGAGCCGCCGCGAGGAAGCCGTCGCCCCAGCGGGCGACGCGTTCGAGGGCGGCCGGCTTGAAGCCGCCGAACAGCACTTCCGGGCCGCCGGGCCGGGCGGGCGCCGGACCGATCGGGCCGACGCCGTCGCCGTACGGCTCGCCCCACCACAGGCGGCACAGCGTCGCCATCTGCTCGTCCAGGCGCCGCCCCCGGGTGCGCGGGTCGGTGCCCGTGGCCCGGTGGTCGTCCTCCCGGCCGCCGATGCCGAGGCCCAGGACGAGGCGGCCGCCGGTCAACCGGTCCAGGGTGGCCGCCTGCTTGGCCAGCAGGGCGGTGTCCCGCAGCGGGGCGAGCAACACCTCGGTCTGGACGCGGATGCGCGAGGTGGCGCCCGCGAGGACGGCCAACGCGACCAGCGGCTCGGGGTTGTCGTAGACGAGCCGGTCGAGCAGGCCGAGCGTGCTGAAGGGACCGGCGTCGGCGCGGCGGGCCCAGGTGAGCAGGGTGGTGGGGTCGCCGATGGGCAGGCCGATGCCTACGTTCATGCGGGCGTCCATACCGACGTTCATGAAGGAGCCTCCGAAAAGAGGGGTCGACAAAGACAGCTGCCGCCCCTCCGGCACCTCCGTGAGCCTCCAAGGGCCTCGGTGAGGTGGGACGCTCCCGCTCTGCGGCTTCTATCCGGGGGAACGTCTCATCGAAGTCAACTCACTGTAGGTCGAGCCGATTTCGCGGGACAAACCATTTGTGTGTGCCGTCGGGGCCGTTTGCCGTGAGGGCTGTTTTCACTGCTGCCGCCCGAGTGGATGACGCACTGGCCGTCCCGTGCCGGCGTCAGTGCCGGGAAGCGAGGATCAGGAGCAGGACCACGATCCCCAGGGCGATCAGGCAACCGGAGCCGCACCCGGAGGACCCCTTGCGGAACTCGACCATTCCGCCGGGGGCGACATGCGGATGGCGTCGGGCGTAGTGGGTCTCCATCGCCTGCTCGCCCTGGGATTCGCTGCCCCAGGCGGTGCGGTGCCCGCACTCACCGCACCGGTATCGGTAGCTGTCGGCCATGCCGGTCTCCTTCGGTCGTGACGAGCCCGGGGGCTCGGGGCTCGGGGGTTGGGGTGTGGCCGTCGTCGGCACGTCCGGTCGGAAGCTAGAAGCGGCCTGTGAAATCGCCGTGAAACGGGGAGTCGTACGTCAAAGGGGGAGTCGTACGTCAAAGGGGGGGCACGTCAGTCGTCCGGGGCTGTACGTCAGTCGTCGTCGTCCCGCTCGCCCGCGGCCAGGTGCTCGGCGAGGGCGTGCAGGACGCAGAGGTTCGGGATCCCGGACGTGACGGTTCCCCACACCTGCCACCGGCCGGCGGCGCGTACGGCGACGGAGCCGTTGAGGATCTCGATCCGCTGGATCTGCGCCCAACGCAGGGAGGTCCCTCGGGAGCCGACCTTGTCCCTGGTGATCCACACGGGGCCGAAGGCGAGCCGGGCCCCCTCGGCCAGCGCGGCCAGGGCCCGCGGTACCTGTGCTTCGGTGACGGCCCGGCGGATCTCGGGTTCCCACACCCCCGAATGGCCGAAGTCGCCGGAGCGCAGCACGATCCGCTCACCGTCGACGTCGACGAGTACATGGGCGCGGGCGAGGCCCTGCGGGGACAGCACCCTGCGTCGACGCACCACGGTGGTGTCGTAGCGGACGACATGGATCCGCCCATCGACGGCCACCGTCAGCCCGTGCTCGTACAAGTCCAGCCGCGCGCCCGCGCTCGACTCCGTCCTGCCACCGGCCCGCCGCAGACGACGCAGTCCTCTGGCGGCGGCCCACCAGAGGCCGGGTTCGGTGAGCGGCGCCCGATAGGTGGCCCGCCGCCTGCCGAGCCGCGCCCGTCCCGCGGCCTCGGAAACCCTGGCCAACAGCAACTCGCCGGCGCGGTCGTCGTCGCGTCCCCGGGGAGCCCGCTCGCTCATGCCGCACCGGCCTGCTTACGGGGGTGAGCCGCGCTGTCCCGGGTGGGGGGTGTGCCGGTCTGGCTGGGAGTTGTACTGTCCCGACTGGTGGCCGTCCTGTCCCGGCTGGGAGTTGAGCCGTTCCCGCGGTGGGGCGTGCCGGTCTGGTCGGAAGTCGCGCTGTGTCGACCAGTAGCCGAGCTGTCTCCGCGGTGGGGCGTGCCGGCCCAACTGGAAGCCATGCCGTCCTGGCTGGTAGCTGCGCTGTCTCGACTGTGGGGAGAGTTGTTCCGGTTGTGGATCGTGCCGGTGTCGCCGGGAGTTGAGCCGTTCCCGCCGGGAGTTGAGCCGTTCCCGCCGGCGGTTGCGCCCGCCGGGCCGGAAACCGCGCTGTTCAGGCCGTAAGCCGCGGCCTCCCTGTCGGATCCTGAGTCGGCCCGGACGGAAACGGAGCTGCCCCGACCGCGAGCCGAGCCGCCCTCACGGTGAGCCGTGCCCTCCCGGCCGTAAGCCGAGCCACCCCGCCCGTAAGCCGCGCCCTCCCGACCAGGCCCCGCCCAGCCCCGCCCGGGACCCGCCCCGCCCCGACCAGCACCCGCCCCACCAACACCCGCCCTACCCCCACCCACACCCGCTCCACCCCCACGCAGAACCGCCCCCCGTGCCCGCACCAACAGATCTCCCGGAGCCACCCCCAACTCCTCCCTGAGCCGGCGGGTGGTGCGGTCGAAGGTGGCCAGGGCCTCGGCGCGTCGGCCGCCGCGCTGCAGTGCGTGCATCAGCAGGGCCGCGACCGGTTCGTTCAGTGGCTCTTCCAGGGCCAGTGCGGACAGTTCGGCGATCGCCTCGGCGTCCTGGCCGAGCCGCAGCAGCCACTCCGCCTTCCGCTGTGCCAGCGCGACCCTGCGTTCGGTGAGCCGCAGCCGCTCCAACTCGGCCAAAGGCCCCGGCAGTCCGGCGAGCGGTTCGCCCCGGAACAGTTCCAGTGCCCGGGCGCACAGCCGTACCGCCTCGGACAGGTCACCGGCTCGCTCGGCCGCCCCGGCCTCGGTGACGAGTTCCTCCACGCACGCCACGTCCACCTCGGCCACCCCGCGCACCAGCCCGTAGCCGTACCGGTCGCTCCGGATCACCGAGTCCGCGCTCTCCCCGAGACGCAGACTCTTGCGCAGCCGGTACACATAGACCGGTACGACGTTCCCGCCCGGCGACTCCATCCCCCAGACGCCGTCCAGCAGTTCCCGTCGGCTGACCGACCGGTCCGGGCTCAGCGCCAACGCCGCCAGGACGGCCTGCTGCCGCAGCGGCCCGACGTCCACGGGCCGCCCAGCGAGCCACGCCCGCAACGGCCCGAGAACGGAGACCCGAAGCCAGGGCCCGGACGCGGGGCCCGACCGCTGCCGGCCCCCGGCCCCCACAGCCGCCGCCTGCCGACGCGGGCCCTGACCGGGCAGGACCAGACCGCAGTCGAAGGCGTACACGATGGCGGCGGCCCGGTCCCGCAGTCCCAACTTCACCAGGACGCGGCCCAGTTGTCCGGCCACCACATGCTCGGGCAGCGCGAGGGCGTCGGCGATCTCCGCGTCCCCCAGTCCGCATCCGAGCGCGTAGAGCACCTCGCGCTCCTGAGCGGTGAGGGCCGCGGGGCTCGGACGGCTGGACCGGCTCGCGCGGCTCGGGTGCCCAGGACGGCTCGGGCGTCCCTGGGGTGAGGTCGTCGAAGGCATGGTGGTTCCCCGTTCTCCGGACCGGTCGATGCACTCGACCCGGTCGATCCTGTTGATCGCGCCGATCCCCGTCGATCGCGCCGATCCCGTTGATCGCGTTGATCGCGTTGATCGCGTCGATGTCATCGAAGGTCGCGGAGGTGGAGGAAGCGTGGACAGGCCATCGAACCGTCCATATGTGACCGGTAGCCGCGCTACTGTCCCCACCTGCGGAAATCGACTTCTGAGGGGGGAAGGGTCGTGAACTGTGGCCAATGAGTTCGGCGATGAGTTACGGCGGCTGCGGCGCGAGAAGGGGATGACTCAGGAGGAGCTGACGGAGCGCTCGGCGGTCAGTGTGAGCACGATCCGGGGCCTGGAAACAGGCAAGCGCTCCAACCCCCGTATGAACACGGTGGAGCAACTGGCCGACGCCATGGAACTCGGCCCCGACGACCGGGAGACCTTACTGATCGCTGCCGGCCTGCTCGACCCGGGACAGCCCGCACCGCCGGATCCCGAGCCGGGGCCGGAGCCGGGGCGGGGTCCGGAGCCCGAACCCGAGTCGGCAGCGCCCACCTCGCTCACCCCGCCGCTCACGCCCGCCGACCCGGCCGAACAACTCGCGAGACTGGTCGCCGCCCGCTGGCAGCGCGAGGAGGAACAGCGGCAGGTCCAGGACCCCTCCCCCCTCCCGGTCCGCTGGCGGACGGCCCCGGAGTCACTGACCGACCACTGGGACATCATCCTCCGGCGCCGCACCAGGGACACGGCCCCGGCCGACCCCGTGGACCTGGACGGCCAACTGGACCAGATCACCGAGACGTTCCGGCGAATCCCGTCCGGACGACTGGTGGTGCTGGGCCGATCGGGCTCGGGAAAGACGATCCTGGCCCTGCGCTTCGTCCTCGATTACCTGGCCGCCCGCAGCCACACGGACCCCGTCCCGGTGATCTTCAGCATCGGCGCCTGGAACCCCACCAAGATCACCCTGCGGGACTGGCTGACCGCTCGGCTGACGCGGGATCACCCCGGCTACGCCGCACAGGGCCCCGACGGGCAGAGCCTGGCCTCCGCGCTGGTCGAGTCCGGTCGCATCCTCCCCGTACTGGACGGCTTCGACGAGATGGCCGCCGGCCTGCGCCGCCCCGCCCTGGAGGCCCTCAACGCCACCACCCTCCCCCTCCTGCTCACCAGCCGCCCCGCCGAATACGCCGCCGCCGTCGCCGAGACCGACGTCCTGACCGCCGCCGCCGCGATCGAACTCACCGACCTGACCCTCGACGACCTGGCCGACTACCTGCCCCTCACCACCCGCAAGACCGGCCGCGCGGACCCCGACACGAACGCCTGGAAGCAGGTCCTGACCGAACTGGGCGAGGAGTCACGGGACGGAGCCGCGTCCCCCCTCGCCACGGTCCTGACGACCCCGCTGATGGTCACGCTCGCCCGCACCATCTACAGCGACACACCCGACCACGATCCGGCCTCGCTCCTCGATACCGACCGATTCGCCGGCCCGGAGGAGTTGGAGGACCACCTCCTGGACAACTTCATCCCCACCGTCTACCGCCGCCGACTCCCGCAGGCCCCGGGCCACGGACCTCGCCCCACTTTCGATCCGGAGCGCGCCCGACACTGGCTCGGCTACCTCGCCCACCACCTCGACCGGCTCCAGACCCCGGACCTCGCCTGGTGGCGACTCGGCAGCGGACTGAGCCGCTCCACCCGCACGCTGGTCACCGCACTGATGGTCGGGCTGGCCATCGGCCTCGTCGACTGCGCCGTCTCGACCGTCATCGGCAGCTCGTTCCCGTGGCCGATCGTGGACGGCGTGATCGTCGGAGTCCTCGCCGGGCTCATGTTCGGGTGCGCGCACTGGCTCACGTTCGCGGTCAAGGACATACCGGTGACACCGTCTGTCGTACGCCTGCAGATCCGCGGCAGGCCCGGGACCTTTCGGTGGAAGGCCGGCCCTCGACTGTTCATCGGGATGCTCGGCGGGTTGGCCTTCGGCTTCGGCTACGGATTCGTGGTCGGCGTGATGAACTCCGGGCTCGTCTGGAAGACCGGATTTTCGATCGCGCTGCACATCGGGGTGGTCGACGGGATCGTCTACGGCCTGTTCTTCAGCGGCGGCACCGGACTCACCTTCTGCCTCCTCGGCCTGCTGGAAAGCCCCCTCGACATCCGCTCCGCCGTCCACCCCCGGAGTCTCCTCGACACCAACCGCGGCACAGTGATCACCCAACTGCTCGTCTGGGCGCTCACCTTCGGTCCGGTGGTCGGCTTCGGATCCGGAGTGGTGGTCGACCTCCTCCAGGGGCACCTCGGCCAGCTCCTCTGGAGTCCCACAGCCAGCCTCGTCACCGGCACCATCAGCGGCCTCTGCGGGGCCCTTGGATACGCCCTCACGATGACCGCCTGGGGCCAGTGGCTCGTACTCGCCCGCATCTGGCTGCCGTTGACCGGCCGCCTGCCCTGGAACGTGGTCACGTTCCTGGAGGACGCCTACCAGCGCGGCGTACTGCGCCAGGCCGGCGCGGTCTACCAGTTCCGCCACGCCCGCCTGCAACATCACCTCGCCCAGGCCCACCAACAGCGCTAGCACCCGGCGGCCGGCGTCCATCGCCCGGCGTCCAGCGACCGGCGCCTCGCGCCTCCGCCCGGTCGAGTTTCACGGCGATTTCATCGCCCGTCCCTAACGTCTGGCGCCGTCCCACCAACCACCTGCCCGTGCACGCCATCCGAACCGGGGGAACACCCATGCGAAAGACCAAGCGACTCACCCGCCGAGCCAAGGCCGTCGCCGTCACGGCGGCGATGACGGCAGCCGCCGCCCTCACACCCACCGTCGCGCAGGCCGACGACGCCCCGAGCCACTACTACATCGAGATCGGCGGCACCGGCACCGCGCAGCCCGCGCCCCACTGCACCATCACGTACGGCTTCGCCAACCAGTACCTGGAGGAGGGCGCCAAGGTCGTCCCCGTCTGCTACCCGGCCAGCGCCGGCCCCTGGCTCAACGGCCAGAACACGCCCGACATCACCGCGCCGAGCTACGACAGCAGCGTCGCCCAGGGCTACGAGAACCTCCTGGCCGCCGTCAAGGAGACCCACCGCAAGGACCCGACCGCACACCTCACGATCGTCGGCTACTCACAGGGCGCGCAGGCCGCCGACGCCGTACTGGAGACGATCGCGAACGGCGCCACCGACATCCCGCGGGACCAGGTCAACGGCATGCTCTACGCCGACCCGAAGCAGCCCGACACCGGCATGTGGGCCAAGGTCCCCAAGGGCCTGGGCGCCCTCGGCTTCACCTCCACCGGCCCCGGCCCCAAGGAGTTCCCGGGCATCCCGGTCGCCCGCTTCTGCATCCGCGGCGACCTGGCCTGCGACGCCACGACGCCGGTGGCAGCGTTGGACTTCTTCCTCACCGACAAGCACAGGCGCTACGTCCAGGACGGCAACGTCATGGCCCGGACCATCGCCAAGGACGGCTTGAACGGGGTGTTCTGGTACGAGTCCTGACAGCGCAGGGACATGAAAAGGCCCAGGTCAGAAGGCTCTGACCTGGGCCTCTTCCACGTCCCGCATTCCGCGTCCCGCGTCTCGTGCCGGAGTGCAACGGTCCGTACGACCGTCCGCATGCCACCCGGCCCGCCGCTCTCCTCGTGCCCGACGCCCATCGGACCCACTGAGCTCAGACCCCGTCGAGCAAGGACATGAGGCAGTGGTCGAGTTCGGGCCCGAGATCCTCTCTCCCCGGCTCGACGACGGCGTACGACCGCTGCAGAAACCGCCGAAGAGAAGCCGTACCGAACCGGATCACGGCCATGTCGTGCGGCGCGTGGAACTCCACGACCGTGCGGGACCGTCCGCACGGCTGTATCCGTACGTCCCCGACCCCGGCCGCCCCGTCGAGCCCCTCCTCCAGCAGCGAGCGGGCGAAGGTCCACGTGACCCCGTCCTCGTCGGCCGAGACATGGGCCGGGAAGTCGATGTGCACGGCGAAGGGTTCGGCGGCGCGGTAGCGCAGCGTGGGGCGGATCGGAAACTCCGGGAACTCGGGGGTGACGATGCGGGCGCGGACGGGCTGTTCGAGGTCGAGGCGCATGGTCGGTCTTCTCCGATGGCGATGTCTGTTGGCGGTGCCTGTTGGCGGTGTCCGTTGTTGACGTCTGTTGTTGATGCCTGTTGTTGAGGTCTGTGCGCCTTCTCGACCGCCTCGCAGGCCCGTTGATTACGCGGAATCGGAAGTCCGCCCCTGTGATCTAACTCACGTGAACCATTTAGTTGAGTTTTAAGTCATCTACGCTGACAAACTCGTCCGCGCCCACCAGCCCGCAGGCAACCGGAGCGTTCCAGCCATGTCCGACGGTTCCCCCAAGGTGCCCGCCCAGGCGTCACCTCCCGCGTCCGCCACCGCCTCGTACGCCCGCATCTACGAGGAGCAGCAGCCGCGCCTGGTCGCCTACGCCCGCTCGCTCACCCGCAACAACTCGTGGGCCGCCGAGGACCTGGTCGCCGAGGCGCACTTCCGTGTCTGGCGACGGCTGTCGGCGGGGCACGAGATCGAGAACGTACCGGCGTACCTGATGACGACGGTCCGGCACCTGGCGGCGACGGCCGTCGTCGGCGAGACGCGCGAGACCCCGCACGACCCGCGGACCGCCGAGCGCACGGAGATCGCCGTCCATGCGGGGGACACGGTGGACCCGGCCGAACAGATCTCCTCCGTGGACCTCTTGGTGCGGGTACTGGGCCAACTGCCCGAGCGCTGGGTGCAGGCGTTGTGGCTGGCGGAGGCGGAGGGCCAGCCGCTGGAGACGGTCGGGCAGCGCATCGGCGCCAAGCAGGGCGCGACGGCCGTACTCCTGCACCGTGCCCGCGAGGGCATGCGCCAGGCGTTCCTGCGCAACCAGACCGGCGCCCCCGACGACCCCGCCTGCGAGGTCCACTGGGTGCGCATGCCTGCGTACGTCCGCGGCAACGCGACGCCCCGCCAGTCGGAACGTCTCCTCGCCCACGTGGACGCCTGCGACGACTGTCGCGGCCGGCTCGCGGTGCTCATGCGCGCCAACGACCGCCTGCCCGCCCTGGTCGGCCCGGCCCTGCTGGTCTTCGCCGTGGGCGGCGCGGGCAAGTTCCTGCTGCCGTTCATCGCCGGATCCGCCGGCGCCACGGCCGCCCTGAGCGGCCAGATCGGCACCGCACTGCACGCGGCCCGCCAGGCGGTGACCGGCGGCACGGGCGGTGCGAAGGTGCCTACGGCGATCGCGGCGGGCGCGACGGTCGCGGGCGCGGCCCTCGCGATGATGCTCGCCCTGGGCACGAGCACCCCGTCCCCGACGCCGCAACCGGACCGGGGTCCGCTCGCGGAAGCGCCGGTGGCCGCCCGGCCGCCGGACGGACCGGTTGCGGTGGCGGAGACGCCGGGGGAGCCCGGTGGCCCGGCGGGGACGCCGGTGACGAAGCGGGCGGAACAGCGCCGGACGGACGGCGGAGTGGAGGCTTTGGCTGTCGACGCCGAGGTCGCTAATGCCGTCGATTCGGCCGACCCAGCTGATTCGGCTGATTCGGCCGATTCGGATACGGCGGTGAGTGGCGTGGCGGCGGGGACTGAGCCGAGCACTGCACCCGAGCCGGCGGCCGATGCGCCGGACGCCGACGTCCCGGCACCGCCTCATGAGGAGCCGACGCCCGCGCCTCCGGCGGTGCCGGCACCGGTGGAAGAGCAGCCGGAGGGGCCGGGGCATGGGGCACCGGGACATGGGGCGCCCGGGCATGAGGAACCGTCGTACCCGGATGCACCGGGGGCGGGGGAGCAGGACCCGAAACCGGAGAGCCCGGCGAACCCGGCGAACCCGGCGAACCCAGGGACTCCGGAGGCCGAGGCCCCCGCAACGCCGTCGCCCTCACCTAGGCCGGAGCCGCCGACCCCAACTCCCGTAGACCCGAAGCCGATTGAGGAGTCACCGGAGACCCCCCAGGCCCCGGCCACTCCGGACACACCCCAGCCCCCGAGCGCCCCCCCTCCTCCGGACACGTCCGCCCCTGCCCCCGCTCCCGCACCCGCCCCGGAGCCAACACCGGAGAACGAGAACCCAGGAATCCCTTGCGGAATCTGACCCACCTCAACCGCGGGCCGAGCCGACCCTGATGGTCGGCGCGGCCCGCGTCGGCGTCCCGGGGCCGGGGCCGGGGCGGGCAACGACCGGACGACTTCCGGAGAACGTCAGTCGTCAGTCGTCCGTGCCGGAGTCGGAGTTCGACCCCGACCCCCGCCGCGAGCGCCCGGACGCCCGCACCAACTCACCCGCCGCGAGGGTCACAGCAGCCACCCCGCGCACCCAGCGCGGCCCACCCCGCGACGCCCACACGACACAGACACAACCACCGACGGCGAGCAAGAGAACGCCGACCAGGATGAGCACGGTCACGCTCGATCCCCCTCTTCTTCCTTCAAGGTCAACGTCATCCTCGCAGCCCGCGCGGGCGTCGATACGGCTGCACGGTTGCCTGTTACGGAACGCGTGCGGGACGTACACACAGGCAAGAAGAACCCCGAAGTCAGAGCCGACGAGGCGGTCATGGCCGTCATGGCCGTCAAGGCATACGCCAGTACTGCCTCTTCTTCTCGTCCCGTACGACAACGCCGAGCCTCAGCAACTCCCGACGCAGCTCCCGGGCGTCGTCGGCATCCTGCTCCCCCTTCTTCCGCGCCGCGGCCCGAGCCCTCAACAGCGCGTCCGCTCCCTCGGGCAGCCCAGGCATCCCAGGAACCCAGCGCCTGAACTCCTCCTGGTGCGGATCCTCGTCCGCCCACCGATGACCATGCTCGACGAAGGCACCGGCAAGCCGCGTCCAGGACAGCCGACAGTCCTCCCGAGCAAGCTCCATACCGTCCACCCCGAGCAACACGAGCTGCTTGCCGTCCCGCACCACGAGCCCGATCTCATCGCCATCGAACTCCTGCGTGGCATCCCTGACTCCGAGAACGACACGGCTCCGGGAGACCCTGACAGCCAGCGACTCATGCACCGCGACAAACCCGACGACCAGCCCGAGCAGGGCCCCCACCACGACGCCCCCAACGCCCAACCACGGCTCCGGAACAGAGGTCAGCAACTCGGCGGGCCCCTTGAACGGCGCCCAGCGCAAGGTCACCAGCCCATGCGCAAGAACCGTGACCAACCAGCCGACGGCGGCCCCGCACCCCACACAGAAGAGCACGAGCACCCAGGCGGTCTCATCGATCACGCTGACGCCACCGTCCGCCGCGCCACCCTCCTTCGAAAGCTCCCCCGTATCCCTCATGTCCCCCACGCCTACGCGCCCGGTCTCCAACTCCATACCGCCGAGTCTGGTGCCCAGCTGGACAGACTGTCGTCGGCCGATGGTCTATGGGGCCGCGACTTTGGTTGGCGGTGAAGGCGGCGGTGGTGGAGGAGGAGGTGGCGGCGGCGGTCGCCTTCCAAATCCGTCATGCCACCACGACGTCGTCATGGCGGAGTTGGTCGGCCGGCCCAGCCCGACGCGCCACCGGCGAGGTGCGGTGCATGTCGACGGCCGAAGTCTTTCCTCCTGCGCGCGGCAAGCCCCCGAACGCCACTCCTGAGTGATAGAGCCCAAGGAGAACAGAACGACCACCGCTGAGTCTCCACCGCGGCCCGACACGCATCCAGAATCACGTTCACTGACCATTCGGAGAGCGATCCTCATGCGCAAACTCATCGCGTTCATCGGCATCAGCCTCGACGGCTACTACAAGGGACCGAACGGCGAGTTCGACTTCGCCACCGTCGACCAGGAGTTCTTCGAGTTCTCCAACCGACAGGACGCCTACATCGACACCCTGATGTTCGGCCGGGAGACCTACGAGCACATGGCCGCCTACTGGCCGGACGCCACCGAACCCGACCCCGAGATCATCGCGTTCATGAACGGCGTACGGAAGATTGCCGTGTCCTCCACGCTCAAGCAGGTCGAGTGGGCCAACACCACCCTGGTCGGTCGAGACGACGTCGCCGAAACCGTCGCCGAGCTGAAAGGACAGCAAGGCAAGGAGATCGCGATGTTCGGCAGCGTGCAGTTGACCGCGAGCCTGCTCGAACTCGGCCTGGTCGACGAGTTGCGGGTGATGATCTTCCCGATCGTCCTCGGAGCCGGTATCTCGATGTTCTCGACCCTGAACGACCGCCTCCGCCTTGAACTACTGCGGACCACGACTTTCCACTCCGGCAACGTCCTGCTGACCTACCGACCGGCCTGACCCGCCTGCCCCGCCGGGACATGCGGGCACAAGGGGTCGCCTCGACGACCCAGCGACCGAGTCCGGGAGGCGCACGCGATCTCGTCCGCCGTCGCAATGGCCACCGCCCCGGCCCCCGCAATGACCGGTGCAAGAGGCCACTTGGACAGGGAAAACGCAACTTCGACATGGCCCGCGGAGGCAGCTACCTTCACCTGGTCTTCGGCGATCGCCCACGGTCGCACAGGAGTTCCTTCAGGCTGAGCCACCCGCGCCGGGACGAGTCGGTCACGCCCACGAATCCTCGCTCCCAGGCGTAAGCCACCGAACCGCCACCGAACCGGGTCCACACCAGGCACCCCCAACCAGGGAGAGACGCATGCCCCATCTTGCGCTGTACACATTCGGCGTCCTGAAATCACCTCTCGCCGATCCCGCACCTGTCACACACGAGTTCTACGACATTGGCGAGGCCGTCTACCGGAAGATCAGCCAGCACCCCGGGTACCTCGCGCGTGCTGAACCGGCGGGCGATGACCGGGGCATGCTCTTCGAGGCGGACTGGGGTGCATGGGGCGAGTTCGCCGTACCGACTTGGTACGACAAGGGCCGAACGGTGGACACCACCGCCCTGGCCGCGACCCTCTCACTCTGGACCGCCCTGCGCCCCGCCTTCGACGCCGTCTACACCGGTCTACACCGTGAGGCGCTGAACAGGCGCTACGACTGGTTCGAGAGGGCAGGCCACCCCAATTACGTGATCTGGTGGGTCTCCGACGGCGTGATACCAACCTGGCAGGACGGTGTTTCCAGGCTGGAACACCTCCACGACCACGGCTCCGCGCCGCACGCCTTCACCTTCCACGACTCGTTCGCCCCAGAGGGAACTCCGACCAGGATGAAAGGCACCGGGCCGAAGAGTGACCAGGCTCGCTGAGGAGGAACTCCTGCCCGTGCGTACGTGGTTCGTCGACGAGGCGAACTCGCTCGAACCGCTTCCCCTGAGCCGTCTGCACCCGGACGTTCTCGCGCCACGCGTTGTCAGGATCGCGGGCGATGTCCTCGCCTGCGAGGAACCGCGGCCACTTGGGGCCATTGCGGTCGGAGGCGTAGCCGCGGCGAGTCTCCAGACGCCAGGCGGTGTGCCTGAAGTTCCGGAAGAGGTGGGAGATGGAGGCGAATGGCTGGAGCTCCGGGGCGTCACCCCGGGGCGCGTAGCGGGTCAGCAGGCTGCGGGGAACTCGTACGAAGGTCTCGGACTCCTTGACGGCGCAGTTGGACGAGGTGCTCCGGGTCGGTCTCCCGCTCGCCATGGACGAGATTTCGTCCGTGCCCTCGATGTCGTAGAGGGTGGGGCAGTCACCGTCGTCGCTGGTTGTGCCGAGGAACCTAAGCGCCATCTTGCCCTCCACTTGAGCGGATTGGAGATCCAGGATGCGAGTACGGAGGCGGTTTCGCTCCGAGATTGCGCATCATGCTCGAGGGCTACGGATTGCGTGCAAACAGGTGTGAAGCCAGTACAGGCGTCGGCTCGGCGTTCGGGGAAGTACTCGGTCCCACTCTCACCGCTGTACGAGGACTTGAACCAATTGGTATGCCGAGGGCGCCGTCACCAAGACTCGCCCTCAGTGACCGTCGCGTGCGCCGGCCAAGAAGTTTCGCCACGCCTCTGCTGAGATCAGGAGGTAGTGGGACTGAGGCCGCTTTGAGTCCCGTACGCGAACGCCGGACAGGGTAAAAGCAGTCTCTACACATTCGGTGGCGTTGCCGCCGCTGTACGACGACTTGAACCAGACGGGCTCTGAGACGGGCTGAGAGCCAACAGACATTCATAGCTCCTTGCAGGCGCGATGGATCATGGCGGAGGAAGCCTCCATGTCCAACGCTTGTGCCCGAAGGTACTCGAACGCAAGTCTGTAGCGGTCCAGTTCCTCATCCTTCTCCAGGAAGAGGGAGCCCGTATGGAAGTCGACGTACACCACGTCGAGGGCCTGCTCGGTGCCGCCGATGATGACAAAGCTGCCAAGTGCTGCGGCATGGGCTCCCTTGGAGAAGGGCAGCACCTGAAGCGTGATGTGAGGGGACTCGTTCGCTTCGAGTAGCCGATCGAGCTGCTCTTTCATGATCTGGGGCGACCCGACGACCCGGCGGATCACGGACTCGTCGAGGATTGCCCACAGATGTAGCGGTTTCGGGCGGGTGAGAATCTCCTGCCGCTTCATGCGGATATCGACGAGCCGCTCGATCTCCGCTGACTCCAGGGGAACTTCGTTCGCCTTCTGCAGTGCTGTGCTGTAGGCCTGGGTTTGCAGGAGGCCAGGCACATAGACGCAAGAGAAGTGACTCTCGCGAACGGCCTCGTCCTCAAGTGTCAGCAGCAGGTTCATGCTCTCCGGAATGGAGTCGGCGAAGGAACTCCACCAACCTTGCTGCTTGGCGTCCTTTGCGAGCCCGACAACGGCGCTGCGTTCAGCCTCAGTTGCCCCGTACTCGCGGCAAAGGGCGTCGACGACGATCCACTTGACCGGGCCGGCTTGCGTCTCGTACCTGCTGACCGTTGCCTTAGATACGCCGACAAGCTGGCCGGCCTCCTCAAGGGTCAGCCCCTTGCGGGCGCGCAACTTGCGCATCATCGCGCCTAGTTGGCGGCGGCGCGTTGTCACCCGTACTGACATGCGACTCCTCGACGTGGGCCGGGCTGGGCCCGGAGATCCACCTCAGGCTAGGCAGCAGGCAAGCAGCCCACCATCAGATTCACTCGATGGATTCTCGTGAGAAGTTACACAGCGAGAGTTCTCTGTGTCATGCTCGCCTCTCAGATCGCTACGCAGTGCAGCCGTTCGGACACGGCAGGCGCAGCATTTGCGTGGCTTGGGAGGGAGGAGCGGCCATGCCTGGCTGCGAAGACACCGGAACCCGACTCCGCTGTGTGTTGCCCTTTGAGGCTGCGCCGACAGAAGTGCGCCTGCTACGGAGAGCCGCCGCGAAGCAGCTCAGCCGATGGGGTGTGCCGACTGCCGCTGACGATGCGGAACTGCTCGTCACAGAGCTGGCGACGAACGTCGTCAAGCACGTGGGGGAGGGCGCCTCGGCGGCATTGGTCCTTGAGCGGATGGGAGAGCGGCTCCGGCTTGAAGTCCACGACAAAAGCCAACAGGTGCCATCGCTCAAGTCGGCGGACTGTGGTGAGGAGTGCGGCCGCGGCCTCCACCTGCTTACTGCGTTAGCAGTGGACTGGGGCACAGTCCTCACCGCCATGGGCAAGGCGGTCTGGTGTGAGATCTCAATCAGCGCAGGAAGTGCCTGTAGGCGCATCGAGCGTGCCGTCGAGATGCTTGAGGCCTACCGGGGGGCCAGCCGCGGTGCTGAGCTTCGGGGGAGCAAGCGAGGCATCGGCCTCGAAGAGTCTGCGGTCGAGTTGATCGCGGACCTGCTGCACTGGACCGCCGCCAGAGGCCTTGACCCGGACGACATCCTCGACCGCGCTCAGATGCACTACGAAGCCGAAGCTGAGGCTGCCTAGTGGGTGGCCCTCTGAGCGGACCTGCGTATCTGCTGCCGCAGGGCGGACGGAGTACGCCAGGATTCTCCGGGACGGCTCTTGTGGCACATGCGGTGGCAATTGGCGCACAGGCAGGCGAGGTCGTCGAGCTTGGTCGCCCGGATTCCGGAGATGTAGAGGGGGGTGACGTGGTGCACTTCGATGTAGCCCTCGCCCAGGTCTCCGTATGTACTGGCGAAATCGAAGTCGCAGACCTCGCATCGCAGGGCGCGCTTGAGGCGGCGCACCTGCTCGATTTTGAGCTTGCGGAGCTTTGGGTCTCGCTCGCGGGCAAGTGCCCAGCGGGCGAGGAGCCGACCCTCGATTGCTGTGGCCCCCGAGTCGTCAACTTCGTCCGACTGCGGGGGAATGAGCTGCAGCTCGCCCGATCCGATGCCTTCTTCAAGGGCCTGGGCTGCTTGAAGCATCTCCGCCTCACGC
This sequence comes from Streptomyces sp. NPDC093591, assembly GCF_044764885.1. Lineage (NCBI taxonomy): Bacteria > Bacillati > Actinomycetota > Actinomycetes > Kitasatosporales > Streptomycetaceae > Streptomyces > Streptomyces sp. NPDC093591. The sequence continues at coordinate 177,020 of NZ_JBIWIY010000003.1, forward strand.
TCCGTGAAGGCTTCGATCATGAGCAGCGTGGGCTTGCCGCATCGGGTGGGCTTGCCGGTGTACAGCTCGTGATTCGTCATGAAGTCGGTGGTCTTGCGACTGACGCTGTCAGGGGACCGGAAGCCGGGAAGGGCGCGTTCCTCCGGAGTGTGGATGGGGAGCGAACGGATCAGCTCCGACAGCTCCTGGACCTCGCGATCTTTGGTCCGCAGCTCTCGCCAGCCGTTCTTTACGACAAGGGCTCCGGCCAGTACAAGTTCATCCTCAGCCCAGGCAGGTATCCGCATGGACAATATCGTATGAGTGTTCGGCGCAACGGAGGGTGCGTTCAGCGAACCGCGGAGCGTACTGCAAACTTGGTGAGGTCTCGTTGTCAGTGGGGTCTGTCACCCTCAGTGATGGTGGATTGCAAGATGTGTCTGCCGCTGTACGGCTGTAAGGAGGGGGCATGGCCCACACGAAGGAACCAGGGGACGTCGCTACCGAGGCGCGGGTGCCTGAGTTCACGTCGATCGAGATCTGCGCTGGGGCCGGCGGACAGGCCATCGGTCTGCATCAGGCTGGCTTCGGGCACCTGGCGCTGGTCGAGATCGACAAGTACGCCGCGGCCACACTGCGCGAGAACATCGAGGTGCACCCGAAGTGGGACTGGGAGCGCGACAACTGCGACGTACTCTGCCAGGACGTGCTGGAGTTTGAGCCCGAGCGTGACCTGAAGAAGGGCGCCGGCCTCTATCGCCGGGGTGAGGTTGATCTCCTGGCCGGCGGCGTGCCGTGCCCGCCGTTCTCGCACGCTGGCAAGCAACTCGGTGAAGACGATGAACGTGATCTCTTTCCTCGCATCTTGGACTTGGCCGAGCTGATCCGTCCCCGAGCCGTGATGATCGAGAACGTCCGCGGCCTTATGGATGCCAAGTTCGATGACTACAGGTCACGAATTCGGGCCAGCCTTGAGGAGATGGAGCCCACCGGCGACGGGCTGCCTGGCTATGAGGTCGTGGGATGGGAGGTGTACGAGGCGGAGAAGTTTGGCGTCCCGCAGTTGCGGCCTCGCTCCATCCTTGTGGCCTTCCGCAGGGATGTCCTCAAGGATCTGAAGTACGAAGCTCCCGCCCCCAGTGCTGAGAGAGTCTCGGTCTTCAAGGCACTCGAGAAGACGATGCTGGAGCGCATCCGGCCGTTTGAGAAGGGGCCTCGGGCCGCCGAGGCGCAGCAGGTCTTCGATGACTGGAAGCGGGAGGCTGACAAGGACGTGGCTCCCACGCTTGTCGGTGGCTCTAAGAAGCACGGGGGCGCCGACCTCGGCCCCAGCCGGGCTAAGAAGGCATGGCGAGCGCTGGGTGTCTCGGGCATGGGCGTGGCCAACGCGCCCGTGGATGGTAAGCCAACGGGCACGGAGGACAGGGATCTGTTCGGTGACGACGGTCCGATGCTCACCGTGCGGCAGGCCGCGATCATTCAGGGGTTCCCGACGCGCTGGGACTTCAGCGGGGGGAAGACGGCCCAGTACCGGCAGGTCGGAAACGCGTTTCCGCCGCCTGTTGCGAAGGCCATCGGCGAATCGATCATTGATGTGCTGAGGGCGGCACGGGAGCGCGATCAGGCGAAGGGCTGATCAACTTTCAGGCTTCGGCTTCCGGGCTGCGCTGCGGCGCTTCTCGACCTCGGCCGCGATGCGTGCAGCGCAGTCTTCCGAAGGTTCATGCTCCCAGAACCGGAGCACCGTCCAGCCCGCCTCTTTGAGGCGCTGGTCGGTGTCCCGGTCGCGGGCCATGTTCCGGGCAACTTTGTCGGACCAGTAGCCCGGGTTGGTCTTCGGCGGCACGTAGTGTTCGTGGCAGCCGTGCCAATAGCAGCCGTCGATGAAGACGGCCACCTTCGCCGAACGGAAGACCATGTCAGCAGTCCGGCGAAGGTCGGGAAGGGGCCTGGCAGCTACCCGATAACGGAGCCCTTGCGCGTGGACGAGCCGTCTGATGAGGCGCTCGGGTGCCGTGTCACGGCTGCGGATAGCCTGCATGTTGCGCCTGCGGGCAGCTGAAGAGGCCCAGGAACCGACTGGAGGTTCCCATGTCTCGTTGCTGGCCATCCTGTTTCCTCCACCTCCCCAGCTCGTGCCTACTTGGTCAGGATTCCTCTTCGCCAGTGACCTTGGGGAGGCGCGGCGCCGTTTCCTTTGGGTCCTCTGGTTTGGCAAGCACCCAGTGGCGTCCCTCCAACTTGACCGATGGACGGTTGCCGTGATGGGGCTTTGCTTCAGCTAGCCGGAAGCTTACAAACTCTCCCCGCTGCGGCACCTCGGCTCCAAGCTGCTGGGCGATATCCTGGTGCTTGCTGTAAGGCCCGGCGATCACGATGCCCTCTTCGCGGAGTACCGTTCGGGCCCGGCCTTTTCCTTCTCGGAGACGTGCCATGTAGTCGAGTTGCTGTGCTGCTGTGCGAACGGCTCCTCGTCCGACGCGGCGATTCTGAACTCTCCGGAACAACTCGATGACTCGCCTCTGTCCCTGACGAGGTCCATCGATGAGGATCTGATTGCGCGTGGTTTCGGGAAGATGCAAGAGGACATTCTCGGGAAGCTTCGCCTCATGCCAGATCCAAAATACCTTGCTTTTTCGATACTCCGCCTTCAGGGTCAGCTTCTTGTCGCGATTGCTGCCTGTATTGAGAAATTCTTCACGGACCCGGAAAAGTCCGGCACTCCAACGGCTCTTGTAGTCGTCTGCCCACACCAGGAGGCACAGGTAGCCCATCGCCTCTGGCGGTATCATCCAGCCGCCAAAATCCTGGGAGAACTTGCAGTCAACATCTATGCCGAGGATTCGGTAGTCCATAGGGTGCTTGCTGTCGTCGCCGACATCGCCGCCGTCATGAAATCTGAACTCTCGCTGAAGGTTGATTTCGACGAGCGTGCCCGCGTGAGTCTTTTCGGTCTTAAAAAGCTGCTTCCATGCGAACCGTCCTGTCGCCTCGCCATTGAGTAGCTGGTCAATTGTATCTCGGAGAACGGAAGCGAATCGTTGTCCGGTCGGATCGAGAGAGCGAATATGCTCTGCTACTTCCTTAAGCTCGGGGTCCAGTTTCAAAAGTTCTTGGTTGGCGATCCAAGTGGCGGCATTTACATCGTCTTCTTCAAACGGAAGCAAATCGTATCCCTGTGCGGTACCGTGATGCCAATGTGTAGATTTGGCCGATGGGTCCGATGCCGTACTGACCTCATCGGCGGATGACTCGCTGGACAGGACTTCGCCTCACACCGACGGCAGTCTGGGTGCAAGGTCAGTAACCGGAATCGTAGCGTCGTTGCCGTGTCGGGAGTCCTTTGCCCGGAACCGCACCAGACGGCGGTCTGCGCTCATGGCTGAGGTCGGCGGGATCAGAGTGAACGCCATCACGATCTTCGATGGGTCGGCCGATCCGTTGCGTACGACGGCGTGGACGTCACTGTGACTGTCGCCATCGACGACGGGGTACAGAAGGATGACTCCGGTTGTGGTTCCGGCCTCGGCGGTCTGATCCGGGTGGAGCCCGAGCGGTGTGGCTGCATTCTCGATGAGACGCTGTGCGGCCGTGCGGTGCTCGACGCTGGCGATGCGCCCGAAGGACGTCTTGCCGGCCTGCCGCTTTCGTCGGACCAGAGACAGCGGGGTGGAGCCGAGGATGCTGGCTTCGACTCGCTTGTTTGAGGCAAGTCGGGGCGAGACGAGCAGCCAGTTGTCGACCTTGGCCAGTGAGCCGTCAAGCTGCCTCAGATAGGTCAGGTGGGGGTCGAAGTAGCGCGGACGCTCCCACTCAAGCTGGGACAGCACGCCAAGGAGTTCGTCGTGAGCAATGATCCCGGTGAGTGCTTCGAAGGTGCGCGTCAGCGAGCTGGAGCTGTCCGGCGGATTGCTGAACGACACCGGCGTCGTGCCAAGTCTGTCCAGCAACGGGCGCCAGCGTTCTGTGTTCCGCTTGTGAGCCGCGCTGTTGTTCAGCGGGTACGAGGCAGGCTCGATGGGGCGTCCAGGGGACCGGATCTCCACGAGTTCCGCGTTGAACATTTTGTTGCGTGCGGACGGTCTGACCCAGGGCAGGTGTTGTGCGACGAGAGGGGGCACTTCCATGGGCGTCAACTGAGGCTGTCCATCGACCACTACGGCGTATTGGGCCAGTTGCTCGCGGAACGTTTCCTCGTCCCGGCAGATAGCCTCGTATGCCTCGTACAGATCCGCGGTCTTGTCGCGCCCGAAGGGTTCTTCCCGCCCGATGTAGAGCCTGACCAGGTCCCTGTAACCAGGCCGGAACCCGAACCAACGCCCCATCTGCATCAGCGTGTCCGCCTGCTGGGTGGTACGCCGGTAGTAGGTGATAGTCAGGCCCTCCACGGTGAAGCCACGTGACAGCTTCGTACCGCCCACGAGGATCTTCCAGACGTGCGGGGTCCGGTCGAAGTCGAGGCCGAGCTGATCGAAGTAGCGATCACTGTCACCGTTCACGACGATGACCGGCTGGCCGTTTGAACCTATGCGCCGCCGCGCCTCGCTGACGTATGGGCGAAGTGCCTCGTACGACGTCGGCGACGGGAGGTCAGACGCACGCGCCTCGCTTACGGGGATGAAGTCTGCGGCCCATAGCGAGGCAAGGCGCTCATGGCCGACCGTGGAGCTGTATCCCGCCTGGTGCCACATGGAGTTGATGCGCAACGCGAGCTCGGCGTGATCGTCCTTGCGTACCGACTGATGCACGAGCATCGTGTGGTGCCGGAATGGGGCTTCTGGGACGCCGTGATCGGCTCTGTAGAGCTTGAGGGCACCGGACAGGATGAAGGCGTCCATAGCCTCCTGGAGGCGATCACCGGTCGCCTCGTAGATGCCCCGGACATGCGCCTTCTCCTGTGAGTTGGCGAATGTTCGCTCGTCTTCCGCCACTGGAGAGTCGAGATCGTGGAAGTCCTGAGCGCCCATGTATCCGGTGGGGCGAGGAAGCGAGATCAGGAAGTCGCTCGGGAAGATGTCCTCGTCGTCACCGGGGTCGACGAAGACATTGGCAAAGGGAGTGGCCGTATAACCCACGTACTGCGCCCGCGGTAGGAGCTCCAGGAGCTGGGAGATCAGCCCGTTGATCGCGGTGCGCTCGGTGGTACCCGCTTCCCACTTCTTCGGGTCAAGCGTGTTCACGGAAGCCTGATCGGACTCGTCGTCGATGATCAGGGCGGGTAGCTCCCCGAGCAGCCCGTGGATCTGCTTGAGGTCCTTGACGAGCTTGGTGAGGACGGACTTGTTCTTCTTCACCACCAGTACCCGAGCTGCGGCGTGATGGATGTTCGCAGCGTCGTAGAGCGGGCGGGTGGGTTCGCGCTTCTCGAACTCCAGGGCTCGGATGCCCTGGGCGAGGCTCTTGTAGTCGTTGTCCCGGGTCGTCAGGCGCTCGATGTCGAAGGCGCCCAGTGTGGAGGGGCGCCCTCCGTGCTGGACGAAGTGGGGCCAGTCGGCGTCGTCGTCGCTGACGTAGTCCACGCCGACGAGGGAGTCCAGGTCGGTGATGTCCGCGCCCCGCAGGATGTTTTCCTGGCCGATCAGCTCCATGTCGAGACGGCGCTGGGTCTGTGCGCGCAGGAGGTTGAGGGTTCCGCCGAGCACGATGACGAGGCGGTAGCCGGCGTCGATCGCCTTGGCGGTGACTCCGGTGAAGTTCGCTGTCTTGCCCGACTGGACGTATCCCACGACCAGGCCCTTCGCCTGTCGGGCCGCGGGCTGTTCGGGGTCGGTGAGGCGTTCGACGACCGCTTGGCTGGCCTCGTCCAGGCTGGCTATCGCCGCTTCGGACCAGCCCTTGGCGCGGAGCTTCCCCTCATACGACTTCCAGTAGAAGGACCGGGCAGCCGTGCGCTCGGGGGTGTACCAGGGGGTGAACTCGCGAGTGATCACGGTGGGACCGGGGAGCTTTGCCACGGGAACGGCATTGTCCAGCGCCTTCCGCAGGTCGCTGCCGAATCTGAGCCGGTCGTAGACGACCACCCGTCGTTCGTCGGTGCGGGCGGGGGTGCCCAGCGCCCAATGAGGTTCTTCCGCGAAGTCCCATGCGGTGAGGTGTCGGCTCCAGAGGGCCGTGAGCGTCTCGTCCGCGTTGACCAGACTCTCGTGGAAACGCTCTTCGCTGAGATCGGCGTCCGGATGGTCCTCGTCAGCAGCCAGCGCGGCCCAGCGTTCGAAGTGCTTGGGGCTGGTGGCCATGCCTGCGAGAGCGGAAGCATGGATGTCCAGGAGAACGTCGGCCGGGGTGTGGCTCATGTGCGGGCCTCAATCAGCGGTCGGTGAGGGGAGGGGACGAGGGCGAGTGATGTACGGCGGTCAGGAGAACCTCTGCGTGCGCCGGGCGCGATGTGCTTCCGCGGAAGCCAGAAGGATGGTGTTCCAGTAGTCCACGCGGTCCTGGCGGCTTCGCTCCCAGCGCCCGAGCCCGAAGCAGTCCTCAAGGAGCAGGTACAGCAGGGTTTTTGTGACAGGAGCGTCGTTCGCGCCGCCGCGTCTGCCGTCGTTGAAGTCCTCGCGGAAATCCTTGTTCAGGACGACGGTGTTGTTCTCGCGGTCCAGATCGAAGAACTGGTCGCGGGGGAGCGCTGCCCAGGTGAACGTGATCGGCTCCTCGCCTCCCTTCTCCGGCAGTTCCTCCTTGATGACCCGCTTGACCTTCGGGTCGAGGCCCTTGCCGGGAGGGGTCACCGGCTTGCGGACGATCTCCGTGCGCCTTGAGCCGTCTCGGTACGCGGTCTCGGCGTCGCTGAGGTACTGATGGAAGGTGCTCCCCGCGGAATCCACCGCCTTGTCCACGCCGAGAGTGAAGGCGGGGGTGACCGTGACCCTTTCCTTCTTCACGTCGAGGCTCAGCACACTGTTCTCGTGCGCGGGGAGATCCACTGCCACCCGGGCCAGTACGAGATGCCCTTCGGGGTTGCGCAGGCCGTTCCAGCCTCCCGCCTGGACGAGGCGATCGTTCCGGTAGAAGTAGAAACCCTGACGCTCCGCTAGCGCACCGATCTGCCGGAAGCCCGCCTGCTTCGACTTGGCCGGCCAGATGTGGGCGGTCAGGCGCATGTCTCCGATGCCCTCCACGGGCGCGGTGAACTGTCTCGGATACCCCTTCTTTCCGGGCACCTTGTATCCGAAGGGGTCGAGCGCCTCTACGGCAATGTGGTCCACCTCTTCGCCGAGTTCGTTCGCGCTGCTGCTCACGTCCCATACAGCTATGTCCAGTTGGAGACCCCGCTGCAGGAAGCGATGCAGGTAGAGGCCGAGGTGGGTCTCCAGACGGGCGATCGCCTGCGACAGGTACTGGTCGCTCTGCCCAGGTGTCACTGTCTCGAAGGTGCGCACTTGGTCCCACCGCACGACCGTGCCGTGCCACTCGATGATGCCGTCGTAGCGGTCGACGAGGTCCTGGGCGTAGCGAGGGTCGACGGTGTCGCAGCGGAAGCTGTCTTCGATCCCTTCCGCGGTAAGACGGCGGCCTGCGGCGCGGCTGCGCTTCGTGCGGCTCACCACGGTGAGGGACGAGGCATGCGAGAGCGATGCGGCCTTCAGGCCGGTGCCGTACATGCCGAGAGCTTGGTCGCCATAGGTGCGGCGCCTGCCGACCGTCATCGCGTCATCCAGCCCGGTCTCGTCCATTCCTTTGCCGTTGTCGATGATCAGCAAGGTCAGGATCCGCTTGGCGTCACGGAGGAAGTGCACGACGATCTTGTCGGCGCCCGCGTCGATCGAGTTGTCGATCAGGTCCGCAACGGCGACCTCGAAGCTGTAGCCCTGGTTGGTCAGCGCTCTCCCGTAGCCGGCGTCTGGCGGCAGATGCGTGCTGCCGGTCGTGGGGACGTCGTACTGCCAGACGGTGCCGGGCTCGTAGGGCATCGGTTCCTCAAAGTGCACAGGTCAGGGCCACTCCGAAGACGTCAGCCCTTTAGCTCAGACGGTAAATGTGACCGTACTGCAAAGGTAGGACATAGAGGGAGGTAGAACTCTGAAGTGGGTTGATAAGTCCCTTATCTGTCTTGCGTTTTGGGATGGAGGGAAGCCAGGGATGGAAGGGAGGCGAGGTTTGCCCGCGGCGGCTTTTCATGTGTGCAGCGTGCGCTTTGGTGTGCTGCGGGCGGCAAGGTCACGGGCTGGGGCTGGAGTGGGAGAGGGATGCGGATGGCCCCGTCCTCTGGTGGTTGCCGTTGGGGCCGCCCGCTTCTTTGGCAGCGTCGCGCTTCCGCAGGCCGCGTCAAGGGCGCTTCACTCCGCTGCGCTGCGTTCCACGTCGGCTGCGCCGATGGCCCTCCGGGCCACCCTTGACCCGGCCAGCTCCAGCACGAGGGAGAAGCGAGCGGGCGGCCCGGAAGGGCGGGTGGCCCAGGTTGGTTGTGGTGGGGTCGGCTGCTTGGCCGGCCGGGGTTGGGGGCGCGCCCGCGTCTCGCATGCACGCCGGGTTGGCTCAGCGGCATTCCGTTGGTGGGTGGGACGCGGTCGGTCACGGCGGCACGCCGGGCGGGTTTGGCGGTTGGCGGCCGGTGGTCGACGGGATGCTGCGGCAGGACGTGGAGGCCCCGTGCAAGCAGCGGCTATGTGCCATCGTCGACCGGCCGGTCTTCAGCAGCACCCTCACCGAACCGGCACTGACTCCCATCGGCTTGCGCATACCCCAGCACACCGCCACCACCGCCCTGACGGCCACGCCTGAGGGCAGCCCCGAGAGGCAAACAGCGCACTGGGCTGCCCTCGGGCCTCGTTACTTTCGCCAGAACAGGTGGTGTGTCACACCGCTTGGGCTGGGCACCACCTCCAGGTGGAAGCGGTCGAGCAGCTCGTCGGGGGACTCCCAGAGTCGTAGGCCGGACCCGAGCTTCACCGGTGAGACCGCCACATGCATGGTGTCGACGAGGTCGGCGTCGAGGAACTGGCGGATGGTGGTGACCCCGCCGCCGAGGCGGACGTCCTTGCCCTGGGCTGCCTCCCGGGCCTGTTCGAGGACCGTGGCCGGGTCGGCGTCGACGAAATGGAACGTGGTGTCGGAGAGCGTGAACGAAGGACGCTTGTGGTGGGTCATGACGAACACCGGCGTGCGGAACGGGGGCTTGTCCCCCCACCAGCCGCGCCACTCGTAGTCCTGCCAGGGCCCGCGGTGCGGTCCGAACTTGTTGCGGCCCATGATCTCGGCGCCGATGTTGCGGGCGTAGTCCCGGGTGAAGTAGTCGTCGAGGCCCCGGCTCCCCCCGGGATCCGTGCGCATGGGCCAGCTCGCCGTGGCGCCGGCCCAGGCGAACAGCCTCTCGGCATGGTCGAGGCCGAACGGCCGCTCAAGGCGCTGGTCCTCGCCGGCGCCGATGCCGTCACTCGAGATGTTGAAGTTCTGGACTCTCAATAGCTGAGGCACGTGTTCCTCCGGTGGAGTCGGACAACGGTGGTGAGACTCTCCGGGCCGGGGAAACTCATCGCTGGGTCCGTGGCCGGTCAGAAACCGGGCTACCTAGGGCTACCTGGGGTTACCTGGAGCTACCTGGTGTCCTGACTGACCTGTGGAGTTTGCGGGGGGTCGGGCAGCCTGCCGTCATGAGTGGACGCCCCCCTGCGGTTGAGCCTCTTTGTCGGTAATAGGGCGTTTTGTTCCACAATGGACTTGGTGACTATGTGAGGAGAGTCCCATGTACGTCGTGGTCCAGCACAAGATCTTGAACCCCGAGGCAGCGTTTTCCCGTGGCCAGGCCCTGACCGAGGGTGTCGGAGCTCCTGAGGGCACCCGGGTGCTGCAGGCCTACCCGCATGTGGACGGATCTGCGGTGACGTGCCTCTGGGAGTCGAAGTCCGTCGGAGACGTCCAGCGCTACGTCGACACAACTCTCGGAGACTCGAGCGTCAACGTCTGCTACGAGGTCGACGCGGAGAAGGCGTTCGCCGACCGTCCAGTCGGCCTGAGGTCGTCCTCGGCCCCTGTTTCCTGAGTGAGCGAGCGAGGGGGTCCGGAGCAGGTGTCGTAACCGATCTTCGGACTCCCTCGCTGCATGGCATGCGCGACGGCGAGCGTCGCGCATCATTCGGCCAGGCCAGGAGGTCGTCAGCTCTGCGATCCCAGGCCGTGGCACTCCCCGTAAACCTGACCCGACTCACACCAGCACCCAGCCCCGCGCTGCGGCGGCCAAGCCACGGCCCGCCCGCGCGCCGCCAGCGTCGTCGCGTACTGCGGCAGCAGGGTCGCGTCCTCCGGTGAGGCGCCCTCCGAGGCGGCGAAGGCCTCGTATGAAGGGACCGTCCCCGTGACGATCCCCAGGTTCGGGGTGCCGGAGGACGACAGCTCCCGCAGGGACGCCTCTATCGTCGTCAGGTGCTCGGCATGGGAGGGGTACTCCATCGCGAGGGACGGGTACGCGGCGACCAGCTCCGTCAGCTCTGCCGAGGTCCAGTGCAGCACCGCCACGGGGAAGGGGCGGGACAGGGCCTCCCGGTACGCGCCCAGTTCCGCCCGCAGCCGGGAGATCTCCGCCTCCAGTTCCGCCGGGTTCTCCGAGCCGAGGGACCAGACGCGCTTGGGGTCGTGGAGTTCGTCCAGGGAGATCGGCATCGAGTGGAGGGTGTCCGCCAGGATGTCCCACTCGTCGTGGGCCATGCCCAGCATGCGGCGTACGCGGTGGCGGCCGAACAGCAGCGGATGCGTGGAGTACGGGGGCTCCGGTACGTCCGTGAGGAGCAGGCGGGCTCCCTCCGTGAACGTCTCCTGCGCCTGCTCCAGCTCGTCGTGCGACTCCAGGGCCTCCGCGACGATCACCCACGGGGCCGGGTCCCGGGGGGAGGCCGCTCGGACGCCTTCGATGATCGCTCTCGCCTCCGCCTCGTGGCCGTACTCCCAGAGGTTCGATGCCTTGAGGGCTCGTACCAGGTGGGGGTTCTCCAGGCCGGTCGGCGAGGACAGCAGGCGGTCGTAGAGCGCGGTCGCGGCGGGGCGGTCGCCGGACAGTTCCAGGTGGGCCGCGGCCTGGAGGAGCAGGGCCTCGGCGTCCTCGGGATAGAGGCCGGCGGTTCGCTCCAGGCGTGCCGCTTCGGCGGTGTGGTCGACGTTTTCGGCAGGCGTGTCGGGGCGCATGGGGGACACCGTACTGCCCATGGCTGACGGAGGAGAGAACAGAGGGGAGATGAGAGGGCGGATATTGCCTGGTCCGGGTGGGCGGCGGGCATGCCGTGTCGCGCCGTGCACGAGCCAGGCTCACCCCTGCCTTCACGCCTGACGTCTGCAGGCCTCCCGCCTCACGCCCCAGCCAGCCACAGCAGCACCAGGAACGGCACCGGGATCAGCGTCGCCATGGCCAGCCACCCGCCCGGGCGGGCGTCGCCGCGGCGGCGTGGGCCCAGGACGTCCACCGCCAGCAGCAGGATCAGTAGCAGGGCTCCGGTCAGTGCCAGCAAGAACATCATCACGGGCGCGTGATCGAGCGTGTGGTAGTCGCAGTTCGACATGTCCGGCCTGGTCGCGAACGCGTCGCAGCTCAGCGGCGCGTACTCGGTCAGCAGCCAGTACGTCAGGTAGAGCGGGATGATCGCGGGCACGCCGAGGGCCAGGTTTGCCAGGGCGGGCGCCAGCAGGCCGTGCCGGCACCCGCGCTCATCCTCCTCGTCGGCTGTCACTTCTCCAGCTTCCACGACCGGTCGCGTCCCCCGCCGCGTCAGATCACCACCCCGTCGATCTGCAACGTCTGCACCGCCTTCGCCGCGAACGGCACGGCCACCGACTTTCCGCTCAGGAACGTGTTCGAGTACGACCGGTACTGGTCGCCGCCCGTCGTCACCGTGTTCCAGCGCGGGACCAGGCCGCCCGAGCCGCCGGAGACCGTCGTGAAGCGGGACAGGTCGAAGGTGAGGGTCTGGGCCGACGTCGACGTGTTCACCGCGACGATCACCAGGCGGCGCGCCGACGCGTCGTACGCCGCCGCCGCGTAGCTCACGCCCGTGTCGAGGATGCGCATGCCCGGGCGGATGTGGCGGCTGAACTGGGCCATCACGTAGTACTTCGGCTGGATGGTCGTCGGCTGCAGGGTGTTCGCGTCGTACGCGATCATCGCCCAGCCCGTCGACGGGTCCATGACCTGCCAGTAGCACCAGGCGGTGGGGTGCAGCCAGCGGAAGTCGTAGCAGAGGTTGGAGGCCATGGTGAGGCCGGTGCCGTCGCTGTCCCCGGTCTCCGAGTTCCAGAGCTTCTTGCCGGACGTCGTGACCACGTCCGTGTAGAGGAGGTCCCTGCGGCCGCCCGAGCCCTGGTAGCCGTGCACGTTGACCTGGCTGACCAGGGACTTGGTGGAGGAGCCGAAGGACGACCACGTGGAGCGGGCCGTGTCGTAGTTCGTCTCGTCGGACGCGGCGATCCTGATCCCCGTCAGGCCGCGCTTGTCCAACTCGCTGCGCATGTACGGGAGTACGGCCGCCTGGACCGCCGGGTCCATGTGGCAGCCCTCCTGGGTGCCGGTGGCGGTCCACCAGGTGGAGGCCGGCTCGTTGAAGGGGTCGACCGTCGCGAAGTTCACGCCCCAGTTGTTCCTGGCGTAAAGCGCGGTCGCCGCCAGGTGGGAGGCGTGCTGGCGGTAGTTCCAGGTCTGGAGGTTGTTGCCGCCGCCCGCCGCGCCGGACGGGTTGTGGTTGGAACACATCCACCACATCGGGGAGTTGGCGAAGAGCTCGGTGGTCGCACCGCGCTGCGTCGCCTTCTGCAGCATCGCGCGCTGGTTGGCGTCCGCAGTCCAGTCCCAGGCGGAGGACGTGGGGTCCTCGTTGTTCCAGTCCTGCCAGAAGCCCTCGATCTGCTTGAAGCCGGGGATGTTGGGCGACTCGACCATCGCCTCGCCGTTGACGGTGTTCCAGCTGCACGCGCCGAGGTTGTAGCGGGCGATGTTCAGGCCGAGGCCGGGCAGTGTCGTGCCGTTGTACGTCACCGAGTTGGTGGTGAAGAAGAGGTCGGCGAAGTCGTTCCGGCTGCCGAAGACGTTGGCCCACCAGGCCAGGGACGTGCCCCAGCCCTCCCAGGTGCCGTACGACGTGCCGGGGTTGACGGCGATCGTCGCGTCCGCGTGTGCGGTGCCCGTCGCCAGGGCGCTGCCTAGGAATGCGCCGCCTGTTGCCGCCAGCAGAGTTCTGCGTCGGATCATGACTTCTCCGCTTTCGCTCAACGGCCGGTCGTCGTCGAACCGGCGTCGTGGCCTGTCCAGCTGATGCCGACAGGAAGCATCGGGTGTGGCGCATGAGGTTGTCGAGGGTTCCGACAGCCCTTTCTCAAACCTGTGGAAGAAGTGCGGAAGGAAGCGTTCGGGGGGTCGGACGCTCCGGGTGCGCGGGGGCGTCGGGACCGGTGTGCGGTCGGCTCTGGACCGGTGTGCGTACGGCTCGGAACCGGTGTGCGTACGGCTCTGGAGACCTCGCGCGCCGCCCGTTACCGTGCCCCCGCCCGCTATGCGTGCGCCCCGCGCTTTCGTCGTGCGGGCGGCCCCGGTGGAGGAGGCTCGGATGGTGCGGGTTCGCGTCGTGCGGCACGGCGGTCTTCGGCGGCGCGCCCTGCGGCGGCGCGTGCTGTGGGGCGGTGGGGAGGTTCTCGTCACCGTCGGGGTGGTGCTCCTGCTGCTCGTCGTCCATCAGGTGTGGTGGACCAACCGGGAGGCCAGAGCGGGCGCCGAGCGCGAGGTCAGGGCACTGGAGCGCGCCTGGGACGGGGGAGGCGGCGACTCCGGTACGGCCGTACCGGCGGCCACGGCCCCACCCGCGTCCACCGGCTCGCCCGAGCAGCCCGGCGGTAGCCGCCGCCGGCCCGCCGCCGACCCCGCACCGGCGCCCGACTGGTCCCAGGCCTACGCCATCCTCACCATCCCCCGCCTCCACCTCCGCGTCCCCGTCGCCGAGGGCGTCAGCAAGGGCGGTGTCCTCGACAAGGGCTACGTCGGCCACTACCCCGGCACCCAACAGCCGGGCCAGGCCGGCAACTTCGCCCTCGCCGGGCACCGCAACACCCACGGCGAGCCCTTCCGGTACATCAACCGGCTCGCGCCCGACGACACCGTGCGGGTCGAGACGAGCAGCGCGACGTACACGTACGCCGTCGACCGGACGCTGCCGCGGACCGCCGCCCACGACGGAAGCGTGATCCGGCCGATCCCGCGCTCCACCGTCCGGCCCGGCTACGGCTACGACGACCCCGGCCACTACCTCACCCTCACCACCTGCACACCGGAGTACACGTCGAAGTACCGGCTGGTGGTGTGGGGCACGCTCGTCTCCATGCGGCCCCGGTAACATCAGGACGTACGACAACATCAGGTCGTATGAAGCGAGCGGTCGAAGCGAGCCATACGAGGGGAGGGGCACCGATGATGCGCAAGTGCGCGAATCTGCGTCCCGCCGCCGTGCTGCTGCTCCTCTTCCTCGAGATCGCGCTCCTCGACACCGGCAGCCTCTCCGCGACCGTCGCGCTCGCCGCGACCGCCGCCGCCGGTTCCGCCTTCGCCGTCTGCTCCCTCCTCGCCTCGCGCGCCGCGCCCGCCGTGCCGCCGACGCGGGTGCGTACGGCCATCCGCGACCGGGCCCGCCGTACGGCCTTCCTGCCACAACGCGACCCCGACGCCTCGGGCCGGCCACGGCCCAGGGCACCCGGGCACGCCCTCCTGGCGACCCTCGCGTAGGAACGCACCGACACCCGATATCCCCTGGGACGGGTGACCCCACGCGGGGTCGTCATGCCGCCATGCCGAATTCCGAATTCCGAATTCTGAATCTCGATCCCGAATCTCGAATCTCGGATCCCGGCATTTCGCTCATCACTCCGGCACGACGAGACCCTCGGAGGGCTCACCCATGTCCGTTTTCGCCGACCTTGTTCAGCAACTCGCCGACCTGCTCCACCCGCTGTTCGGCGCGACCGCGGCCGCCGCCGCGATCGTGCTGTTCACCGCGTTCGTACGGCTCCTCGTCCACCCCCTGTCCCGCGCGGCGGCGCGCGGGCAGAAGGCCCGGACCGAACTGCAGCCGAAGATCGCCGAGCTGCGGAAGAAGCACGCGAAGAACCCCGAGAAACTGCAGAAGGCCGTACTCGCACTGCACGCCGAGGAAAAGGTGTCGCCGCTGTCCGGCTGCCTGCCGAGCCTCTTCCAGCTGCCCGCGTTCTTCCTGCTCTACCACCTGTTCTCGAACACGACCATCGGCGGGCAGGCGAACGAACTGCTCACGCACCAGCTGTTCGCCGCGCCCCTCGGCGGCCACTGGAAGGACGCGCTCGGCGACGGCGGGGTGTTCGGGGGAGCGGGGCTCGTGTACGTCGGGTTGTTCGTGGTCGTCGCCTGCGTCGCCGCGTTCAACTACCGCCGTACGAAGCGGATGATGGCCGCGAATCCGACCGCGGTGCCGATGGCCGAGGGTGAGCCGGTGCCGGGGATGGGGGCCGTGACCAAGGTCATGCCGTTCATGTCCTTCTTCACGCTCTTCACCGTGGCGGTGGTGCCGCTGGCGGCCGCGCTGTACGTGGTGACCAGCACGACCTGGAGCGCGGTGGAGCGGGCCGTGCTCTATCGCTGACCGGACAGTCGATCCGGCCACGGGCCCGGGGCCTACGGTCCAGTACGTGAACCAGGTATTGCGGGATGGCCGTTGAGCTTGGAGGATCGACCAGTCCTCCGATGGCTGCACACATCGGCGGGCGCCCCGCGATCGAGGGAGATTGTGATCATGAAGCTGCTGCGAGTCGGTACGGCTGGAGCGGAGCGTCCCGCCCTGCTCGACGCCGAGGGGACCCTGCGGGACCTGTCGGGCGTCGTGCCGGACGTCGACGGACCGCTGCTCGCCGACGACGACGCGCTCGGCCGGATCCGCGCCGCCGCGGACGCCGGTGAGCTGCCCGCACTGGACGCGACCGGGCTGCGGGTCGGGCCGCCGCTGGCCCGCATCGGCAAGATCGTGTGCATCGGACTGAACTACCACGACCACGCCCGCGAGACCGGCGCCGAGCCGCCCGCCGAGCCTGTCATCTTCTTCAAGGCCGCGGACACGGTCGTAGGCCCGAACGACACCGTGCTGGTGCCTCGCCGGTCGACGAAGACCGACTGGGAGGTCGAGCTCGCGGTCGTCATCGGGCGTACGGCCCGGTATCTGGAGTCGGCCGAGGAGGCGCTCGCGCATGTCGCCGGGTACGCGGTGGCGCACGACGTGTCCGAGCGGGAGTTCCAGATCGAGCGGGGCGGGACCTGGGACAAGGGGAAGAACTGCGAGACGTTCAACCCGCTGGGGCCGTGGCTGGTGACCTCGGACGAGGTGCCGGATCCGCAGAACCTGTCGTTGAAGCTGTGGGTCAACGGTGAGCTGAAGCAGGACGGGACGACGGCCGAGCAGATCTTTCCGGTGGCGGAGGTCGTGCGGTACGTCAGCCAGTTCATGACGCTGTATCCCGGTGACGTCATCAACACGGGTACGCCGGCGGGGGTGGCTCTTGGGGAGCCCGAGCCGAAGCCGTTCCTGCGGGCCGGGGATGTCGTCGAGCTGGAGATCGAAGGGCTCGGCCGTCAGCGGCAGGAATTCAAGGACGCGTAGACGCTGCGCTGGGAGAGCCGGGGAACTGCGGGTGTTTCGTCAGCCGCGGGTGGTACGTGGCTGGTCGCGCAGTTCCCCGCGCCCCTGAAAAACGAGGGCGTTGCCCTTACTGCTTGCTCAGGAACTGTTCCAGGGCCTCCGCCACCATCCGGTGGTCCTCCAGCTGCGGCAGTCCGCTCACCGTCACCGACCCGATGACCCCGACTCCCTCGACGTTGATCGGGAAGGAGCCGCCGTGCGCCGCGTACGTGTCCGGGTCCAGGCGGGAGGACTCCTCGAACGTCGTGCCCTTGGCCCGGAAGCGGGCGCCGACGACGTACGACGAGGCGCCGTAGCGCTCCACCACCCGGCGTTTGCGGGCGATCCACGCGTCGTTGTCGGGGGTGGAGCCGGGGAGGGCCGCGTGGAAGAGCTGCTGGCCGGCGCGGTGGATGTCGATGGCGACCGGCGCCTGGCGCTCGCGGGCCATCTCGACCAGGAGGGAGCCGAGGGCCCAGGCGTCGTCGTGGGTGAACTGCCGGAAGACCAGACGGCGTTCCTGGGCCTCCAGCTCCTCCAGGGGCGGGGTGAGCTCCGGGTGGAACTTAGGGGTGATCTCCGGGTTGTGCGTCTTGTGCGTCGTCACAGTGCCACCGCCACTCCGTCACGGGCCGAACGGCGGGCCGCTTCCAGTACGTCGAGGGCGGCGGCCGCTTCCAGGGCCGTCACCGGGTTGGGGCCGCCGTCCAGCAGAGCCTTTGCCACGGCCGCATAGTAGGCGGGGTAGTCGCCGGGGAGGGTGGGTTCGACGCGGCCGCCGCCCGTCAGGGGGGAGTCGCCGGAACCCACTCGGCCCCACAGCGACTCGGGCTCCGTACCCCACTCGGCAGCCGAGTCGGGGCGCTGTCCCTCCCGCAGCGCCGCCTCCTGCGGGTCCAGGCCGTACTTCACATAGCCCGCCTTCGAGCCCAGCACCCGGAAGCGGGGCCCGAGCTGGGCGGTCGTCGCGGAGGCGTAGAGGTGGGAGCGGACGCCGCTCGCGTGCGTGAGGGCGATGAAGGTGTCGTCGTCCGTCTCGGCGCCGGGGCGGCGGACGTCGGACTCGGCGTACACCTGCGTGACGGGGCCGAAGAGGACCAGCGCCTGGTCGACGACATGGCTGCCGAGGTCGTACAGCAGACCTCCGATCTCTGCCGGGTCGCCGGACTCCCGCCAGCCGCCCTTGAGTTGCGGCCGCCAGCGTTCGAAGCGGGACTCGAAGCGCCATACGTCGCCCAGCTCGCCCTCGGCCAGGAGCCGCCGGAGGGTCAGGAAGTCGTTGTCCCAGCGGCGGTTCTGGAAGACGGAGAGCAGCAGGCCGCGCTCCTCGGCCAGCGCCGCCAGCTCGCGCGCCTCGGCCGCCGTGCTGGCGATCGGCTTGTCCACGACGACCGGGAGGCCCGCCTTCAGGGCGGCGGTCGCGAGCGGGACGTGCGTCTTGTTCGGGGACGCGATGACGACCAGGTCGAGGTCGGCGGCGCGGGCCAGCAGTTCGTCGGTACCGGCGACGGCCCGTACGCCCGGGTGCTCGGCGCGGGCCTGCCGCTGCCGCTCGGGGTTCGACGTGACCACCGTGTCCAGGGCGAGCCCCTCGGTGGTGGCGATCAGCGGCGCGTGGAAGACGGAGCCTGCGAGGCCGTAGCCGACCAGGCCGACGCGGAGGGGAGTAGCACTCATGCCGCCCACTTTCGCAACGCTGTTGCCAAAGTGCAAGCGCCGGGGACAATGGGCGGCGTGAACAGGACGAAGGGCGGTTCCGACGGCGGGGCGGCAGACGACACGAGCGGCGGCGCCGCGCGGCAGGGCCGCCATTCGATGCGGCTCGGCGCCCTGCGCAGTCACAACGCCGCGCTCGTGCTCGACCTGCTGCGCACGGCCGGTCCCGAGGGCATCAGCCGGCTCGAACTCGCCGAGCGCACCGGCCTCACCCCGCAGGCGGTCAGCAAGATCACCGCCCGGCTGCGGGAGGACGGGCTCGCGGCGGAAGCGGGACGCCGGGCGTCCACGGGAGGCAAGCCGCGTACGGTGCTGCGGCTGGTGCCGGGTGCCGGGCATGCGGTGGGGCTGCATCTGGACCGGGACGAGCTGACGGCCGTGCTCTGTGATCTGACGGGGGCCGTGGTGGCTGAGCGCCGGGCCCCGCTGGATCTGGGGGCCGGTGCGGACACGGTCGTCGAGCGGGCGGTGCGTGAGGTGGAGGGACTGGCGGACGGGAGTAGCCGGCCGCCGGGTGCCGTGCTCGGGGTCGGCGTCGCGCTGCCCGGGCCGCTCGACCATCGGCGCGGTGTGCTGCACCGGGTCACCGGGTTCCCGGAGTGGAACGGCTTCCCGCTGCGGGACGTGCTCGCGCGGCGCCTCTCACTGCCGGTCCTCGTCGACAAGGACACCAACGCCGCCGCCCTCGGGCTCGCGGTCGGGGGAGCGGCCGGGGCCTTCGCGTCCTTCGCCTATCTGCACTTCGGCGCGGGGCTCGGCGGCGGACTCGTCATCGGGGGTGTGGTGCACCGGGGCACCCGTACGGGAGCCGGGGAGTTCGGGCACCAGGTCGTCCAGCTGGACGGGCCGCCCTGCGGGTGCGGCAACCGTGGCTGCGTCGAGGCGCTGTGCCTGGCCGCCGTGGCGCGGGGCGAGACGGCCGAGGCGGCCCGTGTGCTCGGTACCGCGGCCGGCAACCTGGTCGCCCTGCTCGACGTCGACCTCGTCCTGCTGGGCGGCCGCACCGTCGCCGCCTCCCCTGAGACCTTCGTACGCGGAGTCGCCGCCGTCCTCGACGAACGCGCCCGGCGCGCGGGCGGGGACGCGGTACCGGTGCGGGTCGCCTCCGGCGGGGGGCGGGACGTCGCCGAGGGGGCGGCTCAGCTGCTGCTGGCGCCGCTGTTCGGGCGGGCCGAGGGGTGAGGGGCGCCGGGGTGCACCGACGGAGGCCGCCGCGCCGATCGCCGTACCCTGATCGCCGGGCGCTCATGGCCGGGTACGGCTCGCCCTGCGCTGATCGAGGGGACTTGCGGGGCCGTACGGAATGGCACCGTCCGGGAGCCGCCCCCACCCGCCATGGTCATGTGTTTATGCGACTGCACTCACCCGTTCCCTTCTGCCTCGCAGCAGCCGCCCTCCTCGCCGCAGCGCCCCCGGTGCGCGCGGAACCCCTCGCCGCGCTCCCCAGCTGCGCCACGGAAGACGGGGCCTTCCCCCTCACCACCCGCCTCCACGGCGGTCCCGCCTCCTACGCGGCCGGCGGCGGATTCGGCACCTGGTACCTGGACCTCACCAACACGACCGACCGCACCTGCACCGGCATCCACCCCGTCGTCGTCCTCGTCGACGGCAAGCGAGCCCTCAAGCCGTCCCAGCCCCGCCTGGAGTTCTACGGCAGCCCGGATGGAAGCCCCAACGGCAGCCCGGAGGGCACCCGCCCCCACCCCGTCCGCTTCGAGACCACCGACGAGGACGAACTCGTCGGCGCCTTCGGCGCCTTCGGCGGCTCACGCGGCTTCCCCGGCTTCACCGTCGGGCCCGGCAGGACCATCTCCGTGAAGGTCCGGCTCGCCATCACCTCGGACGCCGTACCGAACGAGGTCACCGCCAACGCGGCCGTCGTGCAGCGCCACGACCGCGACGGCGACTGGGTCGGCCAGTCCAACGACTACCGCTTCACCATCGAAGCCGACCTCACCGACGCGGCCGACCCGGCCGGCCGGGACGCCTCGGCCGACCCCGCCGCCTCCGCCTCCCCGGGCCCCTCGGCAACCCCCGGCACCGCCCGCAACCAGCTCACCCTCGCCGACGAACTCGCCCGCACCGGCCTCCCCTCACCCAGCGGCGCCACCCTCACCGCCACCGCGGCCATGCTCCTGGCCGGCGCCGCGCTGCTGTTCGCCCGGCGGCGCCGCTGAGCCGGACTTCCCGGTGAACGGTAGGAAGCCACTGGAAACTGACCGTTCCCTGAAGATCGGGCCTGTGCTTAGGGTGGGGCTCACGCAGCACGTACGGCAGGAGAGCGCGAACATGCCAGACCGCAAGCCCATCGAGTCATGGCTCACCGACATGGACGGTGTGCTCATCCACGAGGGTGTACCGATCCCCGGCGCCGACGCCTTCATCAAGAAGCTGCGTGAGTCCGGCAAGCCCTTCCTCGTCCTCACCAACAACTCGATGTACACCCCGCGCGACCTGCACGCCCGGCTGAACCGCATGGGCCTGGACGTGCCGATCGAGAACATCTGGACCTCGGCGCTGGCCACCGCCCAGTTCCTCGACGACCAGCGTCCGGGCGGCTCGGCGTACGTCATCGGCGAGGCGGGCCTGACCACCGCGCTGCACGACATCGGCTACATCCTCACCGACCACGAGCCGGACTACGTCGTCCTCGGCGAGACCCGCACCTACTCCTTCGAGGCCATGACCAAGGCGGTCCGTCTCATCAACGACGGCGCCCGTTTCATCTGCACCAACCCCGACGAGACCGGCCCCTCCACCGAGGGCCCGCTCCCGGCGACCGGCGCGGTGGCCGCGCTGATCACCAAGGCGACCGGCAAGCGCCCGTACTTCGCGGGCAAGCCGAACCCGCTGATGATGCGCACCGGGCTGAACGCCATCGGCGCCCACTCCGAGACCAGCGCCATGATCGGCGACCGTATGGACACCGACGTACTGGCCGGCATGGAGGCCGGGATGCAGACGTTCCTGGTGCTCACCGGCCTGACCCGGCCCGCGCAGATCGAGAACTTCCCGTACCGGCCGTCCAAGGTCGTGGACTCGATCGCGGACCTCGTCGACCGCATCTGACCGCGGCCGACAGCGGCTCCGCCGCGTGGCGGCCGGCCCGGAACACGACCCGTACGGAGCAGTCCGGCCCCACTGAGGATGCGGGGCGGGTGCCCCGGGGGGAGTCTCCAGATATCTGGAGGTTCACGATGGGATCACTGCGGGTCACTCTCTGTGCGATCGCCGCCCTGGGCGCGGTCGCCGTCACCCCGGCGGCCTACGCGGCGGACGGGGGAGTCTCGGTCAGTCCGTCGTCCCCCCGCCCCGGCGGCGACATCGCGCTGCGGCTGAGCGGATGCGCCCGGCAGACGGCCACGGCCGTCTCCACCGCGTTCGCCGCCGACGCCCGCCTCACCGCCGCGGCGGACGGCACCCTCGTCGGCGGGAGCCGCATCCGTGCCACGCTCACGGAGGGCACGTACGACGTGAGGGTCGCCTGCGGGGGCACCTCCCGCACGGGCGCCGTCACCGTCGTAGGGCAGGGTGCGCGGCCCGCGGCCCCCGTCCCCGCCGACGGCGGCGGCACCGCACACGCCGCCGCCGTGGACGCCCGCGCGGCCGGCCCCGGCACGGCGCACACCGTGACCGGGCTGGTCCTCGCGGGCGTCGCCGCCACCGCCGTGGCGCTGCGCAGCGCCCGCCGCAGACGCGAGCCCCGCTGACCATGGCCGACCACGAACGCCCCGCCTACGGCGGCCGCCTCCTCATGGGCGTGGCCTGGGTCGTGCTGCTGCTCGGGCTGTGGCTGTGGGGACGGGAGGCCGGCGACATACAGCAGGGCACGTCCGCGCCGGTGTCGGGCGACGTCGCGGCCGTCGGACGGCCGCCGAAGGTGGAACTGCCGTCCGCCGCACGGCCGTTGGGGGACGCGCTCCCGCAGCGCCTCGACATACCGGGCCTCGATGTGCGGGCACCGGTCGTCGCCCGGGGACCCGCCCGGCAGGGCGCCCTCGATCCGCCGCCCTACGAGCAGGCCCATGCCGTCGGTTGGCACGCGGCCGGGGTGAAACCGGGGGCCCCCGGCGCCGCGCTGATGGTGGGGCATGCCGGCACCGACACCCGGCCCGCCGTCTTCCACCGGATCAGCGCGCTGAAGCCGGGCGCGACGGTGCGGGTGCTCCGCGACGACGGCACGCTCGCCGAGTTCACCGTGGACGACGTCCAGATCGTCGCCCGCGACCGCTTCGACGCCCGGCAGGCCTACGGCGCCCACCGCTCCGGGCGGGCCGAACTGCGCCTGATCACCTGCGGCGGCACCTTCGACCCGGCGGCCCGCGGCTGCACGGCGAACGTGATCGTCTCGGCGTACCTCACCGGCACGGGGCTGTGAGCGACCCGGGGCGCACCTGGCCCGGTCGACGACCCGCTCCCCCCGAAGCCGCCGACCGGGCCGGTCCTCGACCGCGGGCGCACGGGCTGCGGGAGTAACCCGGCGACCGGCGCGGGAGGCTTTGTGTGACCGGAGTGGGGACTTGTCCGACCGGGGGCTGGGGTCGTCCGGAGAAGACTGTAGAACGGATGACGAGCGGGGCCTAGAGGACGGCCGAGGGGGTACTACGCACGTCCCTCGCCGTCGGCCCCCTCCGCTTCCCGGCGCAGCGCGGCGTCGTCCGCGACCCGGTCGATGACCGCCTGCGCGACCCCGTCCAGGGGCAGCCGATGGCGGCGCGCGTACTGCCGCATCGCCACGAACGCGCGGTCGGCCGCGGTGTTCCAGCGCTCGGCGAGCATGCCCTTGGCCTGCTCGATGCGCACCCTGCTCGACAGTGCCCGCTGCAACTGGTCGGCGGCGGTGCGGCATTGGACGTACGCCGTGTTGTTCTGCAGCCCGAGGGCCGCGCAGTCGGCGAAGAGCTGGGCCAGCCGCAGCGCCGTACCGTCGTCGCCCTCCGCGGGGAGGTCGGGCACGAACACGTTGAGGGCGCCGAGCAGTTGGTGCCGACGGCGCAGGGGGACCGCGTAGGTGGCGGCGATGTCGTGGACGAGGGCCCGCTCGGTGAACTCCGGCCAGCGGGCGGTCTCCCGGGCCGCCCTGATCGAGACCGGAGGCACCGGCCGGCCGGAGCCGTAGCTGTCCAGGCAGGGCCCGGCGTCGCGCTGGGCCTGGAGCAGTTCCGTCGCGACCTCCCGATGCGCGCCGCTCACCGCCAGCGACACCGCCCGGCCCTCGCCGATCAGCATGAACCCGGCGGCTCGCGCGGCCAGTAACCGCACACAGTGGTCGGCGACGCCCTGTAAGTGGCGCACGGCCTCGAAGCCGTCCCTGAGGGTGTCCGCCGACTCCACCAACGCCTCTGCCAGCCGGATCTCCCGGGTGGACTGGTGCATGACCGCACACTCCCCTTCGCCTGTGCCCCTGTTGGCGCCGCCCTGTGCGGGCGCGCCCTACCCCGCTCATCGGAGCCGCCGCAGCGGCTGTAACAGCTCCCCGGACCGTGGCTGTAACAGCTCCCCGACAAGGCCCGGCGACCTCGTGGGCCCCACGACACGTATGTCAGGATTGAGCCTTGGAACAGTGCACCCGAGGGGGAGCTGGATGTACCTGAAGAGGGGGGCCTGGAGGGGCGCTCGCGCGCGGACGTCCGCGGTGGTGCTGGGGGCGGCACTGCTGATCGCGGGCTGTTCGTCCTCCGGGGACGGCGACGAGCCGGAGGACAACGCCGGCGCCGGGATAAGCCAACAGCCCAAGGAGACCGATCCGTTCTGGGTGAACCCGGACGGCAACGCGGCAGAACAGGTGGCGGCCTTCGAGAAGGCCGGCAAGAAGGAGGACGCCGAGCAGATCCGCAAGATAGCGGAGCACCCGACGGGCGAGTGGATCAGCCCGGAGAGCCCGGAGGAGCAGGCGCGCGGCTTCACCGAGGCCGCCGACAAGGCGGACCGGACGGCGCTGCTCGTCCTCTACAACATCCCGCACCGCGACTGCGGCCAGTTCTCGGAGGGCGGCGCCGCCGACGGCAACGCCTACCGGGCGTTCGTCGACAGCGTCGCCAAGGGCATCGGCGACCGCCCGGCGACGGTGATCCTGGAGCCGGACGCGGTGCTGCACATGGTGGACAACTGCACGGCGCAGGAGTACCACGAGGAGCGCTACGACCTCCTCAGCGGCGCCGTCGCCAAGCTCAAGGCGCTGAAGAACACCAAGGTCTACCTGGACGCGGGCAACGCCGGCTGGGGCCATCCCGACCAGATCTTCGAGCCCCTGAAGCGGGCGGGCATCGACCAGGCCGACGGCTTCTCGGTCAACGTCTCCAACTTCTACACGACCCAGGACTCGATCGCGTACGGCAAGGAGCTCTCCGCCAAGGTGGGCAACAAGCCCTTCGTGATCGACACCAGCCGCAACGGCAACGGCCCCTACACCGGCGGCAACCCGGACGAGCGCTGGTGCAACCCGCCGGGCCGCGCGCTGGGGGAGACGCCGACGACCAAGACGGCGGACCCACTGGTCGACGCGTACGTGTGGGTCAAGCGCCCGGGCGAGTCGGACGGCGAGTGCAAGGGCGGTCCGAAGGCTGGCGAGTGGTGGGCGGAGTACGCCCTGAGCCTCGCGAAGGCCAGCAAGTAGGCCCTGGCGGCCTGACAACCTGTACACGCCTTGGGGGCGCCCTCCGTCACGGAGGGCGCCCCCAAGAGCGTGTCGGCTAGGGCACCTTGACCCACTGCGCCTTGCTCGGCGTCCCCTGATCATCCGTCACGAACACCATGTACCACCCCGACGGAACCAGGTTCCGATTCTTCGGCACGGTCACCGTGATCTTGTCCCCGGACTTCTTGAAGTCCAACGCCACCGACCGCTGATCCACGTCCGTGACGTGCGTCGACGCGCTCGGCCGGATCAGCCGTACGTTCTGGATGGACGAGGCGTGCTGCGAGGTGAACGTGCCCGTCCCGCCGCGCCGGATGGTCTGCGGCCCGCCCGACAGCGACGGCTGCGCGTCCCGGTAGAGGTACGGCGGCGTGTAGATCTCGATCCGCTGCTCGAACTTGCCCGGCTTGGTGTTGGCCGCGTCGGCGTACAGCGAGTCCGAGCCGAAGAACATCACGCGGCCGTCGGGCAGCAGGATCGACCCCGAGTGGTAGTTGCGGCCCACGAGTGGGTCGGCGACCTGGTCGAGGGTGTTCGTGTCCGGGTGGTAGATCCGCGCCTGGAGGATGTTGGAGTCGCCGCGCCCCCGGTAGTCCTCGGAACCGCCCGACACCAGCACGGTGTCGTCGGGCAGCACCGACGCCTGCGGATACCGCGTGCCCTTCTCCAGCGACGGCCCGTCCACGAACTTCGGGCTGTCGGCCTTGAGATCGATGAGCCGCGTCTTCTCGCTGGACTCCCTCGACTCGCCGACGCCACCGCCGCCGATCACCATGTACTTCTCGTCCTGCGCCGGCGGCAGCAGCACCGTGCCCGACGTCTCCAGCAGCTTGGGGTCGCTCAGCCCGGGCAGCTTGGTGAACTTGTTGGTGTCGACGTCCCAGATGCCGGGGTCGCGGCCCACGTCGTCAGGACCGTAGCCCGCGTTCGAACCCGAGTAGAAGATCTTGCCGTTCTCCAGCGGGAACAGCGCCGGGTACGTCGGGAACTGCCGGACCTTCGCCGTGTACGCCCACTTCTTGGTCTTCGGGTCGTACACCTCGTTCTTGCCCGGCACCAGCTGGCCGATGTCGTCGAGGCCGGAGACGCTGAGGATCTTCCCGTCGCTCAGGGTGGTGAGCGTCGGGTACCAGCGGGCCTCCTTCATCGGGTCGACCTTGATGTACTTCTCGGCCACCGGGTCGAACTCGTAGGCGTCCCGGATGCCCTGGAAGTCCTTCTTGTCCAGGGCGAGCTTCTGCGCGATGCCGTACGTGTTGCGCGCGTCGGCACCGCTCAGGCCCTGGACGCGGTAGTTGTCCTGGGTGCCGGTCTCGTACTGTCTGCCCTTCTTCTGTGCCTCGACGTAGATCCGGCCGAGACCGGGGTCGTTGCGCAGGAACTTGCCGGTCGCCTTGTCGAAGACCTTCTTCGCGCGCGGCACCAGCACCGGGTCCTTGGAGACGAACGTCTTGCCGTTCTCCTTGCCGGTGAACTTGGTCCCCGCGGGCAGCGTGATCGGCCGGTCCGGGTTCTCGTTGTGGACGATCATCAGGCCGCCGGCCTTGGTGACGTCACCCTTGAGCTTCTCGTACCGCTTCGTTCCGCCCGCGATCAGCAGGTTGCCGTTGGCCAGCTGGGTGTGGCCCGTGCAGAACAGGTCGTTCGGCGTCGGCACCTTCTTGATCGTGCCCTTGACCGGGTCCCAGATCCGGGTGTCGTACTTCTTCGCGTCGAAGTTGTCCTGGTTGTTGCCCGAGCCCGCGATCAGCAGCACCTTGC
The DNA here is from genome assembly GCF_044764885.1 of Streptomyces sp. NPDC093591. NCBI lineage: Bacteria > Bacillati > Actinomycetota > Actinomycetes > Kitasatosporales > Streptomycetaceae > Streptomyces > Streptomyces sp. NPDC093591. The sequence continues at coordinate 203,711 of NZ_JBIWIY010000003.1, forward strand.
CGGTGTGCAGGAGCGCCGCGTGGATGGTGTTCTGGCGGTACTCCTCCGGGAAGTCGACGATCTCCCACTTGCCGTTCTCGGCTTTGTACTCGGGCTTGTTGATTTGGTACTGGTGGTATTTCTCGGTGCCGACGCGGTACAGCCACGGCCCGTTCATTCCGGCCAGCGCGAGTACCACCGCCGTACCTATCGCGAGTCGACGGGCGCGGCGGCGGCCTGCACGGTCGTTCATTCCTTACGTCCCCCAAGTCCACCAAGGGCGATCTGCATCGTCTGATCGTTACCACTACTGCCCGAGGCGGCCCAACTCGGCTTGTGCTGCGGCGCGTGCGCCGCATGCGGGGCATGGGAAGCGTGCTGCGCGGGCAGCGGTTGCGGCTCCGGCTGGTACACCGCGGTCTGGGCCGGGGCGGGCTGAGCCGGGGCCGGCTGGGCCGGAACGGTCGCCGCGGGCTTCTTCTTCTCCTGCCGCAGCATGTACCGCCAGGCGAAGATCGGCGTCGCGGTGATCAGCATGGCGAACGTGGCCCAAGTGATCATCGCGGGGTGCGCGTGCCCGTACACGAACCCGGCGGCGATGGACGCGCCGAAGATCGCGATGAAGTACCAGTGGTAGCGGAAGGTCCCGAACCACCGGTCGGGGCTGGCCGAATCGCCCTTCGGGGTCACCACGAACTTGCTCTTGCGCCGCAGGGCGGAGTCGATCAGCGCCTTCGCGTACAGCGGCGCCGACAGCGCGGACATCACCATGCCGGCCACGCCGCCGGAGCCCTCGGGCTCGTGCGGCGAGACGTTGTGGCGGCGGTTCCAGACGTACAGGCCGATCTGGAGCGCGGAGGCGTTGCCGTAGAGCATCAGCCAGATCGTCGGGTCGATGTTCACACCCGAGGCGCCCAGGCCCAGGAACAGCGCACAGCTCAGCGCGGCCAGGATCCAGTTGAGGGCGGACATCGGGTAGAAGATGATCATCATCGTGTAGTTGAAGAGCTTGCTCGGCGGCAGCGAGTACCAGCCCTTCCAGTACTGCTTGAGGATCGTCTCGTACGTCCCTCGCGACCAGCGCATCTGCTGGGTGAAGAAGTCCGTCCAGGCGCTCGGCCCCTCACCGACGGCGAGCACGTCCGGCGTGTAGACCGAGCGCCACTTCTTCCCCGTCGCCGGGTTCTTGTGGCGGTGGATCTCGAAACCGGTCGCCATGTCCTCGGTGATCGAGTCGTACAGGCCGCCGATCTGCTTGAGCGCCTTGATGCGTACGGCGTTCGACGTACCCACGAACATCGGGGCGCCGTACTTGTTGCCGGCGCGCTGGATGAGGGCGTGGAAGAGGAACTGCTGGGACTCGGCGGCCTTGGTGACGAAGTTGTCGTAGTTGCCGTACACCTGCGGGCCGATGACGAAGCCGACGTTCGGGTCGCGGAAGAAGCCGAGCATCCGCTCCAGGTAGTTGGGCAGCGGCACGTGGTCGGTGTCGACCGAGGCGAAGAAGTCGTAGTCGTCGCCGTGCGCGTCGAGCCAGGCGTTGTAGTTGCCGTGCTTGGTCTTGGCGCGGTGCGGGCCCTTGGCCTGGTTCCACTTGGCGATGCCCTTGCGGGAGAAGTGGTGCACGCCGAGCCGCGCGCACACCTCCTTGACCTCCGGGTCGTCGCCCTCGTCCAGCAGCCAGACGTGCATCAGACCCCGGTGGCGCAGCTTGACGGCCGCCTCCAGGGTCTTCGTCACCATCTCCAGCGGCTCCTTGCCGGGCACGAAGGAGGTGAGGAAGGCCACTCTCGTGCCGGTCTCCGGCACCACCGGGATCGGGTCGCGGGCGACCAGCGTGGCGTGCGCGTTGGACAGCACGTTCATGCAGCGGAAGAACTCGATCAGGCCGATCGAGACGAGCATCACGACGTCGAGCGCCGGCAGGAAGTCGTAGGCGGGATAGTCGCGCTCGGTCCAGTGCTCGGGCTGCAGCAGCCAGAACAGCAGGACCAGCGAGAGCAGCGGAGCGGCCGCCAGCATCAGGGCGACCCTGATCCGGTGCGGCTCCTGCGATATCAGCGAGCGGTACTGGACCCGGTACGGCTTGTTCGGGTCGGGCTGGGTGAGGGGACCTGCCAGTCGGCTGTAGTGCTCGTAGTCGTACTTCGGCAGCGTCTTCTTGATCCGGCGGAACGCGCCGGTCCGAGTCTGCGAAGGCACCCTGAGCTGAGTTGTTTGAGACGGGTCGTAGTTCTGCCGGGCGCCCGTCGGCGTCGACGTCATGAGTCATCCCCCCACACGCAGGTCACCGCGTGTCTGTCGGTTCCTTTACGACTGCTCCGGTCCCCCTCGACCTTGCACAGGCGTATCAGTGGTGGGCCGCAGTCACCACATCTTCTCCACCATAGACATGGAACAGCGACCTTCCGGTTGCATCATGCCCCCCTCGGCATGCGGTCATGAACGGGGCCCCCTATGCCCCGGGCGAAAACCGACAACCGGCTCCTTGCCCCCCAACTGCCGCGTATCCGCAGCATCTTGAAAAACCAATCACCAGGGTTCTACGTCGTTCCACATGATCGCAAGATGCGAAACGAGGTGTTTACCGGTCATACGCGCTCATTGTGGCACCTGTGGGGGTGTTGTGTACCCGTTGTGGATACGCGGGCGCGGATGTTGCCGAAGTGGTCCCTTATGGCCTCCTCCGCCCGTATCGCATCGCCCGACCGCACCGCGTCCACGATCTCCCGGTGCTGCCGGCAGGTGACCAGGGGATCCTGGGGCGCGCCCCCGAGGTCGGTGTGGACACGGTGGAAGGCGTCCCAGAACGCCTCCATGACCTCGCCCAGCAGCGCGTTGTCCAGCCCTCGGTAGAGAGTGGCGTGAAACGCCCGGTCGGTCTCGGCGATGCCGTCACCGCCATGCGCCGCCTGCTCTTCCATACGGTCGACCAGTGCGTCCAGTTCAACGAGATCGGCGTCCGGCACCCGCCCCGCGAGCCGCGACACCAGCCCCGTCTCCACGGCCTCCCGCAGCTGCACCAGCTGGAGCAGGGTGTCCTCGCCCCGATAGTGCCCGGCGACCGTACGGAAGGCGAGGCCCTCGATCATCGGCGCCAGCGACATCGTGCCGACGTAGGTCCCGAACCCGTGCCGGATCTCCACGATGCCCATCGCCTGCAGCCCCTTGAGCGCCTCACGCACGGAGTTCCGGCTGGCGCCGAGGTGCGCCATCAGCTCGGGCTCCGTCGGCAGCGGGGCCCCGGAGGGCAGCCGGCGATCGATGATGAGCTTCTTGATCCGCTCCTGGAGGTCTCGCGCTGCCATGGCCAGAGGGTATCCGGCCAAACACGAGAAGAGCCCCTCGCTTGCACGAGGGGCTGTCTCTGTCGGTGCGCCGCCAGGGACTCGAACCCCGGACCCGCTGATGCTGCATTCCCCGGGGGGTAACCCCCGGACCCCCAGCCGCCGGTGCGGGGCCTGGGGCGGCCTGTTTCAAAGGCGAAGGCCCCCCGCGGTTGCGAGAGGCCTTCACTGTCTGTGCGCCGCCAGGGACTCGAACCCCGGACCCGCTGATTAAGAGTCAGCTGCTCTAACCAACTGAGCTAGCGGCGCGTGCTGACGGCGTTAACTCTACATGACCTCCGGGGGTGCCCCGGACCACCGGGCGGGGGTGGCGGAGGGCGGCCGGGGCGGTCGTAAACCATTCGGACCGTCAACATGCGAGTCCCGAAGACAGTTGAGAAACTGACGGGGTGTACAGCCGCGGACATTTCCAACTGGAGTGTGAGGGGAATCGCATGGAGGCTCGGACTCCGGTATTCGAGGAATTCGATCCGGCGAGTGACTGCGACTGCCCCGGATGCGTTCACTGGCGACGCGTTCTGCCGCATTCCACGACCGGCCGCCACCCTGCCGCGCACCGGACGCTGATTCTCGCCGCAGCCGCCTCCGCCACCCTCGCCGTCGGTCACACCGCCCCGGCCCTCGCCGCCCCCCACGCCCCCGACCGCCCGAGCGTTCCCGCAGGTGACGAGCCCGCGACCCCCCAAGGTGGCAAGGCCCCGCTGCACGGCCCGGGCGGCAGGCCGGCCAAGCCGGGCGGCGTGGTCGAGACGCCCGCGACGAGCCGCGCGGAGATCATCAGGCGGGCCAAGAAATGGGTCGCCGCACGGGTGCCGTACAGCATGTCCAAGTACTGGTCGGACGGATACCGGCAGGACTGCTCCGGCTTCGTCTCGATGGCCTGGAAGCTGCCCGGCAACGAATGGACCGGCAGCCTCGACCAGTACGGAGTGCGAATCTCGAAGGAGGACCTTCAGCCCGGTGACATTCTGCTGTTCCACAATCCGGCGGACCCCGAGAAAGGCTCGCACGTCGTTATTTTCGGCGGCTGGACGGACTACACGCACAGCTACTACATCGCCTACGAGGCGACCCGCCCGCAGGTCCGCCGACAGGCCACCCCGTACGCCTACTGGAGCCACTCCGACCGCTATCTGGCCTACCGGTACAAGGGACTCGTGGGCGGCGCGACCGGCGGGAAACCGGACACCGGGCGTCCGGACGGCGGACGTCCGGACGGTGGACGGCCCCACGGTGGGCGGCCCGACGGTGATCCGCCGGGCACCGGGCGGCCGGACAGCGCCGAACCGGAGGACGCCAAGCGTGAGGCGCCCTACCCGGGGCGGGCGTATTTCGGCCCCGGGGCCAACAACAAGTACGTCACCCAGCTGGGCCGCATGCTCGTCGAGCGCGGCGCCGGCCGGTACTACACGGCCGGGCCGGGGCCGCGTTGGTCGGACACGGACCGCAGGGCCACGCGGGCCTTCCAGCTGGCGCAGGGCTGGCGGGGCCGGGACGCGGACGGGTTCCCGGGGCCGCGGACCTGGGCGCTGCTGGTGACGGGCAAGGGCAAGAACATCCAGGCGACGTGGCTGGGCGGGCACGGCGCCCCCGCGTCGCCGGCCTCGCACGGGTCGCCCGCATCGACGGTGCCAGCCAAGTCGTCCAAGCCATCCCAGTCATCCACGTCACCCATGTCACCCGCGTCGCACGGGGTGCCGGGCTATCCGGGCCGGGCGATGTTCCGGCCGGGCGTCAGCAACAAGTACGTCACCCAGCTCGGGGAGCAGCTGGTGAAGAAGGGGTTCGGCAAGCACTACAAGACCGGGCCGGGACCGCGCTGGGGCGAGGCGGACCGGCGCGGCGTCGAGGCGTTCCAGCGTGCCCAGGGCTGGCGGGGCGGCGCGGCGGACGGCTATCCGGGGCCGGAGACCTGGCGGCGGCTCTTCTCGTAACCCGACATCGCGTCGTAGCCCGACATCGCGACAACCACCGTTGTGACGCATCTGGCGCGGAGGCTGGAGGCACGCATGACCACGACCACTTCACCCACGCCCGAGCCCGAGGGGCTCGCGGGGCCGGCCGAGGCGCCTGCCCGGCCGGCCAGGCTGATCCAGAACGAGGGGACCACCGAGATCCCCGTCCATCTGCTGTTCCGTGACGGCCCCGACCCGGTGTCCGTGCCGCTCAGGCCGACGGTCGTGGCGCGCCGGCAGGGCACGGGGGAGCAGCCGCGCCTGCGCCGCCCGGTGCAGCCGAAGCCGCCCCCCGCGCCGGAGGTCGACCCCGAGCTGGTGGAGCGGCCCGCACGGGTGCTGCCCGGGGCGGCCGGGGTGTTCGCCGGGGCCTGCGGGGCGGCCGGCTGCCTGGCCACCTCGTGGTGGGCCGGGGTGCTGCCGCCGCTGGTGGTGGAGGCGCTGCGGTTGCCCGCGTCCGCGGCGGGGCTGGGGCCCGTTCAGTGGGCGGCGTACACGGGGGCGGGAACCCTCGGGCTCGTCGGCCTCGGCGGGCTGGCGCGCGGGCGGACCGGGCGGGCCTGGGTGCTCGGGCTGTTCGGCGGCTACCGGGGGACCGTACGGCGCACCGGTCTGCTGTGGGTCAACCCGCTGCTGCTGCGCCGCCGGGTCGACGTACGGCTGCGGCACTGGCGGAGCGAGCCGATGCCGGCGGCCGACGGCAACGGGGTCGCGCTGCGGGTGGTCGTACTGGTGGTGTGGCGGGTGCGGGACACCGCGCGGGCGGTGCTCGGGGTGGACGACCACGAGACGTATCTGCGTGAGTGCGTCGAGGCGGCGCTGGCCCGGGTGCCGGTGGAGATGCCGGGTGCCTCGCGGGGGTCCGTCGAGATGTCCGGGGACGCATTGACCCGGCTGGTGACGCGGGACGCGGAGGCGGTCGGGGTCGAGGTGTTCTCGGTGCGGCCGGTGCGCGTGGAGTACGCCCCCGAGGTCGCCGCCGCCATGCACCGCAGGCGTATCGCCGCGCTGGACGCGCAGAACCGGGCGACCATGCTCACCTCGGTCGTCGACTCGGTGGAGGACACGGTGACCCGGTTGACCGTGCGGGGGCTGGTCGAGCTCGACGACTACGAACGCAAGGCGCTGGTCAAGGACTTGACGGTGGCGTTCTGCGCGGGCCGGGGCGAGACGGCCACCTAGCCCCCTGGCCCTGCACCTGACGACCCGTCGAACAAGTCCCTTGATTGGTATGGACATGTTCAACGATCAGCAATAATCTGGACTTGGTCTAGACCTGCAAGCTCGCCGAACTTCCCCCACGTTCCCAGGAGCAGCAGCATGCGCAGAAAGACCAAGTGGTACGCCGCCGCACTCGGGCTCACCACGGCCGGGGCCCTCGTGCTCTCCGCCGGAGGTGCCAGCAGCCACGGCTACACCGACCTCCCCATCAGCCGGCAGAAGCTCTGCCAGAACGGCACCGTGACCAACTGCGGATCCATCCAGTGGGAGCCGCAGAGCGTCGAGGGCCCGAAGGGCTTCCCGGGCTCAGGACCGGCCGACGGTCAGATATGCAACGCGGGGCTGGGGCAGTTCGCCCAGCTCAGCGCCCCGAGGACACCGTCCGGCGGCGCCTGGCCCGCCACCAAGGTGACCGGCGGTCAGAGCTACACGTTCCGCTGGCAGTTCACCGCCATGCACGCCACGACCGACTTCAAGTACTACGTCACCAAGCCGGGCTGGAACCAGAACCACAACCTGGCCCGCTCCGACCTCAACCTCACCCCGTTCCTGACCGTCCCGTACGGCGGCCAGCGACCCCCGTCCACGCTCTCCCACAGCGGCACCCTGCCGTCCGGGCTGAGCGGCCGTCACGTCATCCTCGCGGTGTGGACGATCGCCGACACGGGCAACGCGTTCTACGCGTGCTCGGACGTCACGTTCTGAGTGTTACTTGAGACAAGAAGGCTTCCCCCGGGGGTAGGTTCCCCACGACCAGCAGTACCTGACCTCGGGGGAAGCGCCATGGATTTCTTCTTCTACGCGGTACCCGGCCTCATCCTGGCCGTCGTCCTCTTCGGCGCGTACCGCGTGGTGCGCCGCTCGCTGCAGATCCGCCGCGCCTGGAACAGCGGGCTCACGGCTGAGGCGCGCTGTCTGCGGATGTTCACGACGACCCACGGGGGCGGCAACGACACGTCCGTGAGCACCACGCTGCACCACGTCTACGAGTTCACCGCGCGCGACGGCCGCCTCGTCCGCTTCGAGGAGGAGGACGGCCCGGCGACGACGATCGAGGGCGACATCGTCACCGTCCACTACGCCGAGGGCCAGGAGGTCGTCGCCACGGCCAAGTCCCCGGGCCGCGCGAAGCTGGCGGCGTCCACCGTCGCCATCCTGGCGTTCCTCGGGGTGATCGCGGTGTTCTGCGTCGGCTTCATGGTCACGTACAGCCAGGCGTTCGACGGTCTCGGTTTCGGCTTCGGCGAGGACGTGGTCGACACGACCGACACCGTCGTCGTCGACGGGGTCACGATCACCCCCTGACCCTCCACATCTGACGCCCAATCAATTACCGTGCGCCGCCATGGAGTCCAACAGGCGTACGGTCGCGGAACTCGTCGCCGGCCGGTGGGACGACCACCGACCCGGGCTGTGGTGCGAAGGGCGGGCGCTCACCCATCACCAGGTGGCGGCGGGTGCCGCGGCCCGGGCCGCACTCCTGGCCGACCTGGCGCCGCCCCGCTCGCACATCGGGGTGCTGCTCGACAACACGCCCGAGTACCCCCTGTGGCTGAGCGCGGCGGCCCTCGCCCGCGCCGCCGTCGCCGGTATCAACCCGACCCGCCGCGGCCCCGAACTCGCCCGCGACATCCTGCACACCGAGTGCCGGATCCTGGTCACCGAGCGGGCCCACCTGCCTCTCCTGGCCGGCCTCGACCTGCCCGGCGTGCGCCTGCTGCTGACCGGCGAGGCGGAGTACGACGCCCTGCTCGCGCCGTACGACGGCGCCCGGCCCGATACCTCCCGCGCCACCCCGCACGACCGGCTCCTGCTCTACTTCACCTCCGGCTCGACCGGCGCCCCCAAGGCCGCGATCTGCACCCAGGGGCGGCTGGCGGCGGCGGGGCGTTCACTGGCCGACCAGTTCGGTGTCCGCCCCGACGACGTGCACTACATCTGCATGCCGATGTTCCACGGCAACGCGGTGATCGCCGACTGGGCACCCGCGCTGGCGGCCGGAGCGGGCGTGGCGCTGCGGCGGCGGTTCTCGGCGTCGGGGTTCCTGGACGACGTACGGCGCTACCGGGCGACGTACTTCACCTACGTGGGCCGGGCCATCCAGTACCTCCTCGCCACCGAGCCGCGCCCCGACGACCGGGACCACACGCTGCGGCTCGGCTTCGGGACGGAGGCGGGCACTGTGGACGCCGCCGCCTTCGAGCGGCGGTTCGGGGTGCGGCTGGTGGAGGGGTACGGCTCGTCGGAGGGCGGGGCGGCCGTGCAGTGGTCGCCGGGGACGCCTGCGGGGGCCGTGGGACGGGCGGCGCCCGGGCTCGTCGTACTCGATCCGGAGACCTGCGCGGAGTGCCCGCCGGCCGTCTTCGACGCGGGCGGGCGGCTGGTCAACGGGGACGAGGCCATCGGCGAGCTGGTCAACCGGGGGCCGAACCCCTTCGAGGGCTACTGGCGCAATCCGGAGGCGGAGGCGGAGCGGCGGCGGGAGGGCTGGTACTGGACGGGGGACCTGTTCTGCCGGGACGCCGACGGCTATCTGTACTTCGCGGGGCGCGGTGACGACCGGCTCCGGGTCGACGGGGAGAACCTGTCCGCCGCGATGATCGAGAACATCCTCGCCCGGTACGAGGGTGCCGCGGCCGTCGCCGTGTACGCGGTGCCGGATCCGGTGACCGGGGACCAGGTCATGGCGACGATCGCGGGGGACTTCGATCCGGACGGCTTCGCCGGGTTCCTGCGGGTCCAGCCCGATCTGGGCACCAAGATGGCTCCCCGGTTCGTGCGGGTGGTGGAGCGGATGCCGGTGACCGCCACGAACAAGATCCAGCGGGCGGGGCTGAGGCGGGAAGGGCTGCGGTGTGCCGACCCCGTGTGGTGGCGGCCGGCCGGGGAGCGGACGTACCGGCGGCTGACCCGGGCGGATGTCCCGGCATACGTCGAAGGGCCCCTCGCTCCCACGAGAGGCCCTTCGGAGGTGCGCCGCCAGGGACTCGAACCCCGGACCCGCTGATTAAGAGTCAGCTGCTCTAACCAACTGAGCTAGCGGCGCATGACTCCCGCCGACCGCGTTCCCAGGGGGTTCGCGGCTGGCGACGAAGAAAATACTACCTGGTCCGCGGGGGTGCTTCCGACCACCCCGGACCAGGCCCGGAAAACACGGGGAGCAGGCCTAGATCGCCAGCGACAGCAGCACCGGTGCCGCGTTCCGGTTCAGGGTGTCCGCCGCCTGACGCAGTCGGTGGGCGTGCTCGACCGGGAGTGACAGGGCGAGGCAGCCGACCGATGATCCGGCCGTGATCGGGACCGCCGCGCACACCGTGCCCACCGCGTACTCCTGGAGGTCGAGGTGCGGGACCGTCGGCGGCTGGGACTCCAGGCGGGAGAGCAGCACCTTGTCGTTGGTGATCGTGCGCGAGGTGAGGCGGGCCATCTTGTGGCGGGAGAGGTGGTCGCGTCGGCCGTTGTGGTCGAGTTGCCCGAGCAGGCTCTTGCCGATCGCGGTGGCGTGGGCGGAGAAGCGGAAGTCGACCCACTCGTTGACCACGGGGGTGCCCGGGCCGGCGGCGTACTGGTCGATCTTGATCTCCCCGTCGATGTACCGGCTGATGTAGACGGCCGCACCGACGGAGTCGCGCAGCCGGTCCAGGGTGCGCTGGAGGTTCTCGCGCAGGGCCTGTTCGCGGCCCTGCGCGGAACCGAGGCGGTTCAGGGCGTCGCCGGTGACATACGCCCCGTCGGCGACCTGCTCGACGTAGCCCTCGCGGCGCAGCATCCGCAGGAGGCTGGTCAGGCGCTCCATGCCGATGCGCGTGTGCCGGGCGAGGTCGGTGTCGGTGACTCCGGTGGTGTGCCGTGCCACGGTCTCCAGGACGCGCAGGGCGTCCTGGGCCGAGTGGTACGGCGTCGTCGGCTCGTGCTGCAGCGCCACGGTTCCCCCTGCGGTCGCACGTCGCTTCTCATTGGGGCATTCGAGTCAGCCAATCCCCTTCACGATAACGGGCAAGAGGCCTGTAGTGAGCGGTTGTTGTCGAGATTGCAACGCCCTCAACTGCGGTACCAGCACGCTGGCATATGCCAAGGTCATGCGCCGTATCCCGGAGTCACAGCACAGCGCTGAGAAACTCCCGTGTGCGGTCGCTCTCGGGGTCGTTGAAGATCTTCTCCGGCGCGCCGGACTCGATGACCCGGCCGGAGTCGAACATCAGGACCTGGTCCGAGATGTCCCGGGCGAAATTCATCTCGTGGGTCACACAGAGCATCGTGATGTCGGTGGTGCGGGCGATGTCCCGCAGCACGTCCAGGACGCCCGCGACCAGCTCCGGGTCCAGCGCCGAGGTCACCTCGTCCAGCAGCAGCACCTGCGGCCGCATCGCCAGCGCCCGGGCGATCGCCACCCGCTGCTGCTGGCCGCCGGACAGCTGGGTCGGGCGGGCGTCGCACTTGTCGGCGAGGCCCACCATGTCCAGCAGCTCACGGGCGCGGGCCTCCGCCTCGTCCTTGGACAGGCCGAGGACGGTGACCGGGGCCTCGGTGATGTTGCGCAGCACCGACATGTTCGGGAACAGGTTGAACTGCTGGAAGACCATGCCGATCTTCTTGCGGACCTCGCGGATCCGCTTCTCCGGGGCCGGGAAGAGCTGGTCCCCGGCGACGGTGATCGTGCCCTCGTCCGGCTTGAGCAGGGTCATCAGCATGCGCAGGATCGTCGTCTTGCCGGAGCCGGACGGGCCGATCAGGGTGACGTGCTTGCCCGACTCGACGGAGAAGTCGAGCCGGTCGAGGACCGTGTTGGACCCGAACCGCTTGGTGACGTTGTCGAAGCGGATCAGTTCGCTGCCGTCCACCGGCGGGTTGGCGCTCGCGTCGGGTTCTTTCATCAAAGGCGTGTCAGCGGACAAGGCGTCGCTCCAGGGCTCGTACGAGAAGGGAGGCCGGGTAGGCGATGAAGATGAAGGCCACCCCGATGACCGTCAGGGGCTCGGTGAACTGGAAGTTCTCCTGCGCGAACAGACGCGCCTGGCCGAGCATCTCCATGACCGTGATCGTCATCAGGATCGGGGTGTCCTTGAGCATCGCGATGACGTAGTTGCCGAGTGCCGGGACGACCCGGCGGATCGCCTGCGGCAGGATCACCACGGTCCAGGTGCGCCGCACCGGCAGGTTCAGCGCGGTCGCCGCCTCCCACTGGCCGGCGGGGACGGCCTCGATGCCGGCCCGGTAGACCTGCATCGTGTACGTCGAGTAGTGCAGCCCGATCGCGCAGATGCCCGTGGTCAGCGCCGACCACGTCAGGCCCCACTCGGGCAGCACGTAGAAGAAGAAGAAAAGCTGCACCAGCAGTGGCGTGTTGCGGATGAACTCCGTGACCACCCCGACCGGCCAGCGCACCCAGCGGGTCGGCGTGCGCATCAGCAGCGCCCACACCAGACCCAGCGCGAACGAGATCAGCGAGCCGAGGGCCAGGATCTGCAGCGTGAGCAGCAGTCCGTCCCAGAACTTCGGCATGAAGTCGGCGACAGCGCCCCAGTCCCACGTCATCCGAGAGCACCTCCCGCGCCCACGCCGGTCGTCTCAGGACGGCGCAGCTCCTGCTCGGGCGTGCGCCCGACCGGCTTGCCCAGCCCTGCCTTGAGCTTGCGTTCCAGTCCGCGCATACCCCGCGTGAGCAGGAAGGCGATGACGAAGTAGATCAGCAGGATGTACGTGTAGATCTCCGCGCTCTCCTGCAGCGCGAGCCGCACCAGGTTGGCGCTGAAGGCGAGGTCGCCCATGCCCATGACGGACACCAGCGCGGTGCCCTTGAGCAGCTCGATCAGCAGGTTGGAGAACGGCGGGATCATCTCCGGCACCGCCTGCGGCAGCAGGACCAGCCGCATCCGCTGCCAGGGCGTGAAGCTGAGCGCGATCCCGCCCTCCTTCTGCGCCGGGTCGACCGAGTTCAGCGCGCCGCGCACGATCTCGGCGCCGTACGCCCCGTAGGTCAGTCCGAGCGCGAGGGTGCCGGCCCACAGCGGGACCAGCTGCCAGCCGAACGCGACCGGCAGCACGAAGAACACCCAGAAGATCATGATCAGGGCGGAGGTCCCGCGGAACACCTCGGTGTAGAAGCCCGCGAGGAAGCGGACGATCCACAGCCGGTGCGTGCGGGCCATGCCGACCCCGAAGGCGACCACCGCGGCCACCAGCGCGCTGAGCACCAGCAGCTGGACGGTGACCCAGATGCCTTGAAGTACGAGTTCCCAGAGTCCCGAGGTCATCCGCCCGTCCCCCCTCCGCACAGCTCCTTCGCGGTGAGGTCGGTCATCTCGGCCTTGGTGAAGCCGAAGGGCCGAAGGATGCGGAACAACTCGCCGCTCTTCTTGAGCTTGTGCAGCTCGACGTTGAAGGCGTCCCGCAGCGTGGTCTCGGTCGGCCGGAAGGCGAAGGCGCCGCCGTCGACGTGCGGTTTGCCGTCGACAAGGGGTGCGAAGGCCTTGGTGGCCTCCGCCTTGGCCGACTTCTTGACGACCTCACGGGCGGTCAGCGCCGTACCGGCGAAGACGTCCACGCGCCCCGCCTCGACGGCGTTCAGCCCCGCGACCTGGTCCGGGACGATGAGGATGTCGCTCTCCTTGTACCCCGCCTCGACGGCGTACTGGATCTCGGCATAGCCGGTCCCGGTGGCGAACTTGGCCTTCTTCTCGACGACGTCCTTGTAGTCGTGCAGGCCCTTCGGATTGCCCTTGCGGACGATGAAGGCATCGAGCATCTGATAGTCGGGGTCGGAGAAGATGACCTGCTCACAGCGCTCGGGATTGACGTACATCCCGGCGGCGACGACGTCGAACTGCTGCGAGTTCAGCCCGGGTATCAGCGACCCGAACTCGGTGGGCACCGGCTGCACCCGGTCCACGCCGAGCCGTTTGAAGATGACCTTCGCCAGCTCCGGCGCCTCACCGGTGAGTTCACCGTTCTTGTCGATGTACCCGAAGGGAATCTCGCCCGCGATCCCGAGCCGTACCACGCCGGCGGCGCGCAGCCGGTCGAGCAGCTCGCCACCCTTCTTCGTGGAGGCCGTGGCCACGCGTGAGCAGCCTGCCGCGCCCAGCGCGCCGAGCGCCGCCACCCCCGCGAGCAGCGACCGGCGTGTGGTCCCGGATCTGTGTCCGACATGTGTTTCGACATGTTCCAGTGGTGGAGCCATGGCGGCGCGGCTACCCGAGACCATGCGATGTATGCACCCTGGAATGCATGACTGAACGGTTCATCGAGGTGTCGCTGGTCAAGCGGGGCATCCACTGCACGGCCAAACTCCTGGACGACCGCGCCCCGCTCACCTGCGCGGCCGTCTGGGACGCCCTGCCCCTGACCAGCGACGTCTACCACGCCAAGTACGCCCGCAACGAGATCTACGCCCTCTTCCCGCCCTTCGCGGAAACGGAGCCGCCCCTGGAGAACCCGACCGTCACCCCCATCCCCGGCGATCTTTGCTACTTCGCCTTCGCGGGCACGGAACTGGGCACCAAGTCCTACGGCTACGACCGTGAGGTCCGCCCCGGCACGACGCTGGTCGACCTGGCCCTGTTCTACGAGCGCAACAACCTGCTCCTGAACGGCGACGTGGGCTGGGTGCCCGGCATCGTCTGGGGCCAGGTCGTTCAGGGCCTGGAGGAGATGGCCCAGGGCTGCAACGACCTGTGGCGGTCCGGGGCGCTGGGGGAGTCCCTCAGCTTCCGGAGGGTGTGAGCCCGGCGATTTCGGCCTCGTAGAGCGCGTGCGCCGCCCGCAGCACCAGATCGTCCCGGTGCCGGGCGGCCACGAGTTGGAGGCCGATCGGCAGACCGTCCCCGTCCGTGCCGACGGGGACGGTGGCCGCCGGCTGCTGGGTCAGGTTGAAGGGGTAGGTGAACGGCGTCCAGCCCGTCCACCTGCGATGCCCCGAGCCCTTGGGGACCTCGGCGCCCGCCTCGAAGGCCGTGAGGGGGAGGGTCGGCGTGACGAGCAGGTCGTACGTGTCGTGGAAACGGCCCATACGGCGGCCGAGCTCCATGCGGACGTCCACCGCCGCCAGATAGTCGAGCGCGCTGAGACGGGCGCCGACGTCGCAGATCTCCCGCAGCCCGGGGTCGAGCAACTCCCGCTGGTGCGGCCCCAGATGCTGGGTGACCCGGGCCGCCCCGGTGAACCACAGGGCGTGGAAGGCGTCCACCGGGTCGGTGAAGTCGGGGTCGGTCTCCTCGACGTACGCGCCGAGACCCGCCAGCCGCTCCACCGCCCGCCGCACCGCCGCCGCGACCGCCGGACGCACCGCCACCTGGCCGCCGAGGGACGGGGAGTAGGCGACGCGCAGTCCGTGCACGCCGCCGGTCAGGCCCGTCACGAAGGAACCGGGCGCCGCGGGGAGCGCCGACCAGTCGCGGGAGTCGGGGCTGCCGATGACGTCCAGGAGCAGGGCCGCGTCGGCCGCGTCGCGGGTCATCGGGCCGACGTGCGCCAGGGTGCCGAAGGCGCTCGCCGGGTACAGGGGGACGCGGCCGTACGTCGGTTTCAGGCCGAAGATGCCGCAGAACGCCGCCGGGATGCGGACACTGCCGCCGCCGTCCGTGCCGAGCGCGAGCGGCCCCGCGCCGAGCGCCACCGCGGCCCCCGCGCCGCCGCTGGAGCCGCCCGCGGTGCGGGCCGGGTCGTACGGGTTGCGGGTGACGCCGGACAGGGGCGAGTCGGTGACGCCCTTCCAGCCGAACTCGGGGGTGGTCGTCTTGCCGAGGAAGACGGCGCCGTGCGCGCGCAGCCGGGCCACCGAGGGGGCGTCCTCGTCCCAACTGCCCTTCTCCGCAATGGTTTTCGAGCCCTTCCGGGTCGGGCCGCCGCGCATCAGCAGGATGTCCTTCACCGTGACCGGAACGCCGTCGAGCAGGCCGGCCGGTTCGCCGCGCCGCCAGCGCCCGGCCGACTCGCCGGCCTGCGCGAGGGCCTCGTCGGCGGTGAGGCGGACGAAGGCGTTGACCTCCGGCTGGATCCGCTCGGCCCGCTCCAGGGTCGCGCGGGTGGCGTCGACGGGGCTGAACTCTCCTTTGCGGTAGCCGTCGAGGAGTTGTACGGCGGTCAGTTCGGTGAGATCCGTCATGCGTCGGCCTCCAGCCGTAGACGTCAGCGTCCCGGTACGTACCCGCGCTGCTTGTCGACCACGTTCAGCAGCGGCCTGCCCGCCTCCCATCGCTCGTACAACTCCACGAACTGACGGCCCAGTTCATCCCGCCAGCCGATCGTGTCCCCGCTCATGTGCGGCGAGACGATCAGGCCCGGCGCCTCCCACAACGGGCTGTCGGCGGTGAGGGGTTCGTGCTCGAAGACATCCAGTGCCGCCCCCGCGATCCAGCGCTTGGCGAGGGCCTCGGCCAGCGCCTCCTCGACGACAAGCTGCCCGCGCCCGACGTTGATGAACCGGGCGGACGGTTGCATGACACCGAAGCGGCGCGCGTCGAACATGCCGTACGTCTGCTCGGTCAGCGGCGCGGCCGCGATCACCCAGTCCGCGCGGGCGATCAGCCGGTCGAGGTCGTCGGGACCGTGGATACCGGTACGCGGGGCCCGGCCCACCAGCGCCGTGGTGATGTCCAGTGCCTTGAGCGTGCGGACGATCGCCCGCCCGATGGGCCCGGACCCGACCACGCACGCGCGCGTGCCCGCGACCCGCTGCCCCTCGCGGTGCCGCCACTCCCGGGAGCGCTGCAGCTCCAGCGTCCGCGGCAGATCCTTGGCCATCGCCAGCACCAGGGCGGCGACGTACTCGGCGATCGGCTGGTCGAAGACCCCGCGCGCGTTCGTCACCACCGTGTCCGACGCGGTGAGCTCCGGGCACATCAGATGGTCCACACCCGCGCTCGCCGTGTGCACCCAGCGCGGCCGGGGGCCCTCGCCGGGCCAGGCGTGGCGCACGGCGTGCGAGGTGAAGTCCCAGACCAGCAGGACATCGGCGTGCGGCAGGCGCTCGGCGAGGGTCGACTCGTCCGCGTGCTCGACGCGGGCGCGACCGGTGAGGCGGCCGAGGCGGGGGAGGGGGTCGGCGTCCAGGACCAGGAGGGTGGGCGGGGCGTCGGAGGCGGGCGGCGGACCGGGGGTGGCAGCGGTCATACGGGGTCGTCTCTCCGGGGGGTGCGGGGGGTCGTCTGTCGGGGTTTTACTGGAAGGGATGGCCGTCTGACATGCGAGGTTTGACCACGCTCGCACCCGAACCTACCTTCGTCAACACGGGCGTACGTACGGTCCGTTGCTCACCTGTTTCTCGTAGTGAGGACGGTGCCAGCCATGAGCGCCATGGACATCTCCTTCCTCGGCGGCCCCCGCCCGCAGCGCGGCGTCGGAGTCATCGCCCCCTTCGACTTCGCGCTCGACCGCGAACTGTGGCGCTGGGTGCCGGACGAGGTCTCACTGCATCTGACCCGGACGCCGTTCGTCCCGGTCGAGGTCAGCCTGGACCTCGCCCGGCTGGTCAGCGAACACGAGACGCTCGGCGACGGCGTGCGCACCCTGACCGCGGTGGCGCCCGAGGTCGTCGCCTACGCCTGCACCTCCGGCAGCTTCGTCGGCGGCATCGCGGGCGAACGGGCGATGTGCGAGGCGATGACACGGGCGGGCGCGGTACCCGCGGTCACCACGTCCGGGGCGCTCCTGGAGGCGCTGGCCGAGCTCGGCGTACGGCGGGTGGCCCTCGTGACGCCGTACACCGTGTCGGTGACGCGGGCCCTCGAGGAGTACGTGGCGGAGGCGGGGACCGTCGTCACGGGATGCGCGTTCATGGGGCTGACACGGCACATCTGGAAGGTGCCGTACCGCGATGTGGCGGACATGGCGCGCCAGGCCGTACGCCGCCGGGCCGACGCCCTGTTCATCAGCTGCACCAACCTCCCGACCTACGACGTCATCCCCCAGCTGGAGGCGGAACTGCGCATCCCGGTTCTCTCGGCCAACCAGGTGACGATGTGGGCTGCGCTGCGCAGGCTGGGTACTCGCGCCGTGGGGCCTTATCAGGCGCTGATCGATCCGGCGGCGCGGATCGACCCGGCGAGCCCGAGCGGGCCCGTGCTTCCGGACGTGCCGGACGTTCCCGAGCAGGAACAGCAGTAGAAGGGCTGACATGACCGCACTCGGATTTCTGTACCCGGGCCACTCCGCCGAGGACGACTATCCACGCATCGAGCAGCTGCTCGCCAGCGACATCCGGCTCGACCTCATCCACACCGACATCGGCGAGGACGCACACCGGGTGGACGCACTGCGCCGGATGGGCGCCGCCGAGCGCCTCGCCGAGGGCGTGGAGGCACTGCGGCTGACGGGCGCCGAGGCGGTGGTGTGGGCGTGCACGTCCGGCAGCTTCGTCTACGGCTGGGAGGGCGCCCACGAGCAGGTACGCGCCCTCGCCCGTACGGCCGGGATGCCGGCGTCGTCGACGTCCTTCGCCTTCGTGCACGCGGTGCGGGAGCTCGGGGTACGGCGGGTGGCGGTCGGGGCGACGTACCCGGACGACGTGGCGGACCTCTTCGCGGACTTCCTGCGTGCCGCGGGCGTGGAGGTGTTGGCGGTCCGCGGTTCCGGGATCATCACGGCGGCGGAGGTCGGGACCTGGGGCGACGCGGAGCTGTTCGCCCTGGCGGAGGCGGCGGACCACCCCGACGCCGAGGCCATCCTCCTCCCGGACACGGCCCTGCACACGGCGTCCCACCTCACGGCCCTGGAACAGCACCTCGCCAAGCCGGTCCTCACCGCCAACCAGGTCACGGTCTGGGAGGCACTGCGGCTGACGGATCGCCGGGTGAACGCGCCAGAGCTGGGATCACTGTTCACGAAGGAGCCGATCGTGCAGGTGTAGGGCCTTTTCGCCCCCCGCCGCCCCTACCCGTCCCATCCCCAGGGGCGCTGCCCCTTCGACCCCGCTCCCAGGGGGCTCCGCCCCCTGGACCCCCGCTCCTCAAACGCCGGAGGGGCTGAATTTCAGCCCGTCCGGGGGACGGGACGGGTAGGGGCGGCGGGGGCGAGGGAATAACCGGAGCCCCCCTCCTGTTAACGCCGAACGCACAGGGCACACCGCACGGCGAAACCGCAGGAGGCACACGTGGCGCCAGACGAAACCCAGACATCCCACACGGACGAGATCAGGGGCACCACCCACGGCACCGCCCCCGTCCCCCTCTCCGTCCTGGACCTGGTCACAGTCAGCTCCGGCCACACCGCCACCGACGCCCTCCGCACCAGCGTCGCCCTCTCCCGCCTCGCGGAGTCCCGCGGCTTCCACCGCTACTGGGTCGCCGAGCACCACTCCATGCCGGGCGTGGCCTCCTCGTCCCCCGCCGTGATCCTCGCCCACCTGGCCGCCCACACCACCCGCATCCGCCTCGGCTCAGGCGGCGTGATGCTCCCCAACCACGCCCCCCTCGTCATCGCGGAGCAGTTCGGCACCCTGGAGGCCATGGCCCCCGGCCGCATCGACCTGGGCCTCGGCCGCGCCCCCGGCACGGACGGCGGCACGGCAGCGGCCCTGCGCCGCACGGACCACCTCAACGACGGCGCGGACGACTTCCCCGAGCAACTCGCCGAGCTGACCCGCTTCCTCGACGACGACTTCCCCGACGGCCACCCCTACCGCCGTATCCACGCCGTCCCCGGCCCGGTCCAGGCGACGTCACCCGGCGGCGTCCAGTCCCCGCACCGCCCGCCGATCTGGCTGCTCGGCTCCTCCGGCTTCAGCGCCCGCCTCGCCGCCGTCCTCGGCCTGCCCTTCGCCTTCGCGCACCACTTCTCGGCACGGAACACCGTCCCGGCCCTGGACCTGTACCGCGAGTCGTTCCAGCCGTCCGCCGTCCTCGACGAGCCCTACGCCCTCATCGGCGTCTCCGCCCTCGCCACCGACGACGAGAAGGAGGCCCGCCGCCAGATCAGGGCCGCCGCGCTGAGCATGATCCGCCTGCGCACCGGCCGCCCCGGCCTCATCCCCACCCCCGAGGAGGCCGAGGCCTACGAGTTCACCCCGCTGGAGCGCGAGTTCGCCGACTCCTGGAACGCCAACGTCGTCCACGGCACCCCCGACGAGGTCCGCGCCGGCCTCGACGACCTCCAAAAGCGCACCGGCGCCGACGAGTTGATGATCACGAGCAACGCACCCGGCCTGGACATACGCCTGCGCTCGTACGAACTCCTCGCGGACGCCTACGGGTTGCCCACGGCCCTCTGAGCCTCACACCCGCACACCCAGCAACTCGGAGATACGATCCGGCGGCACCGGCCGTGAGTACAGCCACCCCTGGCCGGTGTCACACCCGATCCTCCGCAGCCGCGACGCCTGTGCCAGCGTCTCCACGCACTCCGCGGTGACCGTCAGCCCCAGCCGGTGGGCGAGCTGGATCATCGCCTCGACCACGACCTCGTCGGCGGGGTTCGGCGGCACGGCGGGGGCGGTGGCGGTGCTGTTGTCGCTCTCGTACTGGAAGCCCCGTACGAAGGAACCGTCCAGCTTCAGGACCGAGACCGGCAGCCGGCTGAGGTAGGCCAGGTTCGAGTAGCCCGTGCCGAAGTCGTCGATCGCGATGCGTACGCCCATCTCGCTGAGCGCCTGGAGGGCCTGGAGCGGCCTTCCCGCCGAGCCCATCACCGCCGATTCCGTGAGCTCCAACTGCAGCAGATGCGGGGCCAGTTCCGTCTCCTCGAGGATCCGCGCCACGTCGGCGACCAGGTCGGAGTCCCAGACCTGGCGTACGGCCACGTTCACGCTCACGAAGATCGGCGGCTCGTCGGGGTGCGCGACCTGCCAGGCGCGCGCCTGGCGGCAGGCGGTCGCCAGGATCCAGCGGCCGAGCGGCACGATCGAGCCGTCCTCCTCGGCCAGTCCGATGAACCGATTCGGCGCCAGTACGCCGAACTGAGGATGATTCCAGCGGATGAGCGCCTCGACGCCGCGCAGCAGCCCGTCCTCCATGCTCACCAACGGCTGGTACTCCAGCGCGAATTCACCGCGGTCGATGGCCGGACGCAGGGTGGAGGCGAGGGCCTGGCGGGTCATGCGGTGGGCGTTGCGTTCGGGGTCGAAGAGCGTCCAGCGGTCCTTGCCGTCGGCCTTCGCCCAGTACAGCGTCGTGTCGGCGGCCTGCATCAGGGCGGTCGGGGTGGTGCCGGCCGCCTGGCGCTCCACGACGCCGATCGAGGCCGACACCGACAGGCGCCGGCCGGAGAGGTCGAAGGGCGCCCGCAGGGACTCCAGTACGGATTCGGCGAGGTCGGCCAGTTGCTCGGTGCCCGTCGAGTCCTCGACGAGCAGGGCGAACTCGTCACCGCCGAGCCGGGCCACCAGCGGCGGGATCGACCGGGTGTGCCCCGCCTCCTCGGCGCAGTGCGTGAGGCGTTCGGCCACGGCGGCCAGCAGGCTGTCGCCGACGCGGTGGCCGAGGGTGTCGTTGATCGCCTTGAATCCGTCAAGGTCCAGGTAGCACAGGCCGATTCGCCCGGTCGTACCGTTCTCCTCGTACGACTCCGCCTCCAGCGCCGCCGACAGCCGTTCGAAGAACAGGGTGCGGTTGGGCAGCCGGGTCACCGCGTCGTGCATCTGCAAGTGCCGCAGCTTCGCCTGCAGTTCGCGGTGGTCGCTGATGTCGGCGACGGAGAGCAGGACGCCGCCCGGCTCCTCGCCGGGCAGGGGCGCGACCGTGACCTGCACCCACAGGGAGTGCCCGTCCGGGTGCTTCAGGCGGCGTGTGCACCGCAGTTGGGCCTGGCGGCCGCGCAGCACCTCGCGGTAGGCGTGCCAGGCGCGGGCGTCGGAGGTGAGGTCCACCAGATCGGCGGCGACCGAACCGGCCAGCTCCGCGGGTGCCGTACCGAGCAGTTCGGCGAAGGCGGGATTGGCGCCGGTCACCAGACCCTCGCGGTCGACCACGGCCATCGCCAGAGGTGCGGCCGAGAAGGCGGAACAGTAGGGGGGCACCAGAGGCGGCGCTCCGGTACGAAGAGATGTCTGTACGTTACTCTCTGTGACGGCCGGCCGGATGAGGTCTGCCGCAGGCGTCGGCCCTTCGGACGTTCCGCTCACCGCTCGCTCCCGCAGTGCACTCGATCTCGGATGGGTCTCATCGGAATGGCCGGCCGGGGGGCGGTCGGCCGCCAAGCCGTGTCCGTGCAGGAAAGTGTCAGGAAAGTGTGCCGATCATAGAGGCTGGTCCCGGGCCCTTCCAGCCACTGTTCAGTGTTCCCATGTGACCCGACCTTCTGACAGATCGTTTCTGCCCGCACCTGGACGGCTTCTTCGGGCCCCCGACCGATTGTGACGTTCCGTGAGCGATTCGGGGGCGTCCATTCTGGCGACGCCTCGGCCCTCTCACCCATCCGGTGCAGGCAAACAGGGCGTAGTACGACAATCTGACTGAGGCTGGGTGCGGTGTCCCGTGAACCGCTCCCGGAGGTCGACGTGCCGCGTCAGTTCCCCCTGCTCCCCGGCATGGGCCGGCTGTGGGAGTGGCCCCGACTGCGCAGCACCGCCGCACTGTTCACCACGATGTCGGCACTCGCCGCGACGTCCCTGGTCGCCGACCCCTCGATCGCCGAACCGTTCGACACGACACCCTGCGCCCTGGAGCGCACGGAGGCCCATCACTCCGAGGGCCTGGACACCTGGAACGCCGCCTATCCGCGCCCGACCCGCGGACTCGACGCGGTCATGGTGTTCCTGTCCTTCCCCGACTCGGCACCCCGGACGACACCCGCCGAACTGACGGCCGACCACTTCCCGGCCACCACCCGCTTCTTCGAACGCGCCTCCTACGGCAGATTCACCCTGCGCCCGCATCCGCTGCGGCACTGGATCCCGATGCCGAAGCCGTCCACCGCATACGCCATACAGCGTGACTGGCACGTCGACGACCGGGCCGCCTATCTGCGCGACGCGCTCGCCGCCGCGGACCGGAAGGTGGACTTCTCCCGCTACGACGTCGTCTACTTCGTCGCCGACCCGGACGCCCCCGGCGTCGACTCGGACGCCACGAAGGTCGTCAACCTGGACACCCCGCTGCGGGCCGACGGCACGGACATCCGGCGCGTCGTCACGGTGTTCGAGGACCATCCGCCGGACCGGCTGGTCCTCGCGCACGAGACCGGCCACGTCTTCGATCTGCCGGACCTGTACCACCGCCCGGCGGACGGCAAGGGTGACTGGGACACGTATGTCGGCGACTGGGACCTGATGGGCAGCCAGTTCGGGATGGCACCGGACCTGTTCGGCTGGCACAAGTGGAAGCTGGGATGGCTGGAGCCGCGGCAGGTGGTGTGCGTGCGGGGGAGCGGCACCAAAGGCACGCGGCTGACGCTGGAGCCGCTGTCGGTGGGGCCGGGTGCCATGCCCGGGCGCACGGGTGCGGCCGGGGCGCCCTGGCCGCCACGGGCGTTCGATGGCGTCGGAGGGCTCGGCCCGGCCGGTGCGTCCGGCGCGCTCGGCGGGGTCGGTGCGCTCGGGGCCGTGCCGGGCTTCGGGCTGGGCAACGGCGCCAAACTCGCCGTCGTGCGCACCGGACCCGAAAGCGCCCTCGCCTTCGAGGTGCGCGGGCCGATGGGCAACGACGCGCAGGCCTGCCGGCAGGGGGTGCTGGTGTACCGGGTGCGCAGCCAGGCCGACTCCGGGGGCGGGCCGGTCGAGGTGATCGACGCGCACCCGCGCAGCGAGGCCTGCTGGGAGGAATCCGTGTATCCGCCGCTCGCGGACGCGCCGGTCGGGCTCGGGGAGAGCTTCACCGTCCCCGGGGACGGTGTGCGGGTGGAGGTGGAGGGGCGTACGGCCTCGGGGGCGTGGACGGTGAAGATCACGGCGGTCGGATAGCGCCTGCGCCGGGTTCGGGTACCGCTTGCGCCGGAGGGAGGGGTGCGTGCCGGCAGGGCGGTGCGCCGGGGCGAAACGGTACGCCGGGGCGCACGCGAAAAGCCCCTCGCTTCCGCGAGGGAATCTCACCGTCTGCGGCTTCGCCGCCGGCCCCGGGACCCCCAGCCGCCCCTGCTTGGACCAGGAGAGCCCATCTCAAATGCGAAAGCCCCTCGCTTTCGCGAGGAGCTTTCACTGTCTGTGCGCCGCCAGGGACTCGAACCCCGGACCCGCTGATTAAGAGTCAGCTGCTCTAACCAACTGAGCTAGCGGCGCCTGCTGACGTCGTAGACATTAGCACCCTGGTCGGCGTGGGGAAAAATCGATATCCGAACGGCCGCGCGGGCCGCCCGCACGGCCGCCCAGAGCAGGACCTCGGGGCCCGGTAACCAGGGATTACGGGTGTCGGGGGCGACCAGCCAGCGGGAGCCGGAGCGGTCGTCCGCGTCGGACCCGGCCGGGACGGTCACCGCGTCTCCCGTGCCGTGGCACAGCAGCGGCGGGACGTCGCCCGCACGGCCGAACTCCTCCCACCGCAGCAGCGACGGCAGCCGCTGGGCGGTGCCGGGCGCGGCGAACAGCAGCATCCGGCCCCGGAACATCGCCACCGGTCCCGAGCCGGGCCCCTCCTCCCACAGCTGGTCGACCATGCGGCGCCCGAAGACCGCGGGCGCGCTCACGATGTCGAACACGGAACCGCAGGCCAGGACCACGGGGGCCGTCGGCCGCTCGTCCCAGAGCGCCCGGATGCTGCGCGGATACGGTTCCGCGGAGGCGAGCCAGGCGGCGCCGTCCGTGGTGAGGGAGGCGGCGGTGAGGGGGGCGGGAGAGGGCGGGGCGTTGCGTGTGCTGCTCATGGCAGATACATCTACCGAACGTGAGCGCGCGGTTCCTGAGAGTTCTCGGAAAACGGGACAGGGCGGGGTGGCAGGGCGTATCTTGCCCGCCTGGCATATGCCCTTGGGGCACCCGCGCCAGTCCGCCCGGCTCCGGTCACACCGGGTCGACGTGCCCGGGCCCCTCGACCCCCCGCATGAGATCCCTGCCGAACTCGACCATCTTCTTGGCGTAGTCCTCGGTCCATTCGGCCCGCGCGGCGATGTCGGCGGGCGTCAGCCGGTCGAACCGCCGGGGGTCCGCCAGCTGGGCCGCCGCGATGGCCTGGAACTCCACCGCACGGTCCGTCGCCGCCCGGAACGCCTGCGTCAGCTCGGTCGCCCGCGCCAGCAGCGCCCGCGGGTCGTCGATCGACTCCAGGTCGAAGAAGTGCTCCGGGTCGGCGGCCACCTCCGCGGGCTCGAAGAGCAGGGGCGCGGGGCGTAGCCGCGGTTCGTTCCGACGCGGCGTGGGCTCCGCCATGTTTTCTCCTTCTCCCGCATCACCGATCTGGTACGTCACCGATCTCATTGCTCCCCGGCGACCAACCCCCGCAACCCGGCACCCCCCGGTGAACCGGTCCACACTCCATTGTCCCGCGCCCGCGCAAGTGGGCGCCGTGACAGGTCAGCCGCGCTGCCGCCCCCCGGCCCGGCCGCCTCAGGCGGATGGGGGCGTTGTGGCGCGTGTCGGTCGCTTGCGTGCCGTGTCCGTTCACGACCGCCACGCGACCCGATGTTCCGCAAGCCGCGCCAGCACCGCGTGATTCGCCTCCCATCCGTCAGGAAACTTCACCACCGTCCCCAGCTGCACCGGCTCCGTCGACGGATAGTCGTCCAGCAGCTCGCTCACCCCGGCCCGGCACACCACGATGCACGCGTGGCGGTGGCGGGAGGCGAGGACGCACAGGCGGCCCGTCTCCAGGTGGAAGGCGGTGGCGTCGGGGCGGCCGGAGAGGGGGTGGAGGACGACCGTGACGTCGTACTCGCGGCCCTGGAGGCGATTCGCGGTGTCGACGGTGACGTCCGTCACGCCCAGCTCGGCGAGTGCCGCCCGGACCGCCGCCGCCTGGTCCCGGTGCGCCGTGCCGACCGCGATCCGGTCGGCGGTGAGGGGCGCGGGGTCGGGCGAGCGCTCCGACGTCGCCGCGCCGCCGCGGTCCAGGAGGCGCCGTACGACCGTCGCCACCGCCCGTACCGCCTCGGGGTCCGTGCGCGGCGTGTGCCGGGCGGGCAGCTCCAGCAGGCCCCAGCCCGCCTCGGCCGCCTCGTCGATCACCCGGTCCGGCCCCGAGCCGTCCGACGGAACCGCGAAGGAGAGGTGGCGGTCGCCGTGGTCCGTACCGCTGCGGAACGGCGTGTACGGGTAGAAGGCGTCGGAGACGAGGGGCGCGGCGGACGCGGGGAGCCGCCAGGACACCGGCAGGCGGTGCTGCGGCAGCTCGGGGTTGTGGGCGAGGAGGGTGGTCACGGCGGAGGCCGAGGGGTCGTACGACAGGCCCGCCCACTGCTCGCTGCCGACGATGGAGAAGGGGTCCAGCTGGCCCGGGTCGCCCACGAACAGCGCCCGTTCGAACAACCCGGCCACGGCGAGCAGCGAGTCCGATCGCATCTGGTACGCCTCGTCGACGATCGCGTGCCGCCAGGGCTCGTCGACCTTGACGTGCGCCCACTTGGCCGCCGTGGAGATGACGACCGAGAGGCCGGTCAGGTCGCCCGCCTTAGCCGACTTGCGCACGTTCGGCAGGTCGTCCAGCGCCTTGTCGTACGGGTCGGCGTCGCTGCTGTGCAGCCGGCCCACCGGCAGCTCGGGGTTCTTCTCGGCGAGCCTCAGCACCAGGTCGTCGACCTGGGCGTTGGTCTGCGCGACGACCATCAGCGGGCGTCCGGCGTCGGCGAGTTCGAGGGCCGCGCGGACGACGAGCGTGGACTTGCCGGCACCGGGCGGGGAGTCGACGACGACACCGCGCGCGGTGCCGTGCAGCGTGTCGCTCAGGATCGCGTCGGTGGCCTCGGTCGCCGCGGCACCCGGGTCGAACACGGCGGTCACAGCACATCCTCCTCGGTCAGGGGATCGGCGGCCTCGGACTCCTGCTCCCCGGGTGGCCCGCCGTGCGTCCACGGCGTCTGCTCCGGGTCGGGCAGCTTGGCCCCGCCCCGCTGCTCGTGCTCGAACAGCGTGAAGCAGACCAGGTCGCCCTTCTCCGGCACGGATCCCGCCTCCGGCTCCTTGCCGCGGCCCATCTTGTCGAGCACGCGCAGCACGACCAGCGCCCCGCCGTCCTCGCCGCTGTCGTCGGGGGCCGCCTCGTGGCCGACGAACTCCGCCGACTGCGGTTTCCCGCCCAGCGACCGGAACACCTTGGCCCGCTCGCCCAGATGCGGCCGGTCGTCCGTGCGGACAGTGACCAGCGGGCGCGGGCTCGGCCGCTTGCCCTCGCCGTACGCCATGACGACCTCGGTGACCTCGCCCGCGAACGCCTCCCCGGCCAGCCGCCGCCCCGCCATCACCAGCGGGTCGTCGAGCGCCTCCTGCGCCTCCAGGCGGGCCTGTTCGCGTTCGCGCGCGGCGAGTTTGTTGGCGGCGGTGACCGCGTCGTCGCGGCGCGGCTGCGGGGGCTCACCGGCCAGGACACGGTCGCGGTGGCCGGTGAAGGACCAGCGGTCGCGGGTCCACCGCTCCTCGACATGCTGCCCGGCCTCGGGCAGGTGGGACCGCAGCAGGTCCAGGCCGCGCCACACCGCGTCCCAGGTGGGCCGGGTCCGGGTCTCGACGAGGGCGCGGATCTCCCGCTCGGCGGCGGTGAGGTCACCGAGCCGGTCGTCGGCCTCCAAGCCGTCCTCGGCGGCGGCGAGGGCGGTACGCGCGCGGTCGTAGCGCTCGATGGCGGGGGCGAGCAGCTTGTTGTCGAACGCCGGGTCGGTTGCGGGACCGGCCGGCGGGCACAGCAACTGGCCCTCGCGGTCGCGTGCGAGTTCAGCCCGCAGGGCCGCCTCGGCGCCCGTCTCGTCCTCCGGCGGGTCGATCCAGGCGAGGAGCGCGCCCAAGTGCTGGTCCTCCAGGGTGGACTGGCCGGTCGCCCAGTGCCGGGACAGTACGTCCGTCATGGCGAGCAGCAGCGAGGAGCCGGGTACGCGGGCCCGCTCGCCGAAGTGGGTCAGCCAGCGGCCGAGCAGCGGCACGCGCGGGGGCGCGGGATAGGGGGCCTCCGGGTCCTGTTCCGCCGTACGCCTGAAGCGCATGGACCGGCCCAGGAGCCGTACGAAGTCGATGCCCGCGCGGCTCGGCACGATCAGCTGCGGGGCGTCCGCGCACAGCTCGACCTCGACCTTGACCCGCTTTCCGGTCTCCGGGTCGGTCTCATTGCGCTCGGCCGCCTCGACGACTTCGGCGTGGGCGTCGATGTACGGCAGGACGACGTCCGCCAGCTCGGACAGGAACGCGAACCTGAGGTCGCGGTCGCGGGGCTGCGGTACGACCAGCAGGTGCGGGGCATTCCGGTCGGTGCCGACCAGCGCGCCGAGTGGGGCACCGGCCTCCCCCGCGGTGGTGAGCGGTACGAATACCAGGGGGCGGTCGGACAGGTGCCGGTGGCGGACGGTGGCGGCGGGCTGGGCGCGGCCGGTGCTGACGGCTTCGAGGCGGGCGAGGGTGGAGATCAGCGACACGGGGCCACCGCCTCCGCGCCGAGGGTTCCCGGCTCATGGCCGGGGGTTTCCGCCGCACGGCCGAGCGCCCCGGCTTCCCGGCCGAGGGCCTCGGCCCGCAGCAGCGCCGCCCGGCGCAGGGCCGCCACCGCCGGGTCGTCCGGGTCGCCGGACTCGCCGCGGGCCGCCGACAACACGTCCTCGACCGTCGTCAGGCCGCCCAGCTCGGCCCGCACCGAGCGGCCCAGCGACGTCACCGCGCCGGACGCGCGGGAGCGGGCGCGGCAGTGGAAGGCCAGCTCGCAGGCGGACAGGCACTCGGGCGCGTAGGTCGCCGGGACCGACTCGACGGCCGCCGTCAGGTCGGCGGTGGGCAGGTCGGGGGAGAAACAGGTGCCGGCGGGGAGGGTGTCGGCGATGTCCTCGATGCGGGTGAGGCGGGCCAGCTGACGGGAGGTCACCGCGCGCTGCTTGCGGACGTCGACGGCCGAGGCGGTGGGGAGGTTCGAGAAGTCCTTGGGGCAGACCAGGAGGACTCGGTGGCGCACGCGCGGAGGCGGGGCACCTTCTGGGGCGCTCCGCCTCCGGGGCGCCTCAGCCGGTGTCGAGGAGACGACCGTGCTCGACCCTTCGGGCCTCCGCGCGCTCGTCTCCTCGACACCGGTGCGCCCCTCCGGCTCCGCGCCGAGCCGGGCGGCGATCTGCTCCAGCGCCAGGACGTACACCGCCGACTGCCGGGCGGCCGCGCCGACTTTGGCGGGGTCCGCCGAACCGTCCAGCATCGGGAAGGACTTGATCTCCACGACCGTCCAGCTGCCGTCCGGGTGCACGACCACCGCGTCCGGCTCCAGGAAGGCGGGCGAGCCGGCGACGTCCAGCGCGAGCATCGGATGGTCGAGCAGGGTCCACTCGCCGCGCGCCTCGGTGGCCTCCCGCAGCGCCAGTGCCGTACGGGCGGTGCGGCCCTCGGGCCCGGTCGCGGTGAGCTCGGGCACGCGCGCGTGGGCGGGCGGCTCGGCCGTGCGGTCCAGTCTCTCGTGCACCAGCCGCAGCAGCTCCGCGCCGCCGTCCGCCTTGACCTTGGCCTCGAAGGCGTTGCCGCGCGTGAAGGCGAACTGCGACTGCCCGAACACCGACGGCGCACCCAGCGCGCTCGCCAGTGCCGCCTTGTTCACCCCGGCGCCGTCCAGGATCGCGCGCCGCTTGCAGCCGGGGTTGGCGGCGAGGGCGGCCAGGGCGCGCGCGTCCAGCGCCTTGGCCGGTACGTCGGGACCGCGCAGCTCAGCGAGCCGGTGCCGGAGCGCCGTCCCCCGCGTCCTGGGGAGAGGCACTCGGCTCGGCTCCGGATCCGAACCGGGACTCGCGCTGCCGTGGAATTCGCTCACCCGCGGAAGTCTGGCATCCGCCACTGACAATTGAGGAAGCCGCGTCACCGGAGCCCACCGGGACAGCCTCGCGGGAGGCCGTGGCGACCGGCGCGGTCTCCACCCCGAACCGCGCCCGGACCCGGTCCGCGGTCCGCATGACGTACGGGGCCATCAGCAGCCCGACGCCCATCACGGCGGCGCCCGCGGCCGCGTCGAGGAAGTAGTGGTTGGCGGTGCCCATCACCACGATCGTGGTGATCAGCGGGTAGGCGACGGCCGCCACCTTCGTCAGGCGCGTCCCGCCGTACCGCCACAGCATCACCCCGCACCACAGCGCCCAGCCGACGTGCAGGCTCGGCATGGCCGCGTACTGGTTCGTCATGCCGCCCATGCCCTTCGGCGCGCTCGCCGCGCCGCCCCACCAGCCGTACGAGCTGTACTGGGCCATCGTGTCCACGAAGCCGTGGCTCGCGGCGAGCAGCCGGGGCGGGCAGGTGGGCAGCAGGGTGAAGCCGATCAGGCCGATGAAGGTCGACGTCATCAGCCAGGTGCGGGCCGCGCGGTAGTGCACGGTGCGGGACCGGAAGATCCAGACCAGGAGCGCGGGGGTGACCAGGTAGTGCAGCGACGCGTACCAGAAGTCGGCCGGGACGCCGAGCCAGGGCTCGCGGGTGAAGAGGCGGTTGAGGGGGTGCTCCGCGTTGAGGTACAGGGCCTTCTCGATGTCCAGGATCGCCAGGCCGTGGTCGACGGCCGTGCTGACATCGCCCCGGGCCAGGAGCCGGCCCGCCGAATAGCAGGCGTAGACCAGCAGTATCAGCGGCAGCTCGGTCCACCAGCGCAGGCGGGTCCGCGGCGTCGCCTCCACGCCAGCTGTCTCGGCGTGTGGCATCCGATCGCCTCCCCCTTCTTGTCGCGGCGCCCGGTGGACCGGTCGAACCACTTTACGGTGTACGCGTGCGCCTCCTTCGGGCGCCCCCGGCCCTCAAGACGCAAAGATCGCCCCCCGGGTTGCCCGCGCACAGCGTGCGCGATGATGGACGGGTTCCGCCTCTCATTTCTTCCGGAAGGTCGCTCCATGGCACCGCGCATCCTGCTGGCCCGGCACGGACAGACGGCATGGTCGCTGGCCGGCAAGCACACGGGCAGGACCGATGTGCCGCTCCTGGAGGAGGGCCGCGGCGGCGCGAAGCTGCTGGGCGAACGCCTGCACCGGGCTCCGTTCGACGGGCTGGCAGGGGTGGAGGTCCGCACCAGCCCCCTGACACGCGCGCGTGAGACGTGCGAACTCGCCGGCTTCGGCGAACGCGCGCGTACCTGGGACACGCTCATGGAGTGGGACTACGGCGCCTACGAGGGCATGACCCCGGCGGACATCCAGGCCGTACGGCCCGGCTGGCTCATCTGGCGCGACGGCGTGCCCGAGGGCGAGAGCCTGGCCGAGGTGACCGCCCGGGCCGACGAGGTGGTGACGTGGGCCCGCGAGGCGGACCGGGACGTGCTGGTGTTCGCGCACGGGCACATACTCCGCTCCATAGGAGCGCGCTGGCTGGGACTGCCGCTGGACTTCGCGGCGCGGATCCGGCTCAACCCGACGTCGCTGTCGGTGCTGGGATGGGCGTACGGGCAGCCGGCGATCGAGAGCTGGAACGACGTGGGGCACTTGGCGGCGTAAGGGCGGCCGGACGCCCGCGGGTTCCCGCCGGCTAGGCCGTGCGCGGCACGCTCGCGTGCCTCTCCAGGAACGCCGACACCCCACTCGCCCGACGGTGCGGCAGCAGCACCCGTGCCGTTCCCGCCAGCATCGTCTGCACCCGCGACGACTGCACCTGGTCCAGCAGGTCCAGCACCCGCATCCCGGCCGCCGCGGCCTCGTCGGGAAGGCCCCCGCGGGCCAGGTCGTCCGCCAGTTCCGCCGTGTACAGCGCGATGTTGCGGGTGAAGTGCGGGTCCTGCAGCTGGGCCGCGCGGCCGGCGTGCCTCGCCGCCCGCCGCCAGTTGCCCAGCGTCGACCAGCACTGCGCCTCCAAGGCCTCCAGCTCGGCCTCCCCGTAGAAGCTCATCCACTCGGGGTCGGCGTCGGAGCGGCCCCGCCCGAAGAAGGCCACCGCGCGCGCGAGGGCCTGTTCGCAGCCGGTCCGGTCGGCGAGCCCCGCCCAGCCGCCCGCCTCACGCAGCGCGAGCAGCGACATCAGACGGGGGGAGCCCAGGGGACGCGCGACACGTTGCGCGGCCTGCGCCGCCCGGACCGCCTCGCGTGGCCGGCCCGCGTCGCGCGCGAGGAACGACGTGTTGCAGAAGGCGTGCGCCTCCAGCGCCGGGTCGCCCGCCATCCGGGCTGTCGCCAATGCCTCCGCGTAGTGCGAGCGCGCGTCGTCGAACCGCCCCGAGTCGTGCGCCAGCCACCCCACCGAGATGGCCAGTTCCCCCGCGCCCGAGTGGAGCCGGTCGCCGGTCGCCTGCCGGGTCGTACCGGCGTCGAGCAGCGCGTAGGCGGCGCGCAGCGGGGCGGCCGCCCGCCGGTAGAGGCCGTCGGCGCCGTGCCGGTCGTCGAGCAGCCGGATGCGGCGTACGGCTTCCTCGAGCGCGTTCGCCTCGTGCCCTCCGGCACGTCTGACGGGACGCGGCGCGGCCGCGGCGTCGAAGGTGAGCCCCAGGGGGCCCAGCGAGGCGGCGGCCACCGTGGCGCCCCCGCCGGTCATGAATGCGCGACGCAGCACGTCGCTCTCCTCGTGGATCTCGTCGTTCTCGTGGTTCTGCTGTGCGCCGTACGGCTCGTACGGGTCCTGCGGGTCTCGTGGGACATACGGCTCGTCGCCTCCCCACGTCTCACTCGTGGCGTGCGCCGGGATCGTGGTGTGCACGAGGGGCGCGTCCTCGTCGGTGCGCGCCCGGCGTCCGCGTACGGACGAGCGGGGCGCGAAGCCGAGGTCGGTGAGCGTGCGGCCGGGGAACATGTGCAGGAACACCCGTTCGTACGCATAGTTGGGACACCGGATCTCACCGGCCTCGACCCGTCCGACATAACGCGCGTCACAGCTGACCCGCTCGCCGATCTCGCGGGCGGCCCGTCG
This sequence comes from Streptomyces sp. NPDC093591, assembly GCF_044764885.1. Classification (NCBI taxonomy): domain Bacteria; kingdom Bacillati; phylum Actinomycetota; class Actinomycetes; order Kitasatosporales; family Streptomycetaceae; genus Streptomyces; species Streptomyces sp. NPDC093591. The sequence continues at coordinate 236,044 of NZ_JBIWIY010000003.1, forward strand.
TACCGCCGCGGCGAACTCGGCCGGCGAGCGCTGTCCGCGCAACTGCCGGAACGCGAGATTCGGCCGCGGTGGTCTGGGGTACTGCTGGGACGAGGTCAGCTCTGACGACGCCATGGCCGGGTCCTCCCGTGCGAACCGTCGAACCATGCCGGAACGAGGACGAGTTGAACCGAATATCCGTGTGGTGCCCTTGTCTCCGGCGGGCATGAACGTACCTGCTGTAGCGGACCCGCCACGCTGTGTTTGGCTACAAACCGGATATCTCATACGTGATCTGCCATGAACTGCCATCCTTTGCGGCGGACTTCCGCCGTAGCCGTTGACGTCGCGACGCGTTGAACTCTTCGGACTGCACAAGGGGTTCCGTGGTGGAGGTCGGGATGGAGACCAGCCAGAGCGTCGTTCCTCGTACGCCATCGACGACGGCGGGGCACGCGCCGACAGCAGAGTTCAGCGAGCCGCCGGAGGTGGGCTGCGACGTGGTCACGGTTCCGGCGCGGCAGGGCCTGGAGGCGGTCGACATCCTGCGGCGGGGCGCCTGTGACGGAGTCGGGCCCGTACTGCACGACGACGGCAGCGACACGCTGGGCTTCGTGGTCCCGCCGGGCACGGCGGCCGCCTGGGACGTGCCCGGAAGCACCTGCACGGAGACCGACGGCCGGGGACTCAGCCTGAACCTGAACCCCGAGCCGCCGGTCGAGGGCTCGGACTGGCTCCTGCCGCCCGGAGAAGCGGACCTGGCGACCGATCCCGCGGTGCTGCGGGCGGCGCTGGGCGAGGCGGCACGGCTGATCGAGGCGGCCGACAACTGTCGGTGACGCGTGGCCGCCGAGGCGGGCGGGTGGGAGTGCCCGTACCCCCTGATAATGGCCTCGTGGGAAAGTCCAGGAACCCCCGGCGCTCCGGCGCGGACGTCGCCTCCGTCGTCGAGACCGTCGACGGCGGACTCGCCGAGCTCATACCCGACCGGGACCGGGCGCGGGCCTGGACGCTGCTGATCGACGGCGCCCCGCAGTCGCACGTCGACCTCGACGACCCCTCCTACCTCTCCTTCGAGTACCAGCGCCGCCTCGGCCACGTCATCGACCTCGTCGCCCCGCCCGGCAGACCCGTACAGGCCGTACACCTCGGCGGTGGCGCCCTCACCCTCGCCCGTTACGCCGCCGCCACCCGCCCGCGCTCCACCCAGCAGGTCGTCGAGCGCGACGCGGCCCTCGTCCAACTGGTCCGCCGCGAGCTGCCGTTGGACCGAGGCGCCCGTATCCGGGTGCGGTCCGTCGACGCGCGTGAAGGGCTCGCCAAGGTGCCCGACGGATGGGCCGACCTCGTCATCGCCGACGTCTTCAGCGGCGCCCGCACCCCGGCCCACCTCACCTCGACCGAGTTCCTCGACGAGGTCCGCCGGGCGCTGAAACCCGGCGGCTGGTACGCCGCCAACCTCGCCGACGGGCCGCCGCTGGCGCATCTGCGCGGCCAGATCGCCACCGCCGCCGCCCGGTTCGCCGAGCTGGCACTGGTCGCCGACCCGACCGTGCTGCGCGGCAAGCGCTTCGGCAACGCCGTCCTCCTCGCCGCCGACCTGCCGCTCCCGGTCGCGGAACTGACCCGCCGCGCCGCGTCCGACCCGCACCCCGGCCGGGTCGAACACGGCAGGTCCCTGACCGACTTCACGGGTGGTGCCGTACCGGTCACGGACGCGGCGGCGGTCGCGTCACCGGCGCCGCCGCCCTCGGTTTTCAGGTAGCTCGGCGTTCGGCGTCCTGCGGGTGAGTCAGTAGTTCCCGATCTCCACCCGCGGCGGCCCGTCGTGCCACGTGCAGAACACCGACACCCGGTCCGCGCCCGCGCTGAACTCCACCCGGATCCACGTCTCCGTCTTCCACACCTGCATCGACCAGCCCGCGCCCGGGGTGGCGGAGACGAGGGTCGCGGAGGTCTCGCCGATGTCGAAGACCACACGGCCGCCGTCGGTGTCGTAGCCCTTGACCTGGCCCGACGTGGTGGGGGACGGACCGGTGCTCCTCGTCGGTGCCTTCGAGGGGGACGGTGTGCGGGGGGTCCCGGTCGGCTTCGGTGAGGTGATCGAGGGGCTCGAGGCGCTCTTCGACGGTGTCGGCCGATTCGTCGACGACGCCAGCGGCTTCGACTCCTGGGTCGTCGCGTCGGCCGCCGTGATGGGCAGGGCGCGCGGCCGGTCGTACACCGTGCCCGCCATCACCGTGTGAACACCCCACCACGACAGCGTGACCGCCGCGCCCGTGGCGAGCGACCAAGCCAGTACGTGTACGAGACCTCTGCGCATCGCGGGCCATACTGCCTCACGCGTCCCGGGCGTGTCGCGCGGTTGTGCGCGGGGTGGAGTTGCCCACACGGTGCGGTTGTCCACAGCCGGCGAGCCATCCAGTCTCCAGTCATCCAGTTGTCCACAGGCCCGGACCCGGCTCGCTCGCATGGCGTAGGTTGCGGCGCATGGCAAGTGTGCTCGTGGTCGAGGACGACCAGTTCGTACGCTCGGCGCTCATCCGGCACCTGACCGACGCCGCCCACACGGTGCGCAGCGTCGGCACGGCACTGGAGGCGCTGCGCGAGGTCGCCCATTTCCGTTTCGACGTGGTGATCCTGGACCTCGGACTGCCCGACCTGGACGGCTCCGAGGCCCTGAAGATGCTGCGCGGCATCACGGACGTGCCAGTGATCATCGCCACGGCACGGGACGACGAGGCGGAGATCGTCCGGCTGCTGAACGCCGGGGCGGACGACTATCTGACCAAGCCGTTCTCGGTCGAGCACCTGTCGGCCCGGATGGCCGCCGTCCTGCGCCGGGCCCGCTCGGGCAGCGGGGAGGCCGCCCCCTCCAGCGTGCTGCGCGTCGGCGGCCTGACCGTCGATCCGCTGCGCCGCCAGGCCGAGTTGGACGGCGTGAGCCTGGACCTCACCCGCCGCGAGTTCGACCTGCTCGCCTTCCTGGCCGGGCGGCCCGGAGTCGTCGTACCGCGCAAGGAACTGCTCGCCGAGGTATGGCAGCAGTCGTACGGCGACGACCAGACCATCGACGTCCATCTGTCCTGGCTGCGTCGCAAGCTGGGTGAAACGGCCGCCAACCCGCGCTATCTGCACACCCTGCGGGGCGTCGGCGTGAAGCTGGAACCACCCGTCGGGGAGCCGCCGCGATGAGGTGGGCACTCGTCAAGGTCTGTCTGGCGGTCACCACCATGGTCGTGGTCGCCTTCGCCGTCCCGCTCGGACTCGTCATCCGGGAGATGGCCCGCGACCGCGCCTTCTCCAACGCCGAGCGGGAGGCCGCGGCCGTCGCCCCGGCGCTGTCCATCACCACCGACCGGGACCAGTTGGAGCGGGTCGTCGCCTCGGCCGGCTCGGACGCGGGCATGGCCGTGCACATACCGGCGTCCGGCGACACGGCCGCCGTCGACCTCGGCCGCCGGCGCGCCGCCGCCGACGACATCGCGACGGTACGGCGGCTGGGGCGTGCCTCGACCAGCGAGGTGCCCGGCGGGTCCACCCTGCTCCAGCCGGTCGCGCTGAGCTCCGGTGAGATCGCCGTCGTCGAGGTGTACGTCCCCGACTCCGCGGTCACCAACGGCCTCACCACGGCCTGGGCGGTGCTCGCCGGGGTCGGCCTCGCGCTGGTCGTCGGGTCGGTCGCGGTCGCCGACCGGCTGGGCGTGCGGATGGTGCGGCCCGCGCAGCGCCTGGTCGAGGGCGCGCACGAGCTGGGGGAGGGCAAGCTGGGCGCCCGGGTCCCCGAGGAGGGGCCCGACGAACTGCGGCTGGCGGCGGTGGCGTTCAACTCGATGGCCGACCAGGTCGTACAACTCCTCGCGAACGAGCGTGAGTTGGCGGCCGACCTGTCCCATCGCCTCCGTACGCCCCTGACCGTGCTGCGGCTGAACGCGGCCTCGCTCGGGGACGGTCCGGCCGCCGAGCAGACCCGGACCGCCGTTGCCCAGCTGGAGCGTGAGGTCGACACGATCATCCGTACGGCCCGGGATGCCAAGCCGCAGACGGTGGCGGCCGGTCCCGGCGCCGGGTGCGACGCGGCCGAGGTGGTGCGCGAGCGCATGGCGTTCTGGTCGGCGCTGGCGGAGGACGAGGACCGCAAGGTACGGGTGGCCGGCGTGGACCGGCCGGTGCGCATACCCGTGGCCCGGGCGGATCTGGCGGCCGCGCTGGACGCCCTGCTCGGCAACGTCTTCCGGCACACGCCTGAGGGCACGGCCTTCGCGGTCGACGTGCACAACGGCGAGGACGCGGTGATCGTGCTCGTCTCGGACGCGGGGCCCGGCATATCCGACCCCGAGGCGGCGATGGCGCGCGGGCGGGGTTCGGGCAGCGCCGGCTCGACCGGCCTCGGGCTGGACATCGTGCGGCGGCTCGCGGAGTCGACGGGCGGTGACGTGCGAATCGGGTCGTCGGTGCTCGGCGGGACGGAGGTGCGGATCTGGATCCAGCTGGGCGGGGCACCTGTGCGAAGGGGGCATCGCGGGACGGTACGAAGACGCCGGCCCGGCAGATTGGTCTCTGCCTTTAACCGTCCCCGATCCCTTCCTTAAGCGCACCCTAAGGTCCTCAATCACCGTCCGGATCAGGCACTTTGCCCGATTCCGGATCGCTAGCGTGCTGCCGCACCCCACCCCCGGGAACCCCCGTGATGAGCGAAGGCAGGCACGTGATGAGTACGCACCGGCGCAAGGTCAGCGGCAGGAACAAGGCGATCGGCGGTCTCGTCGCCGCGGCCGTGGTCGGCGGTGGCGCGATCCTGTTCACGGGTACCGCCCAGGCGGCCGGGATCGGGGCGGCGTACACGAAGACCAGTGACTGGTCGACGGGTTACACCGCGCAGTACGTCGTCACCAACAACAGCGGCGGGGCGGAGAAGGACTGGACGCTGGAGTTCGACCTGCCGTCGGGCTCGAAGCTGAGCTCCCTGTGGAACGCCGAGTCGAGTGTGAGCGGGCAGCACGTCACCGTCACACCGCCGAAGTGGGACACGGACGGGCTGGCCGCCGGTGAGTCGGTGACGGTCGGCTTCGTGGTCAACGGCACGGGTGCGCCAACGGGTTGCCTGATCGACGACGTGACGTGCTCCACGGACGACGGCGCGACACCCGAGCCGAGCGGCCGCCCGACGTCCACCGAATCCGCCACGCCCACGGCCACACCGGAGCCGACGGCCACACCCACCCAGAGCGCGACCCCCTCCACCGAGCCCTCGGAGAGCCCCGGCACCGGCACCGGAGACACCGCCGGCTTCGCCCCGTACATCGACACCTCCCTCTACCCGGCCTTCGACCTGTCGGCGAGCGTCGAGGCGACCGGCGTGAAGGACTACAACCTCGCCTTCGTCACCGACGGCGGCGGCTGCACCCCGAAGTGGGGCGGTGTCACGGACCTCGGCGGTGACGCGGTGGCCGCGCAGATCGGCGACCTGCGCGCCAAGGGCGGCGACGTCCGGGTCTCCTTCGGCGGTGCGGCCGGCAGCGAGCTGGCGACGACCTGCTCCTCGGCGGACGCGCTGGCGGCGGCGTACGGCAAGGTCGTGGACGCGTACCGGCTGACCAAGGTCGACTTCGACGTCGAGGGCGGCGCACTGCCGGACAAGGCGGCCAACACCCGCCGCGCCCAGGCGATAGCCAAGCTCCAGGCGGCCCACCCCGACCTGGACGTCTCCTTCACCCTCCCCGTCATGCCGGAGGGCCTCACCCAGCCGGGCGTCGACCTCCTCGCCGACGCCAAGCGGAACGGCGTGAAGATCAACACCGTCAACATCATGGCGATGGACTACGGCCCCGCGTACAGCGGCGACATGGGCACCTACGCCGAGCAGGCGGCCACCGCCACCCAGGCCCAGGTCAAGAGCGTGCTCGGCCTCTCCGACAGCGCCGCCTGGAAGACGGTCGCGGTCACCCCGATGATCGGCGTCAACGACGTCACCACCGAGATCTTCAAGGTCGACGACGCCACCCAGCTGGTGAACTTCGCCCGGTCCAAGGGCCTCGGCTGGCTGTCGATGTGGTCGGCGACGCGGGACAAGCAGTGCGCGGGCGGCGAGAAGCCGGCGGCGGACGCGACGTGCAGCTCGATCCTCCAGGAGAAGTTCGCGTTCTCGAAGGCGTTCGCGGCCTACAACTGACCCAGGTCGCCTCTCGAACCACGGGGGGCGTGCCCCGGCCGGTCTTCCCCCATCCGGCCGGGGCACGCGCGCTTGACGAGAGGTGTGCGGCGCCCGCCGGTCATGCCGACCTCGGACGTCGATGCTCGCGGCCGGTCGCCCGTGCGCGGACTTGTAGCATCTGAGCACCGTGGGCAAGGGGGAAACGTGATCGAACTGTCCGACATGATCCGTGAGTTGAGGCAGCAGCTGAGCACTGCCCTGACGGACGGAGCGGGTGAGGCCCTGCGGTTCGAGCTCGGCCCCGTCGAGCTCGAGGCGACGGTCGCCGTCAGCCGGGAGGCGGGCGCGGACGGCAAGGTACGGCTCTGGGTCGTCGATGCCGGGGCGAACGGCAAGTACGCGCAGGCGCAGACGCAGCGGGTCACCGTCACCCTCACCCCGAAGGTCGTTCCGGCGGGCGGGGACACGGCACGGACGGTGCTGATCGCGGGCGGCGAGGTTGACGGGGAGCGCTGAGGGCGGGCTTCGGCCCGGGCAGGTCGCCGAGATCGTCGTCGCGGCATCGGAGCACGGTGAGGCCCGACGCGGCACGGGTTACGTCTTCGCCCCCGGCAGGCTGCTCACCGCCGCCCATGTCGTCGACGGCACGGACGACGTCCAAGTCCGCTTACAGGCCGACCGGCCGGGGGAGCGGACCTTCAAAGCCGTGGTGCGGTACCGGCACCAGGCCATCGACGTCGCGGTCCTCGCCTTCACGGCGGAGCCGGCGACGGACATCGTGCCCGCCGTCTTCGGCTGGGTCGGCGACCAGGACGCGGTGCTGCCCTGCACGACCATGGGCTTCCCCCGCTTCAAGCTCCGCACGGACGACGACGGTTCGCGCTTCCGTGACGCGGAGCACATCCACACGAAGTGCGCCGTCCTCTCCAACCGACGTGAGGGCACCCTCGACCTCACTGTCTCCCCGCCACCCGCCGACGACCCGGATCCCGACCGGGACCCTTGGGAAGGCATGTCCGGAGCGGCCGTCTTCGGCAACAGCCGGCTCGTCGGGATCGTCGCGCGTCGCCATGGCGGTGACGGCACCGGACGCATCGCGGCGAGCCGCGTGGACCGCTGGGCCGAGGCGCTCTCCGGCGCGGAACTGGCGGCACTGGAAAAGTCGTTGGGCTGCGCCCTGTCCCCCGGGGCGCTGCCCGAAGCGCTGCCCGCCACCACGTTCGACCTGATCCAGGAGGCCTACCGGGCTCAGCTCACCGAGGACTTCGCCCCCGAGGAACTCAAGGACCGGGAGTCCGAACTCCGTGACCTCGTAGCCTTCTGCAGCGGCCCCGAGCAGTACCTGAGGCTTCAGGGGCGGCCGTGGGCCGGGAAGACGGCGCTGGCCGCGTGGTTCGCCCTGCACCCACCCCGCGGTGTCGTCCCGGTGTGGTTCTTCATCACCTCACGCAACGCCCGCCAGTCCGACAGCGACGCCTTCACCGGCGCCCTCATCGATCAACTGGCGGCGATCGCGGGCCACGCACCCTCCGGCCCTCACTCGCCGGCGGCCCGGGACGGGCTGCGCAACCTGCTCCTGGGCAAGGCCGCCGAACGCGTCGCGCAGCAGGGCGGCACCCTGCTCCTCGTGGTGGACGGACTGGACGAGGACCAGTCCCTGACACCCGGCGGCAACGGTCCGAGCATCGCCTCGCTGCTGCCCAGGCGGCCTCCCCCGAACGTCCGTGTCCTGGTGACCGGCCGCCCGAGCCCCGACCTCCCCCCGGACCTGAAGGACGAACACCCCCTGCGCCACTGCCGAGTCCTCGGCCTCACCGCGACGGAGGAGGCCCGGCACATCGAGCACGAGGCCAAGCTGGACCTCCGGCGAGCGCTGTCCGGCGACCGGTTGCAGGTCGATCTGGTCGGCCTGCTCACGGCGGCGCGCGGCACGCTCACCGTCGACGATCTGCGGGAACTGACCGCCGCACAGACCCACGAACTGGATCGGCGGCTCGGCAGCGCCTTCGGCCGGATCCTTCGCGAGCGCGGCACCGGCGGTGGCACCGACAGCGGCGGAGACGTCACCCTCTATGTGGCCGGCCGCGGCTTCCTCTTCGCGCACGAGACACTCCTGGCCGCCGCGCAGGAAGCGCTGGGACGGGACGTGGACGCCTACTGGGAGCGGCTGCATGCCTGGGCGGAGAGCTACCGGCGACAGGGCTGGCCGCAGCACACCCCGCTCTACCTGCTCCAGCCGTACGGCCGTCTGGTCACCTTCCTCAACGACGCGCACCGCGCCGCCGCGCTCGCGACGGACGTACGACGACGGGACCGGCTGAGGGAAGTGACGGGCAGCGACGCGGCCTGCCTCGCGGAGATCGCGGCGGCCGGTCAGGTGGTGCGCCGCGTCGCCCCCGACGACCTGGGCACCCTGGCGAGCCTGGTGGCCGCCGGGGACCTACTGGCCCGGCGCAACAAACAGCTCCATCCCGAGATCCCCGCGGTCTACGCCGGTCTCGGCCGGGTCCGCCACGCCATCGGCCTCGCCCACAGCATCTTCGAACCGGTGGACCGGGCACGGGCACTGTCATCCGTCGCGCGCGTGCTGGCCGGCACGGGAGACCGGCGGGCGGTGGGACTGGCGGAGGAGGCCGTGCGGCTGATCCGGCAGCTGGTGGCGGAAAGACCGACGTACTACGACGAAGTGGCCGACGAGGAGATCGACGCCGCGTTGGGCACCCTGGCCGCGGTGCTGATGGGGACGGGGAACCACAGCGAGGCGCTGCGTCGGCTCGGCGAGTTGCGGGAACCCGCCTCCCCACAGGGGATCGAAGCCGTCCTGGCCACCGCCCGTGCGGCCGACGACGCCGAGTGCGCCGAGCAACTGCTGCAGCAGGCGGAGGGCCTGGCGGAGCAGATGGACGACCTGTGCGACGCGGCGTACGCGCGGGCCGGCATAGCCGCAGAGTGGACTGCCCGCGGCGCACCGGGCCGTGCGGCAGTGCTCTACGACGCGGTGGTCGCGCTCTCCGAAGGCCCCTCGGCCCACCTCGGCAACGTGACCGCGGTTGTCGCGGAGGTCCTCCATACCGTTCGCCCGAGTCAGGCCGAGCGGGCCCTGCAACTGTCCTTGGCGTACGCCGAGGGCGTCCTGCGAAAGCCCGGCACGCCCGGCAACTCGGCACGCTGGAGCGACGGGTACGGCGTCCACCGAACCGTGACAGCGCTCGCCGCGACCGGTCGGGTGGACGAGGCCCTACGGCTGCGGCAGAGGTTGAACCTCGCGAAGAGCTCGGTGTGGCACCACTTGCACATCATGGCGCTGGACACCAGCAGGGCGGTCGCCGAAGCATGGGCGCGTGCCGGGCGAGTCGCCGAAGCATGGGCTGAGGTGGACGTTTTCGACGACCCCGTCATCGAGTACGAGCGGGAGAGCGACCGATCCGTAGCCCGCGTCGCTCGCCTGCTTGTCGCGTCCGGATCCGCCGATGACCTGGAGGCCCTGCTGCTCACGACGGAGGACAGCAAGTGGCGGAGCGTCGCCACAGCACTGGCCGTGCTCGCCGAGAGCTTTGCCGAGACCGAGCCCGAGCGGGCGCTGCGACTGCTCCAACAGGCCGAGAACGCCCATGACCTGACGGGTGAGGTGGCCGACTCGGCCCAGGGTGAGCGGCTGGTTCACCTCGCGAGCGCGCTCGCCACGGCGGGCATGCCCCATGACGCCGAGCGTCTCGTCGAGACCATCGGAACCCCCGACGTACGAGCATGGGGATTCGCCGCCGTCGCCAGGGCGGTCGGGAGTGAGGACGCCGCCCTGGCATCGCGGCTGGCCGAACGAGCGTCCGAGGCCGCCGCAGGAGTGATCTCCACCATGGAGGAGATCCACGGCCACGCTCTCGTGACAGCTGTCGTCCAGGCATGGGCGTCCGTGGGCGCGGCGGATCGCGCGCTGGAAGCCATGGAGCAGCTGAGGGGAAAGCTCGAAGTCAGGGGTTCGGTCATGCCATCCCTGCATGCCCACGCGGAGGCGGCGGCCGGCCTGTGGCGCCACGACCCGAAGACGGCGGACCGCCTCGCCCAGGAAGCGATGTCGGCCGCGCTGCACGTGCCCGTGCCGGAACTCGGAAGGCTCCTCGCCACGGTGGCGCCGTACGACAGCGAGCGGAGCCGGTACGTCCAGGAGCTCGTCCGCGAGCTGGATGACGCGTGGGACCACCTCATCACGGACCGGGCGCTGCTGGGCTTGCTGAAGGCCATTGTCGAGCCGGCCGTAGCCCCCCGCTTCCTCGATCAGGTGGCCGCGGAACACGAGCGCCCGCCGTTCTACCGGCCGGCAGAGATAGAAGTCCTCGCCCATGCCGCGTTGGGCGACCTCGCCGCAGCCGAGACGGTCATCCGTTCCATGGCGGTCGACGACGCGCGTGCGGAGGCGCTCGTCGCTCTCGCGGAGTACGTGGCGTGTGTCCCCGTCGCTCCACTCAGCCGTGAGTTCCTGGACTACGAGGGCACCGCCCGCCGCCTCGCCGCCCACTTCTTCCCCCCGCCCGCCGGCCCCGACCTTCCCCACGCGAGGGCCCTCCTCGCCGAGGCGCTGACCCCCGACGGCTGGCACCACGCGGTCCCGGTCCTCGCGGCCATCGACACCGACGCGGTCCGCGCGGTACGAGACGTCGTCTTCGCCCACGTCGGGATCCACGACTGAGACGCCGTCCGCCGAGCTCGCCCGCAGGAAAGCCGCGGGGCGCGGCACGTCCCCTCCGCGTGCCGCGCCCCGCCCCCGCCCGGCCGCCCTCGGCTAGACCTGCGTCTCCACCGCGGGCAACACCCCCGTCCGTGCCGCCTTCCCGTACCAGTACGCACTCGACTTGGGCGTCCGGGCGAGCGTCGAGTAGTCGACGTACACCGCCCCGAACCGCTTCTCGTAGCCGTACGCCCACTCGAAGTTGTCCAGCAGGGACCACAGGTAGTAGCCCCGGACGTCGGCGCCGTCGGCGATCGCGCGGCGGACCGCCGAGAGGTGGCCGTGCAGGTAGGCGATGCGCTCCGGGTCGTGGACGCGGCCGTCGGGGTCGGGCTTGTCGTCGTAGGCCGCGCCGTTCTCGGTGATGTACAGCGGCAGGCCCGGCGCCTCGCGCGTGTAGCGCATGATCAGCTCGTGCAGGCCGGTCGGGTCGATCGTCCAGCCCATCTCCGTGCGGTCGCCCGGGGTCTGGTGGAACATCACGTCGTCCGCGCTGGGCCACGGCGAGTGCTCGCTCGCCCCGTGGCCGTCCGCCCGCGGGCCGTTGACCTCGGTCTCGGCCGCCGAGACGAGCGTCGGGGTGTAGTAGTTCAACCCCAGCGCGTCCAACGGCTGGTTGATCGCCGCCAGGTCGCCCTCCAGGACGTACGACCAGTCGGTCACCAGCTCCGTCGCCGCGTACAGGCTCTCCGGGTACGCGCCGTGCAGGATCGGGCCGTGGAAGATCCCGTTGGCCAGGTCGTCGATCTTCCGGGCCGCCGCCAGGTCCGCGGGGTCCTGCGAAAGCGCCCGTACCACCGAGGAGTTGAGGCTGAGGGCCACCGAGTTGCGGGCCGGCATCACCGAGCGCAGGGCCGACGTGCCCAGCCCGTGCGCCAGGTTGAGGTGGTGGGACGCCCGCAGCGTCGCCACCGGCTCGGTGCGGCCCGGCGCGTGCACCCCCGACCCGTAGCCCAGGAACGCGCTGCACCACGGCTCGTTGAGTGTGATCCACTGCTCCACGCGGTCGCCGAGCGCCTCGCCGACGATCTGCGCGTACTCGGCGAACCGGTACGCCGTGTCGCGCTCCGGCCAGCCGCCCGCGTCCTCCAGCTCCTGGGGGAGGTCCCAGTGGTAGAGGGTGACGGCGGGCTTGATGCCGTGCGCCAGCAGCTCGTCCACCAGGCGGCGGTAGAAGTCCAGACCCCGCTGCACCGCGGGGCCCCGGCCCGTCGGCTGCACCCGCGACCAGGAGACCGAGAAGCGGTACGCCGACAGCCCCAGCTCGGCCATCAGCGCCACGTCCTCGCGGTAGCGGTGGTAGTGGTCGACAGCGATGTCACCGTGCTCGCCGCCGGCGGTCCGGCCCGGCGTATGGCTGAAGGTGTCCCAGATGGACGGGGTGCGGCCGTCCTCCCGCACCGCCCCCTCGATCTGGTACGCGGACGTCGCCGCGCCCCAGAGGAAGGCGGGGGGAAAGGACACGGAGGACATGGGTTCAGGCATGGAAGCGCTCCCATAGGGGGTCGTGGAGACCGACGGGTGTAGAGGCGGAGGGGGGAAGGCGGTGCGCGGGGGCCGGGGCGGCGGTGACCCGGCCCCCGAGGACGTACGACTGAGACGACCGAGGTGAGGCAGGGCGCGTCAACCCTTGATCGCGCCCTGCATGATGCCTCCCACGATCTGCTTGCCGAACAGCAGGAACGCGATCAGCAGCGGCAGCGTGCCGAGCAGGGCGCCCGCCATGATCACCGCTTGGTCGGGGACATAGCCGGTGCCGAGGGAGTTGAGAGCGACCTGCACGGTCGGGTTCTCCTGGTTCAGGGCGATGATCGGCCACAGGAAGTCGTTCCAGGCGAACACGAAGGTCAGCAGGCCGAGGACGGCCATCGCGGGCCGCGCCGCCGGGAAGACCACGTGCCAGACGACCCGCAGACTGCTCGCGCCGTCCACCCGCGCCGCCTCGATCAGCTCGGTCGGCAGCGCCTGCAGCAGGTACTGGCGCATGAAGAACGTACCGAAGGCCGTGCACAGCGTCGGCAGGATGACCGTCTGGAGCTGGTTCGACCAGCCGAGGTCCGCCATCCACAGATACAGCGGTACGACCGCCAGCTGCGGCGGGATCATCATCGTGCCGATCGTCAGCATCAGCAGGACGCCGGAGAACCGGAACCGCAGCTTGGCGAAGGCGAAACCGGCGAGCGTGGCGAACAGCACGGTGCTGATGGTGATCGTGCCCGCGACGAACGTGGTGTTGAACATCGCGGTGCCGAGCCCGGCCTCATCCCACGCCCGCTCCATGTTCTTGAACAGGTTCCCGCCGAACCACAGCGGCGGCGGGGTCTGAGCGAGCCGCTGGTCGGTGCGCGAGGCCGCGATCGCCGTCCACACCAGCGGGGCCAGCGAGACCAGCGCGAAGACGGACAGGACGACGTACGTGAGCGGGCCGGCGTGCAGCTGCTTGCCGGCACCCATGACCCGCGGCCGCCGGGGCTGCCGTACCTTCTCGGCCCGAGGAGCCGTCAGTTCAGTTGCCGTCATTGGGACTTCCTCAGCCGTCGGGTCACCAGCAGTTGGATCACGGCGACGATCAGCAGGATCAGGAACATCGACCAGGCGATCGCGGACGCCTTGCCCAGGTTGCCGATGATCCAGCCCTGGTCGTACATGTACAGGCCGAGCGTCTGGTACTGGTGCTCGGAGCCGCCCTTCGAACCGCTCACCCCGCCGAACAGCAGGGGCTCACCGAAGAGCTGGGTGGCGCCGATCGTCGAGACGACCACCGTGAACAGGATCGTCGGCCGCAGCTGCGGGATCGTCACGTGGAGGAACTGCTGCCAGCGGTTGGCGCCGTCGATCGCCGCGGACTCGTAGAGGTCGGCCGGGATCGCCTGCATCGCCGCCAGGTAGATCAGCGCGTTGTAGCCCGTCCAGCGCCAGATCACGATCGACGAGACCGCGAACTGCGAACCCCAGTCGGACTCACGCCAGTTGACCGGGTCTATGCCGACGGACTCCAGCAGCCAGTTGATCATGCCGCCGTCCCACGAGTACAGCAGCACGAACACCAGCGTCGCCGCCGCCACCGACGTGGCGTACGGGGTGAGCATCACGACCCGCCACACGGTCGAGCCGCGCAGCTTGTAGTTGAGCAGGTGCGCCAGACCGATCGCCATCAGCAGCTGCGGCACCGTGGAGATCACGCCGATGGTGAAGGTGTTCCACAGCGCGTTCCAGAAGAAGTCCGAGGACAGCAGGTTCTGGTAGTTGTCCAGGCCGGTCCAGGTCTGACCGTCCAGGTCGGCCAGCTGCACGTTGTGCAGCGAGTACCAGGCCGTATAGAGCAGCGGGACCAGCGAGAACGCCCCGAAGACGATGAAGAAGGGGGCGATGAACGCGTACGGCGACGCCTTCATGTCCCAGCGGTACAGCCGGCTGCGCCAGGAACCGTTGCCCGGCGGCGGCGTACCGCGACCGCGAGCGCGGCCGGCCGCGCCCGGCTGGTCACCGGGCGCGGCGTCGGCGCTCGACGCGGGATGCGCGAGGGCCTGCTTGGAGCTGCTCACTGGCCGAGCACGTCCTTGATCTCTTCGGAGGCCGCGTCCCAGCCCTCGTCAGGGCTCTTGCCCTTCTGCTCGACCTGGAGGATGCCGACGTCGGTCAGCGCGGTGTTGATCGCCTGGTCCTTGATGCCGAAGTACTGGGTCGGGATGGTCTTCGCCGAGTCGGAGAAGATCTGGGTGATCGGCGCGTTCGAGAAGTACTCGGTGGTGGCGGCCGCCGGCTTCAGGGTCGAGTACGCCGACGGGGTCGACGGGAAGCTGGCCTGCTTGGCGAAGACCTTCGCCTGCTGCTCGGGCGCGGTCAGCCACTTCGCCAGCGCGACGGCCTCCTTCTGGTGCTTGCTCGCCGTCGGCACGCCGAGGAACGAACCGCCCCAGTTGGCCGCGGTCGGCGCCGCCGCCACGTCCCACTTGCCCTTGCCCGACTCACCGGACTTCTCCAGGATGTAGCCCATCATCCAGGCCGGGCACGCGACCGTGGCGAAGGTGCCGTTGGCGTAGCCCTGGTCCCACGGCTTGTCGAACTGCTTCAGCTTCGCCGACATGTCGCTGGTCGCCACGTCCATGGCGACGTCCCAGGCCCCCTTGACGCCCTGCGACTTGTCCCAGTCGACGGTGCCGTCGTCCTTGTAGTAGCGCTCGGGCGCACCGCCGAGGGCCGCGTTGTAGACGGAGGAGGCCGAGTCCACGAACTTGGTGCCGCTCGGCGCCTTCTTCATGTACTCCTTGCCCAGGTCGACGTACTTGCCCCAGTCGCCCTTCCACTGCGCGGCGAGCTTGGTGCGGTCGGTCTCCAGGCCGGCCTTCTCGAACAGGTCCTTGCGGTAGCAGATCGCCATCGGGCCGATGTCGGTACCGAGTCCGATCAGCTTGCCGTCCTCGGTGGTGGCCTGGGCGTTCTTCCAGTCCAGCCACTGGGACTTGTCGACCTCCTTGCCGAGGTCGACGAACTTGTCGGCCTGCGTCTGCACGGCCTCGGTGATGTTCATGACCTCGATCGCCTGGATGTCGTCGGCACCCGCGCCGGCCTGGAGCCGGGTGAGGACCTTCGGCCAGTAGACGTCGGTACGGGTGGTGACGTTCTCCTTGATGGAGATGTCGGGGTTGAGCTTCATGTACTCGTCGTAGAGGCCGGCCTGCTTGTAGCCGAAGGTGCCGAAGGTGCCGATGGTGAGGGTGGTCTTGCCACCGCCGCCGTTGCCACCGCCCTCGTTCGGAGTGCCGTCGTCCGAGTCCTCGGCGCAGCCGGCGAGCAGCCCTGTCGTCAGCGCGGCCGCGGCCGCGAGGGCCACCAGCCGGCGGGACCCACGGGTACTCGTGCGCATTGCGTCCTCCTGTTGCCTGACGTGCCGACCCCCCGGCCAACTGCACTGTTGGGCCCGTTCGTTGTTCTCGCTGCGGCTCGGGCGGGGAACGTGCGGGATGTGTATGTGTCAGGTACTGTGGGAGCGCTCCCACAGGTGATGAGTTGAAGGTTCGTCGGTCCGAGCGGGGGTGTCAAGGGAGTGGGGGCGGAGAGATGCGTTCAGTTATCGGGCCGTTAACTGGACTTGCCTGATCCGGTCCGGCGGCGGAGGACGAGGCGATCCGGCCGAGGCAGGGGCCCGGGGGCGGCAGCTTCCGGACGGGGTCAGTCCAACAGACGGGACTGTTAGATTCCAGGCCAGCGTGAGGATCGGCGGGAAAGGCGGAGCCCATGGCAACCCACGGAGCGCGGGGCCGAAGCGGTGGTCGGCCCACCCTCGAAGAGGTGGCGGCCCGCGCAGGCGTGGGCCGGGGCACCGTCTCCCGGGTGATCAACGGCTCGCCCCGGGTCAGTGACGCGACCCGCGCGGCGGTGGAAGCGGCGGTGGCGGAGCTCGGCTACGTCCCGAACACGGCGGCCCGCGCCCTGGCGGCGAACCGCACGGACGCGATCGCGCTGGTCGTGCCCGAGCCGGAGACGCGGTTCTTCGCGGAGCCGTACTTCTCGGACATGCTCAAAGGCGTGGGCGCCGAGCTCTCCGAGACGGAGATGCAGCTGCTGCTGATCTTCGCCGGCAGCGACCGGGAACGGCGTCGCCTGGCCCAGTACCTGGCGGCCCACCGCGTCGACGGCGTCCTGCTGGTCTCGGTCCACGCGGACGACCCCCTGCCGGACCTGCTGGCCCAGCTGGAGATCCCCGCGGTGATCAGCGGCCCTCGCTCCGCCGCGGAGACCCTGACCTCGGTGGACTCCGACAACTACGGCGGCGCCCGCTCGGCCGTCGAGCACCTGGTGTCCCGAGGCCGCACACGGATCGCCCACATCACCGGCCGCCTCGACGTCTACGGCGCCCAGCGCCGCGTCGACGGCTACCGCGACGCCCTGCGGGACGCGGGGCACGAGGTGGACGAGGGGCTGATCGAGGCGGGCGACTTCACGGAGGAGGGCGGTGCCCGGGCGATGAAGGTACTCCTTCAGCGCCGCCCCGACCTGGACGCGGTCTTCGCCGGATCGGACGTGACGGCGGCGGGCGCCCGCCAGGCCCTGCGCGAGGCGGGTCGCCGTATCCCCGACGACGTGGCCCTCGTCGGCTACGACGACTCGGCCATCGCCCGCCACATGGAGCCACCGCTGACCAGCGTCCGCCAGCCGATCGAGGAGATGGGCCGCCGGATGCTGGACCTCCTCCTCGCCGAGATCGCGGATCGCCGGCCGGCGGTGTCGCGGGGCCTGGAACGCCCGCAGATGGTGCTGGCGACGGAACTGGTGGTGCGGGCGTCGTCGTGAGCGGCCACGCCCTGCTGGACCTCACCGAGGTCGGCGAGGTCGAGCCGTACCTGCGCTCCGTGGGCGAGGTGCTGCGCGCCTTCCGCGACCAGGACTCGGGCTGTGTGTCGTACGGCGTCCGACTCCCGGACGGCGACCGCTGGTTCGTGAAGGAGGCGGCGACCGGCCCGGCCCGGCGCTCCCTGGACCGGGCCTGGGCGTTCCACCGGGCGGTACGCCATCCCGTGATCGTCCCGCAGCTGCACCGGTTCGGAGTGCGGGGCGGTGCCGGTACGGCGGTGGTGATGCCATGGCACACGGGCGAGGTCCTCTACCACCCCACCCTCCGCACTCACGGCGGCCGAGCCCACCCCGACAGCCCCCTCGCCCGCTTCCGAGCCCTGCCGCTCGACCGGGTCCACCGTGCCGTGGACCGCGTGCTGGACGCCCACCTGGCGGTGGAGGCCGCGGGGCACGTCGCCGTCGACCTCTACGACGGCACGTTCCTGTACGACTTCGCGGGCGACGAACTCCACCTGATCGACCTGGACGAATACCGCCCCGGCCCGTTCTCACTGACCGAGGACCGGCTCCCCGGCTCACGCCGCTTCATGGCCCCGGAGGAGTTCCGCCGCGGCGCGCTGATCGACCTCCGCACCACGGTCCACGCCCTCGGCCGCGCCACCCGCCTCCTGATGGACGCCGGCGACGAGGAGCGGGCGTGGCGGGGGACGCCCGCCCAGCTTGCGGTGCTCGACCGGGCCACCCGCGCCGACCCCGGCGAACGCTTCGCGACCGTACGGGAGTTGGTGCGGGCGTGGCGGGAGGCGACGTCGGCGGGGTAGCGGCGGTCGCCGCCCTGTTTCTCAGGGATGCAGCACCAGCCGCCACCGTCTCTCCCCGTCCTGTTCCTCCGCGGTCGGGGCGAGCCCGGCCGCCGCGGCGACCGCCGCCGAGGCCAGGTGGTCGGGGTGGATGTGCGCGACGACCGTACGCACCGACCGTCCCCCGAGCCAGGCGACCAGCCCCTGCGCCGCCTCGGACCCGAACCCCCGCCCCTGCCACGGTGTGCCGACCACCCAGGCGATCTCGGCGCTGTGGTCCCCGGTGACCGTGGCCTGGACCGTGCCCACGAGACGGGACTCCGCGCGCGGCCGCAGTACCCAGTTGCACCAGGAGACGCCCGTGTCGGGGGATCCGGCGACGAGCCGCTCGTAACGGGCGCGCAGGTCGGCGGGGGAGTGGGGCGTGCCGCCGGTGAAGGTGTGCAGCGCCGGGTCCGCCAGGACGACGGCCATCTCCTCGGCGTGCTCGACGCGCAGCGGGAGGAGGTCGAGGCGGGCGGTGCGGATGGGCTCGGCGGGTACGCGGGGCTGCGGCATCGTGCGCAGCCTATGGCCTGCCCCAGGAAGGAGCGGCGTGAAAAAGCTTCAGCCGGTGACTTCTTGATGAAGTCACCGGCTGAAGGCCTGGGGTGAGTGACGGGACTCGAACCCGCGGCATCCTGGACCACAACCAGGTGCTCTACCAGCTGAGCTACACCCACCATGACCGGCGATCGACTTTGTGGAGTCCCCGACCGGCCGAGAAAAAGTGTACAGGGTCCGAAGGGGTGCTCGCGCACAGCTTTTGCGGCGCCCCTGGCAGACCCCTCGCATACGCCTACTGAGCAGGCAGAACGTGCTTCGCGGCGATCGACTTCGCGGTGTCCGAGTCGGGGCCGGGCTGCGCTACGAAGATGGCCTCGCGGTAGTAGCGGAGTTCGGCGATGGACTCGCGGATGTCGGCGAGGGCGCGGTGGTTGCCGTTCTTCTCGGGGCTGTTGAAGTAGGCGCGCGGGTACCAGCGCCGGGCCAGCTCCTTGACCGACGAGACGTCGACGATGCGGTAGTGGAGGTAGTCCTCCAGCGTCGGCATGTCGCGCAGCAGGAAGCCGCGGTCCGTGCCGACGGAGTTGCCGCACAGCGGGGCCTTGCCGGGTTCCTTCACGTGCTCGCGTACGTACGCCAGGACCTGCTCCTCGGCGTCCGCCAGCGTCGTGCCGCCGGCGAGCTCGTCGAGCAGCCCGGACGCGGTGTGCATCTGACGCACCACCTCCGGCATCGTCTCCAGCGCCGCGTCCGGCGGGCGGATGACGATGTCCACTCCTTCGCCGAGTACGTTCAGCTCGGAGTCGGTGACGAGGGCGGCAACCTCGATGAGCGCGTCGTCGGACAGCGAGAGGCCGGTCATCTCGCAGTCGATCCACACCATGCGATCGTTCATGCGAACACCCTACGGCTGACGTCCGCTTTTGGGGTGCCCGGTGTCGCAGGCGGCGTACCAGGGGGCTGCCGCCCCCTGGACCCCCGCCATCGGCCCTGCGGGCCTCGTCCTCAAACGCCGGACGGGCTGAAATGCACCCGCCCGGCGTCAGAAGGTCACGCTCCGCTGCGCTGGCCCGGCAGGCTGGCCCGGCCGCCGACGTACAGCTCACGCCCGTTCTCCGACGGCGCGGACGGGCCGACGGGCGCCGGGGTGCGGCGGGTCTGCGGCGGGACCGGGCCGCTCTCCGGGTACGGGCTGGGAGGCGGGCCCTGCTGGACGGCGGGGCCCGTCGTGGGCTCCATGTCCGTCTGCCGTTCGGCCTGGGGGCGCCGCGCACGGTACGCCGCGCGGTACGCGGCCGGCGACGAGCCGAGCTGGCGGCGGAAGTGGCCGCGCAGCGCCACCGGCGAGCGGAAGCCGCAGCGGCCCGCCACCTCGTCCACCGAGTAGTCCGACGTCTCCAGCAGACGCTGTGCCTGCAGGACCCGCTGGGTGATCAGCCACTGCAACGGGGCGCTGCCCGTCAGCGAGCGGAATCGGCGGTCGAAGGTGCGGCGGCTCATGTACGCGCGTGCCGCCAGCGTCTCCACGTCGAACTGCTCGTGGAGGTGCTCCAGCGCCCAGGCGACGACCTCGGCCAGCGGGTCGGCGCCGATCTCCTCCGGTAAAGATCGATCGAGGTAGCGCTCCTGACCGCCGGATCGGCGCGGTGGGACCACCAGACGGCGGGCCAGGGCCCCGGCCGCCTCGTTGCCGTGGTCCGTCCGCACGATGTGGAGACAGAGATCGATTCCGGCCGCCGTACCCGCCGACGTCAGGACGTCGCCGTCGTCGACGAACAGCTCTCTCGGATCGACGTGCACCGACGGGTAGCGCTTGGCCAGCGTCGGTGCGTACATCCAGTGCGTTGTCGCGGGGCGGCCGTCCAGCAGGCCCGCCGCGGCGAGGACGAAGGCACCGGTGCACAGCCCGACTATGCGGGCGCCTTCCTCGTGCGCCCGACGCAGAGCGTCGAGCGCGTCCTCGGGCGGTGGAGAGGTGATCGAACGCCAGGCCGGCACGACGACCGTGCCCGCCCGCGAGATCGCCTCCAGGCCATGTGGCGCGGTGAGTTCCAGGCCCCCTGTGGTCCGCAGTGGGCCTTCCTCGCCGCCGCACACCAGCAAGCGGTAGCGCGGCACGCCGGCGTCCTGGCGGTCGATCCCGAACACCGACAACGGTATGGAACTCTCGAAGATGGGACCGCCGCTGAACAGCAGCACCGCGACGATCTCCTTGCGGCGTCGCCCGGAAAGCTTCCGGGCCGCGGCTTCCGGCGCGGCAGTGGAGTCGTGGCTCATCCTGCTAAGCCCCCCTCGGTGGTCGCGGCTCCTCGGTTGTGTCGCTCCTGCACGTTTCCCCTCGGTCCTGCACGAGTCCCCCGCCGTAGACAGTCAAGATCGAATCTACTGTGTCGCGTCGCGCCTCAGTGGCCGGTTCGACACTCGGCACATTGTCGACTTGGCAACTTGGCGTGAAGCATTCGATCACGAAGCGTTGCACTCACGGGCCGTGCAGGGAAGTGCGCCTTGTCGCAGTGGCCAATCCACGTAGGGTGCGCAGGGCCCCTGAGGCCCTTTCCGTGCAGGTGGAACGGGGGTTGGGGGGTGTTCTGGGCAGGGGATGCATGCGCGCCAGAAGTTGGCTGAAAAGCAGCGTGCCCGTGCACGGAAACCGGTCAGCCGACCGGTGTATTTCAACCAGTGTGACGTCCGCCTCTATGGGCCCCGGTTCCGGTCCTGTGGTGGCGTCCGCGACGCGAGGGCGACGGGGTGGTGCGGTCCTCGTCCTTCAGCCGTGCCGCGCCGCGTTCCGACTGGCGCAGCAGCAGACGGCAGACGGCCGTCACGGCGGCGAGGCCGAAGGCCGTGCCCGCGGCGCCGGCGAGGGAGGTGCCGTACCAGAGGAGCACCACGGGGACCAGGACGCAGCTGAAGGCCGCCCAGCGGACCACATCGGTGGCGCTGTCGTCGGAGGGCGTGCGGGGTCCGGGCATGGGTGGGTACTCCTGGGGTTCGCCTGGGGTGGTGGCTCAGGGAGATCAACGCGTGTTCGAGCGGTCGGTCACTGGTGCGGGAACGTTCCGGCAGTGGGCGTGGGTGAACCCTGTGCAAACCGCCTGTACACCGCAGCAACCATTGCGTTACGGGCGTCCCCTCGTGCATGCTCCCTGGAACCCGTACGACCGTGAGCGGGGATCCGGGGCTAAGGAGGCGTGCCGCCGTACCCTTGGGGGTATGGGGTTGGGAAGACCATTCCCGGACACAGCTCCGCCACACTGCTGCATCCGTCGGCGAGCTCCGCTCGCGGGCCCACCCATAAAGGATCAATACGCCGAGACAGCCATGGCCGGTCACGAATTCTTCGAACCCGCGGACCGCAAGCGCCAGGTCGCCGACCCGACTGCGGCCGATCCCCTGGCGGCGGACGAGTCCCGCCAAGCCTGCGACCCCGCCTTCAAGCACGGCGTCGTCGTCGGCTTCGACGGCTCCACCTCCAGTGAGCGCGCCCTCGCGTACGCCATCGGCATGGCCCATCGCTCCGGGTCGGGCCTGATCATCGTCCACGTCGCCAACCGGCTGCCCACCACGGTGTGGGCCGGCTGCGAGCCGCCGGTCTTCGTCGACGTGCCGGACCATCGCACCGAAGTGCTCGGGCTGGAGTTGGCGTGCGCCGACTACCTGGCCGAGGTGCCCTGGATCCTCGTCGAGCGCGGCGGTGACATCTGCCATGAACTCGAAGAGGTCGGGCGGGAGTACGAGGCGGACGCCATCGTCGTCGGCTCCACGCACGGCATCGTCGGGCGGATCTTCGGGTCGGTCGCGGGGCGGCTCGCCAAGCGGGCCAAGCGTCCCGTCGTTGTCATTCCGTAACTCGCCGTTGGCCCAGGTGAGATGCCGCCTGGGAAGCGCCGGTCTCCTTTGTGCAGTGCGCAAATCTACTGACGCGTAGAGGTGTTTGTGCCTTTGTGAAGGGCATATACGGGTCACCGCACAACTGCACATGCATGAAGGGAGCCCGCCGTGGACAACGACGTCTCTGCGGGAAGCGGAACCACTACCGTGGTCGGCCGACTCGCCCTCGGAATCACCCTGTTGGCCTTCGGGCTGGGGTACACCGATGTGATCGACGGTGTGTCAGCCGCTGACGCCGTATCAATCGCCCAGTACGTGGGCGGAATTGCCCTCTTCGTCGCCGGGCTGATGGCCCTGCGCGATCGTGACTCCGCGAACGGGACCGCGTTCGTGACGCTCGGCGCCCTCTGGTTCACCTGGGCGGTCTCCGCCGACGCGGCCGTCTCCGACAACGCGGCGGGACTGTTCCTGCTGCTGTTCGCCCTTGTGGCGCTGTCCCTCACGCTCGCGGGTGGGGATCAACTCGGGCAGGGAGCGTACGGGTTGTTCTTCGTGTCCCTGGTGCTCATGGCGATCGCCCACTTCGCCGGCAATGACGGGCTCACCGAGGTGGGTGGCTGGTTCGCCGTCGCCGCGGGTGCGGTGGCTTGGTATGCGGCGACCGCGGCGATGGCCCACTGGCCGACCGTGCTTCCGCGACGCGCTGCGGGCCGGGGCGTGACGGCCACCGGGTAGCTGCGCGGGCTGGGGGGTTGGGCGGCTCCCCGGCGAACTGGACGGACCCCCCGTGAATGGTGGCATCACGTGGGGGTCCGTTCCTGTTTGGGGGGCCTCTGCGGGCTTGTGGGGGTTGCTCGCGCCCGCGCGGCGGAGACGCAAATCGATACGGCCCCGCGCCCCTTAGGTTCCTACTCCACCGTTACCGACTTGGCCAGGTTCCTCGGCTTGTCGATGTCCCTGCCCAGGGCCAAGGCCGTGTGGTAGGCGAGGAGTTGGAGGGGGATGCCCATGAGGATCGGGTCGAGTTCGTCCTCGTTCTTCGGGACGACGATGGTCTGGTCGGCCTTCTCCTGGGGCTGGTGGGCGACCGCGAGGATCTTGCCGCTGCGGGCCTTGATCTCCTCCATGGCGGCGCGGTTCTTCTCCAGGAGGTCGTCGTCGGGGACGATCGCGACCGTCGGGAGGGCGGGCTCGATCAGGGCCAGCGGGCCGTGCTTGAGCTCGGAGGCGGGGTAGGCCTCGGCGTGGATGTAGGAGACCTCCTTGAGCTTGAGGGAGGCCTCACGGGCGACCGGGTAGCCCCGGACACGGCCGATGAAGAGCATCGAGCGGGCGTCGGCGTACAGCTTGGCCAGCCTCTCGATCTCCGCCTCCTGCTCCATGATCTCGGCGATCTGCGCGGGCAGCTTGCGCAGGCCCTCGATGATGCGCTTGCCGTCGCGGACCGAGAGGTCGCGGGTACGGCCGAGGTGCAGGGCGAGAAGGGCGAAGGCGACCGTGGTGTTGGTGAAGCACTTGGTCGAGACCACGCAGACCTCGGGGCCCGCGTGGACGTAGATGCCGGCGTCCGCCTCGCGGGCGATCGCCGAGCCGACCACGTTCACGATGCCGAAGACCCGGGCGCCCTTGCGCTTCAGCTCCTGGACGGCGGCCAGGACGTCGTAGGTCTCGCCCGACTGGGAGACCGCCACGTAGAGGGTGTCGGGGTCCACGACCGCGTTGCGGTAGCGGAACTCGGAGGCCGGCTCGGCGTCCGCGGGGATGCGGGCCAGCTCCTCGATCATCTGGGCGCCGATCATGCCCGCGTGGTACGAGGTGCCGCAGCCGAGGATCTTCACGCGGCGGATCTGGCGGGCCTCGCGGGCGTCCAGGTTGAGGCCGCCGAGGTGCACGGTGGAGAAGCGGTCGTCGATGCGGCCGCGCAGGACGCGGTCCACGGCGTCGGCCTGCTCGTGGATCTCCTTGTGCATGTAGGTGTCGTGGCCGCCCATGTCGTACGACGCGGCCTCCCACTCGACGGTGGTGGGCTCGGCCGTGGTGCGGGTGCCCTCCGTCGTGTAGGTGCGGAAGTCGTCGGCCTTCAGGGTGGCCATCTCGCCGTCGTCCAGCGTCACTATCTGCCGCGTGTGGGCCACCAGCGCGGCGATGTCCGAGGCGACGAACATCTCCTTCTCGCCGATGCCCAGGACGACCGGCGAGCCGTTGCGGGCCACGACGATGCGGTCCGGGTAGTCGGCGTGCAGCACCGCGATGCCGTACGTGCCCTCGATGAGCCGGACCGTCTCGCGGACCTTGTCCTCCAGCTTCTCCGCCTGCGAGCGGGCGATGAGGTGGACGAGGACCTCGGTGTCGGTCTCGGAGAGGAACTCGACGCCGTCCGCCTCCAGCTTGCGGCGCAGGTCGGAGGCGTTGTCGATGATGCCGTTGTGGACGACGGCGACCTTGCCCTCGGCGTCCAGGTGCGGGTGGGCGTTCACGTCGGAGGGGGCGCCGTGGGTGGCCCAGCGGGTGTGGGCGATGCCGGTGGTGCCCTTGAAGCGCGCCGGGACCTTGGCCTCCAGGTCGCGGACCCGGCCCTTGGCCTTGACGGTCTTCAGGCCCGCCGCCTTCGGGGAGGTGACGGCGATGCCCGCCGAGTCGTAGCCGCGGTACTCCAGGCGCTGGAGGCCCTCCAGCAACAGGGGCGCTACGTCACGCTTCCCGATGTATCCGACGATTCCGCACATATGTGTATTCCTAGCCGTAGACGATCCGGCGCAGCTGGCGGAGGGTGAGCTCCGCCGGGGCCACTGCCCGGTATTTCAGGTCCGCCTCGATCTGTTCGAAGATCGTCGCGTTCACCAGGCCCTGGGCCTGCAGCTCGCGGTGGCGGCGACGGACGTATTCCTCGGTCGTCTCGTCGAAGTAGGCGAGCACATCCTGGATCACCCGCAGCGCCTCGCCCCGGTGGAGAGGGGTGGTGCGGGTCAGGTGATCAACAAGGTCGTCGTGCACTCGGTAGATCCTGGGTTATCGGAGACTCGTTCGCAAGATTTCTGCCCGATTTCGGGCAACTGGTTGGCAACCGGCTGTTGAAACTCTTGGCAGAACGTTGAGGGTCTCATGGGGGCCTGTTCCGGAGCTGTCCATGCGTCGGCTCGCATCCCGTTGCCTGAGGGGACGAGTTTCGGACGCCATGGACATTCCTCGCATGGGAGTACCCCAGCAGCTCGCCGAGCGCATGAGCATGGCCGAGCAGCACGAGTACCTGCGCGCCAGATTCTCGCGGCGCACGATGATCAGGGGCGGCGCCGTCACGCTGGGCGCCGTCGCGGGTGGCGCGTTCGTGCCGGGCGCCACCGCACAGGCCGCCGTACCGACCCAGCGCACCGCCGCGGCCACCGAGACCGTCGACGGGGCCCTCGTCGCCCCCTTCGGCCGCCACCTCGCCTACGGCAACGACCCGCGCACGGAGATGACCGTCTCCTGGCAGGTCCCGGTCGCCGTGCGGAAGCCGTTCATCCGCATCGGCGCGCACCCCTGGGACCTCTCCCGCAAGATCGAGGCCGAGGTGCGCACGCTGTACACCCCGGCCGGCGTCGGCGCGAGCGCCGACCACACCCAGTACTACGTCCACGCCAAGCTGACCCACCTGCGCCCCGGCCGGACGTACTACTACGGCGTCGGCCACACGGGCTTCGACCCCGCCGAGCCACACCTGCTGGGCACGCTCGGCACCTTCACCACCGCCCCCGCGCACAAGGTCCCCTTCACCTTCACGGCCTTCGGCGACCAGGGCGTCAGCTACCACGCGCTCGCCAACGACAGCCTGATCCTCGGCCAGAACCCGGTCTTCCACCTGCACGCCGGTGACATCGCGTACGGCGACCCCACCGGCCAGGGCAAGGCCTCCGACACCGGCTTCGACTCGCGCACCTGGGACCAGTTCCTCGCCCAGACCGAGTCGGTCGCCAAGTCCGTGCCGTGGATGGTCTCGTACGGCAACCACGACATGGAGGCCTGGTACTCGCCCAACGGCTACGGCGGCGAGGAGGCCCGCTTCACGCTCCCCGACAACGGGCCGGACAAGAAGCACCTGCCGGGCGTCTACTCCTTCGTCCACGGCAACACGGCGATCATCTCGCTGGACCCCAACGACGTCTCCTTCGAGATCCCGGCCAACCTCGGCCTCTCCGGCGGCACCCAGACCAAGTGGTTCGAGGCGCAGCTGAAGAAGTACCGGGCCGCGAAGGACATCGACTTCATCGTCGTGTTCTTCCACCACTGCGCGTACTGCACCTCCACGGCGCACGCCTCGGAAGGCGGTGTGCGCCAGGAGTGGGTGCCGCTGTTCGAGAAGTACACGGTCGACCTCGTCATCAACGGGCACAACCACCAGTACGAGCGCACGGATGTGATCAAGGGGAACGAGGTCGTCAAGAAGCTGCCGATCGGCGGCACGGCGTACCCCGAGACCGAGGGCGTGGTGTACGTGACGGCGGGGGCGGCCGGCCGCAGCCTGTACGCGTTCAGCGCGCCGGACTCCTACGAGGGGCACGAGCACGAGGTCGACTCCGTGGCCTCCTTCGTCAATCTCAAGGACGGCAAGCAGAACGAGACGGTCGCCTGGTCGCGCGTCCGCTACCTGAACTACTCCTTCCTGCGCGTGGACGTCACGCCCGCGCCGAGGGGCCGGTACGCCACGCTGAAGGTCCAGGGCATCGCCGAGACGGGTGACCGGATCGACCACTTCACGGTGGCCCGCCGGGCCAAGTAGAACGATCCGGCCCTACATCCGTTTGAGCACGGCCTGCTTGGCCATCGTGAACTCCTCGTCCGTGAGCACGCCCGTGCGGTGCAGCTCGCCGAGTTCGCGCAGGCGGCGCAGGAGGGCGTCGTGGTCGTCCTCGGCGGACGCGACCGGAGGGGAAGGCGGTTCCGGTCGCGCGTCCGGTACGTCCGCGGCGCCGGCCCTGGCCGGGTGCGGCAGGCGGGCCTGCACCGCCGCCGCGACCAGCGCCATCAGCGGGTCCTTCTTGAAGCCCCACAGCTCCACGGAGTTGGGGTCGTACTTGGGCGGGGCCTTGGTGGGCGCGTTCCTGACGGTGAAGCGGAGGTAGCCGTTCTCCAGGCCCGCCGCCGGATGCCACTCCACGGCCACGATGTCGGCCAGCGCGAGGGAGCGGGTGCCGGCGGCGGCCTTGGCGTCCTCCGTCTTCCAGTTCCACTCCAGGCGGATGTGCTCGCCGTCGAAGGTCGCCGTGCCGTCCCCGGCGGAGACCGACAGGGGCAGGGAGGGGCCCGGCAGCAGGTACTCGTCGACCGGGTCGCCCGGCACCTC
Source organism: Streptomyces sp. NPDC093591 (assembly GCF_044764885.1). Taxonomy (NCBI): domain Bacteria; kingdom Bacillati; phylum Actinomycetota; class Actinomycetes; order Kitasatosporales; family Streptomycetaceae; genus Streptomyces; species Streptomyces sp. NPDC093591. Next base: position 263,694 of record NZ_JBIWIY010000003.1, read on the forward strand.
GTCCAGCAGCAGGGCGTTGCGCGCCTCCTCCACGAAGTACTCGGCGACACCGTAGCGGTCGGACTCGACGATCAGCTGGTACGGGTCGTGGGGCTCGGTGAGCCGGCCGCCCGTGGCGTGCAACAGTGGGTCGGCGCCGTCGCGCAGCCGCAGTCGCAGCCGCCCGGCCTTCTTGCCCTGCTCGAAGGAGACACCCGCCAACGCCCCCAGGGGGACGACGAGTTCACCCAGTGTCTTGCGGAAAAGGCTGACGTTCTTGTCCCGTCCGGGGGTCAGTCGCAGAGCGTCGCCGTCGAAGACCCACGTGCCGTCCTTCTGGATGATTTCCGCCATGGGGGGATTGTTTCACCGGTTCTGCGGCAGAGTGGTCTCTACCAATCCTGAAGGGAGCGCATGTGAGACGGCACCACAGAACGACTCCCCGTATGACCCGGATCCTCGGGTCCCTGCTGCTCGTCGCGGCGGCCGGCGCCTTCACGGCCGGCGCGGCACCGGCGTCCGGCGAGGCGACACCGCTGGGCCGGGTGGTCCCGGCGCCCGCGTCGGTGGCGCCGGGCGGATCCCCGTACCGCATCACCGACGGCACCCGTATCGTCGTCGACGACTCCCGCGAGGCCCGGCGCGTCGGCGAATACCTCGCGGACGTGCTGCGGCCCTCCACCGGGTACCCCCTGCCGGTCACCTCGCACGGCCGGGGCGTCCGACTGCGCCTGGCGCAGGGCCCGTTCGGCGCGGAGGGCTACCGCCTGGACAGCGGCCGTGGTGGCGTCACCATCACGGCTGCCAAGCCCGCCGGCCTCTTCCACGGCGTGCAGACCCTGCGCCAACTCCTCCCGCCGGCCGTCGAGAAGGACTCCGTCCAGCCCGGTCCCTGGCTGGTCGCGGGCGGCACGATCACGGACACCCCGCGCTACGGCTGGCGCGGCGCAATGCTCGACGTCTCCCGGCACTTCTTCACCGTCGACCAGGTCAAGCGCTACATCGACCAACTCGCCCTCTACAAGATCAACAAGCTGCATCTGCACCTCAGTGACGACCAGGGCTGGCGCATCGCCCTCGACTCCTGGCCGCGCCTCGCGACGTACGGCGGCTCGACGCAGGTCGGCGGCGGCCCCGGGGGCTACTACACCAAGGCCGACTACCGGGAGATCGTCCGGTACGCGTCCTCCCGCTTCCTGGAGGTCGTCCCCGAGATCGACATGCCGGGCCACACGAACGCGGCGCTGGCCTCGTACGCCGAGCTCAACTGCGACGGCGTGGCACCCCCGCTCTACACCGGCACCGAGGTCGGCTTCAGCTCGCTGTGTGTCGGCAAGGAGATCACGTACGACTTCGTGGACGACGTGGTCCGGGAGCTGGTCGCGCTCACGCCGGGCAAGTACCTCCATATCGGGGGCGACGAGGCGCACTCCACCAGCCACGAGGACTATGTGAAGTTCATGGACCGGGTGCAGCCGATCGTCGCCGAGTACGGCAAGACCGTGATCGGCTGGCACCAGCTGACCGGCGCGACTCCGGCGGCGGGCGCTCTGGCGCAGTACTGGGGGCTGGACGGTACGAGTGCCGGGGAGAAGGAGCAGGTTGCGGCCGCCGCGCGGAACGGGACCGGAATCATTCTGTCTCCGGCCGACCGGATCTACCTCGACATGAAGTACACGGCCGACACCCCGTTGGGGCTGGACTGGGCCGGTCTGGTGGAGGTGAAGCGGTCGTACGACTGGGATCCGGGCAACTATCTGCCGGGAGCGCCGGCTTCGGCGATCCGGGGTGTCGAGGCGCCCTTGTGGACGGAGACGATCACCAAGTCGGACGACATCGAGTACATGGCGTTCCCGAGGCTGGCGGGGGTGGCTGAGCTGGGGTGGTCGCCGGCTTCCACACATGGCTGGGAGGGCTACAAGGTTCGGCTTGCCGCGCAGGGGGCGCGGTGGGAGGCGTTGGGGATCAACTACTACCGATCGCCTCAGGTGCCCTGGTAGTTCGTCTGCGGAACGTTGGACGGGCACCCCCGGAGGACCGTACTCCGGGGGTGCCCGCCAGCTTCATGGGGCCGTGGCTACAGCCCTGCGATGGGGTTCTTCAGGTTGCCGACCAGCTGGAGCGCGCCCGCCGGGTCCGCGAGGTCCACCATCTGCTTGTTGTTGCGCAGCTGGAGGCGGTTGAGGCAGGACAGCGCGAACTCGGGCGCGAACATGTCGTACTGCTTGAACTTGTCGGCGAGTTCGGGCACCGAGTGCTGGTAGTCCCGGGTGACCTCGGCGACCGTGCGCCAGAAGTCGTCCTCCTTCAGGATCCCCTCGGCGGCGAGGTTCGCGGCGAGGAAGCGGAAGAAGCAGTCGAAGACGTCCGTGAAGATGGACAGGAGCTTCTTGTCCTCGGGGACTTCCACGCGCAGCCGCTCGACCGTCGGCGGCAGCACCGCGTCCGGGTCCATGACGGCGATCTCCTCGGCGATGTCCTTGTAGATCGCGCGCTCCACGACGCCGTCCCTCAGGACCAGGATGACGTTCTCGCCGTGCGGCATGAACACCAGGTTGTAGGCGTAGAAGCTGTGCAGGAGCGGGGTGAAGTACGCCTTCAGGTAGCGGCGCAGCCACTCCGTCGGGGTCAGGCCCGACTGCGCGATCAGCGCGCCCGCGAAGGACGCGCCCTCGTGGTCGACGTGGACGAGGGAGGCCATGGTGGCGAGCGACTCGCCGTCCTGGAGGGAGGCGACCGGGCTCTCGCGCCACAGGGCCGCCAGCATCTTGCGGTACGGCGAGTAGCGGTCGGTGGCCTTCTCGTACTCCAGGTGCCGGTAGCCGACGGCGGCGCGCTCGCGGATGATCGACAGGCCGGTGGACTTCAGCACCGGGTCGTTGTCGATGAGCTGGGCCAGCCAGTCGTTGATGGCGGGGGTGGCCTCCATGTAGGCGGCCGAGAGTCCGCGCATGAAGCCCATGTTGAGGACGGACAGAGCCGTCTTCACGTAGTGCTTCTCGGGGCTGGAGCTGTTGAAGAAGGTCCGGATGGACTGCTGGGCCAGGTACTCGTCGTCGCCCTCGCCCAGGCAGACCAGGTGCTGCTGGGCTACCTCGGCGGCGAAGGTGACGGTGAGCTTGTTCCACCACTGCCAGGGGTGGACCGGGATGAAGAGGTAGTCGGCGGGGTCGAGGTCCTGGTCGCGCAGGACGCCGTGGAAGCGCTCGACGGTCTCCGAACCCAGCTCGTCCCGTACGAAGGTCTCGTACTCGATGCCGACACCCGCCGTGAACGCGGCGCGCGACTTGTGCGCCGCCAGCCATACCAGCCGGACCGGGCTCGCGGTCTCCGGGGCGTACGACAGGTACTCGTGGATGCCGAAGCCGAGCCGCCCGTTGTTGGCGACGAAGCAGGGGTGGCCCTCGGTCATACCTGTCTCGATGGCCTGGAAGTCGCTTTTGACGAGCTCGGCGACCGGGACCTGCGGCTTGGTGAGCTTGTAGCAGGTGCCGGAGAGGGTGGAGGAGACCTCCTCCAGGTACACCGGCAGGACCTCGTCGCTCAGGCCCAGGGACTTCTGCAGGTCGATGAAGAAGTCCAGGGCGGCGAGCGGGAGTTCGGCGCCGTCGCGGTGGCGGGTGATCGAGTCGGCGTCGACCTGCCAGTGGTCGAGGGCGCGGAGCACGGCCGTGAAGGTGTACCGGGTCAGGCCGTCGTCGCTGCGGACGACGTACTCGCCCGCGCCGGTGGCCTCCGGCGTGATGAGGCGCTCGTGCGCGAACTCGGCGAGCGCCTTGCGGATCAGGAGGCGGTTGGCCCGCGCCCAGCGGTGGGGGGACAGATGCGCCACGGCGTCGGACAGGGTCATACAGCTACTCCTCGGGCGGCGAAGAACTGATCGCGCGTGCAGAAACTCAGCAGCGCGCGCTTCTCCGGCTTCTGGATTTCCCGTTCGGGCACGAACCCGACGGCCTCGTTCAGGGCGTGGACGGCCTTGTTGGCCACGTCCGGCTCGACGACGACGCGCTTGACCGCGGGGTCCTCGAAGAGGTGCGCCATCACGGCGGTGATGACGGACCGGGTGAAGCCGCGGACCGGGTGGTCGGTGGGCGGCGTGAGGAAGTGCATGCCGATGTCGCCCGGCTGCGGCTCGTACAGACCGACCAGTTCGCGGTGGACGGGGTCGTAGTACTCCATCAGGAAGGCCGGTTCGCCGGCCTGGAGTCCGAGCAGCGCGTGGTGGTGCTCGTCCGCCGCGATCTCCATGTAGGCGCGCTCGACGTCCACCAGGCTCGCGTCCTGCAGCATCCAGAAGGCCGCCTTGGGGTGGGTGACCCAGCGGTGCAGCAGCCCGGCGTCCTTCAGGGGGTCGAGCGGGCGGAAGGTGAAGGTGCCCGTGGCGGTGGTGCTCATACGGCGAACTCCTGGAACGCGATCGTCTTCTCGACCGGGTAGTACTCGGTGCCGAGCAGCTCGCGGATGATGTACGCGTTCCGGTACGGGCCCATCCCCAGGTCGGGGCTGGTGATGCTGTGCGTGTGGACGCCGGCGTTCTGCAGGAAGACACCGCGGCCGGTGACGTCGATGGCGTAGTTGCGGGCGACGTCGTAGTTGCCCCGGGAGTCGTAGACCAGGCGGTCGCGCACGGGCTTCAGGAACTCCGGCTCGGCGTACTTGTAGCCGGTGGCCAGGACCAGGCCCTGCGAGTCGAGCTCGAAGTCCTTCTCCTGCTCCTCCTGGCGGAAGGACAGGGTGTAGGTGCCGTTCTCGTACCGCGCGCCGTTCAGCGAGGAGTTGGTGAGCAGACGGGTGGGGACCGGGCCGCCGAGGTTCTTCTGGTAGAGCAGGTCGAAGATCTCGTTGATGAGGTCGCCGTCGATGCCCTTGAACAGGCCCTTCTGCTCGGCGGTGAGGCGGTAGCGGGTCGCCTCCGGCAGCTCGCGGAAGTAGTCGACGTACTCCGGGGACGTCATCTCCAGCGTGAGCTTGGTGTACTCCAGCGGGAAGAAGCGCGGGGAGCGGGTGACCCAGTTCAGCCGGTAGCCGTGGACGTCGATCTCGCTGAGCAGGTCGTAGTAGATCTCGGCGGCCGACTGGCCCGAGCCGACCAGCGTGATCGACTCCTTCTTCTGCAGCTCCTGCTTGTGCCGCAGATAGCGGGAGTTGTGGATGAAGTCGCCGCCCAGGCCCTGGCAGGCCTCGGGTATGTAGGGCGGGGTGCCGGTGCCGAGGACGAGGTGGCGGGCGCGGTAGGTGTCACCGGCGGCCGTCCGTACGACGTACAGCTCGGCCGCGTCGTCGTACGTCACCTCCGTCACCGTCGTGCTGAAGCGGACGCTGCTCAGCCGGTTCGCGGCCCAGCGGCAGTAGTCGTCGTACTCGACCCGCAGCGGGTAGAAGTTCTCGCGGATGTAGAACGAGTACAGCCGGCCCTTCTCCTTCAGGTAGTTCAGGAAGGAGTACGGCGAGGTGGGGTCGGCGAGGGTGACCAGGTCCGACATGAACGGGGTCTGGAGGTGGGCGCCGTCCAGGAACATGCCCGCGTGCCACTCGAAGTCCGGCTTCGACTCCAGGAAGACACCGTCGAGCTCGTCGATCGGCTCGGTCAGGCAGGCGAGGCCGAGGTTGAACGGGCCGAGCCCGATCCCCACGAAATCATGGGCTTTGGTCGGGTTTTCAGGACGCGCGGTCAAGGGACTCTCCCAGGTACTGCTCGGCGTGGCCGGCGATCAGGTCGAGGACGGCGGCGATGTCGGCCGCCTTCGTCTCGGGGTTGAGCAGGGTGAACTTCAGGTAGTGACGGGCGCCCACCTTGGTGCCCGCGACCACCGCGTCGCCGGAGGCGAACAGGGCCTTGCGGGCGTACAGGTTGGCGCGGTCGATCTCGGCGGGGTCGGTGACGGCCGCCGGGATGTAGCGGAAGACCAGGGTGGACAGGGTCGGCTCGACCACGACGTCGAAGCGGGGGTCGGCGGCCAGCAGCTGCCAGCCCTCCATCGCCAGGTCGCAGACCTCGTCGAAGAGCTGCCCGATGCCGTCGGCGCCCATCACGCGCAGGGTCATCCACAGCTTGAGGGCGTCGAAGCGGCGGGTGGTCTGGAGGGACTTGTCGACCTGGTTGGGGATGCGCTCGGTGACCATGCGCTTCGGGTTGAGGTACTCGGCGTGGTACGTCGCGTGGCGCAGGGTCGAGGCGTCGCGGACCAGCACGGCGGAGGAACTCACCGGTTGGAAGAAGGACTTGTGGTAGTCGACGGTGACCGAGTCGGCGCGCTCGATGCCGTCGATGCGGCCCCGGTACTTCACGGAGGCGAGCAGCCCGCAGCCGTAGGCGGCGTCGACGTGCATCCAGGTGCCGTACTGCTCGCACAGCTCGGCGATCTCGGGCAGCGGGTCGATGGAGCCGAAGTCGGTGGTGCCGGCGGTGGCGACGACCGCCATGGGGACCAGGCCGTCCTTCTTGCAGCGCTCCAGCTCATGGGCGAGCGCGACGGTCTGCATGCGCTTGTCGTGGCCGACGGGGATGGAGACCACGGCGTCCTGGCCGAGGCCCAGCAGTTTCGCCGACTTCTTCACGCTGAAGTGGCTGACCTCGGAGGCGAAGATGCGCAGTTTGGCCAGGCTGTCGGTCTTGGCCTCCTCGCGGGCGAGGAGCAGGGCCTGCAGGTTGGACTGGGTGCCGCCGGAGGTGAAGACACCGTCGGCGTTCTCGCCGAGGCCTATTCGGGCCGTCGTCCAGTCGATGAGCTTGCGCTCGATCAGGGTGCCGCCCGCCGACTGGTCCCAGGTGTCCAGGGAGGAGTTGACGGCGGAGAGGATCGCCTCGCCGAGCACGGCCGGGATGACGACCGGGCAGTTGAGGTGGGCGAGGTAGCGGGGGTGGTGGAAGTAGATCGCGTCCCGGAGGTAGACGTCCTCCAGCTCGTCCAGGACCGCGGCGGTGTCCAGCAGCGGCTTGTCGAGGTCGATCGCGTCGATGGCGGGGGCGAGGGCGTCGACGGTGACACCGGTGAACGGACGGTCGGTGGCGGCGAGTTTGGCTGCCACCCGCTCTACTCCTTCGGTCACGGAGCGGCGGTACTGCTCCGCGGTCGTGTCATTGAGCAGGTGCGAGCGCATGGGGAGGTCCTCCGGTGGGGACGGGCCGTGAAGTGCGGGGATCCGGCGGTGTAACTTAGGTTAGCCTAACCTAAGTTCCTTCGATTCAGGGCAGCATCAAGGGTGACTACGGTCACTTGAGTCGCAGTCGCCGCCCGATCGCCTTGCTTTCAGGGGCTGTTACCGCTGAGGGCTGTCACTCCTGCTCGCGCAGCTGCTCCTCGCTCAGCCCCTGCCGCCAGTACCCCACGAAGGTGACCCGGCGGCGGTCGATACCGCGCTCACCGACGAAGTGCCGGCGCAGCGCCTTCACGCAGCCGGACTCGCCCGCGATCCAGACGTACGGGCGCTCGGCGGCGGGGAGTTCGGCGGCCCGGATGGCGTCGAGGGCCATGGGGGACCCCTCGGCACGCGCTTCCTCCTGGACCAGCCAGGTGATCTCGGCGTCCGCCGCGGTCACCAGGTCCTGGATGTCCCCGGCGTCGTGCACCTCCAGCCACACCCGGGCGCGGGCGTCGGCCGGCAGGGTTTCGAGGATGGCGGAGACGGCGGGTACGGCGCTCTCGTCGCCCCAGATCACCACGAGGTCGGTGTCGTCGGCCGGCCGGAACCGGATCGCCCGGTTGTCGGCGATCGCCGGCCCGAGCAGCAGGACGCGGTCACCGGCGGCGGCTCCGGAGGCCCAGCGGGAGGCGGGGCCGGCCGGGGTGTGCAGGACGAAGTCGATGTCGATCTCGTCGGGGTTCCGGCGCAGCGCGCGGAGCGTGTACGACCGCATCACGGCCCGTACGTCGTCCGGCAGTTCACGCCACCCCTGCCACCAGCCGTCACCGAGCTCGAGGGGAACCTGCGGCTCGCTCTGACCGGGGTGCGGCAGGAAGAGCGACAGGGACTGGTCCCGCCCGTCGGAGAAGAAGTACTGCAGATCTTCGCCGCCGAAGGTGACCCGGACCAGAGACGGACCGAGCCGCCTCGTCCGTACGACCTGGAGGGAGAAGAAGCGGAACGGGGCGGCTACAGCCGTGGTCATGGGGGTAACTCCTGAATCGACGTCAGGTAGGTCGACCTGTTTGGGGGCGCGGGGCTGTATCGATGTGCGGCTCCGCCGCGTGGCGCGACCAGCCACCGCCGGACCCGCAGTCGCCCCACGACCTCAAGTGGCCCTCTATTAGGAGACCTTCTTGGCCTTCTCGATGGCCTCGGCAAGGCTCGTCAGCAGCGGCGTGCACTTGTCGTAGGACAGAATCGGCTCGGGCGACCGCCCGATGATCTGCCCCGCCTTCACCGCGGGCAGCTTCTTCCAGGTCGCCTCGGTGATGTCAGCGGGCTGAATCGTCGAGGACCGGTCGTCCATCATGATGATGTCGGCCGGGTACTTGTCGACGTTCTCCCAGCTCAGCGACTCGAACCAGCCGCCGGTGGCCTTCTTGGCCTTCTCCGAGGGCTCGACGAAGTTCACGCCGAGGGCCTTGAAGTACTCGAGGTCGACGGAGAGGTTGGTGCCGGAGACGTAGAAGAGGTCCTGGCTGGCGGAACCGGCCATCACCTTGATCTCGGGACGAGCCTTCGCGGCCTTGCGCAGGCGCTCGGCGGCGGCCTCGAAGTCCTTCTTGGACTGGGCGACCTTGTCGGCCTTCATGTCCGCGCCGAGGGACTCGGCCAGCTCCCACATCCGCTCCAGCGGCTTGGTCAGCTGGCGGTCGTAGACGGAGATGGCGGCGCTCGGGGCGAGCTTGGCGATCTTGTCCTTTGAGGCCTCGGGAACGTACCAGAGGGTGCCGGCGCTGTCGAAGGTCGTGGAGATGAGGACCTCGGGGGCGAACGCCGCGTACTTCTCGACGTTGAACTGGTCCCAGACGTTGCCGAAGACGGTCAGCTTGCTGACGTCCATGTCGCCGGCCTGGACGTCGGCCTTGCCGTCCTGCGTCTTGGTCGGGCCGAAGACGCCCTTGACCTCGATGCCGTAGTCGTAGAGGGCCGCGGCGACACCGACGAAGGCGACGATCTTCGTCGGCACCTTGTCGAGCTTCACCGTGGTGCCGCGGTCGTCCTTGAACGTCCAGGGGCCGGACTTGGCAGCGGTCGTGGCCTCGCTGGAGCCCTCGTTTTTCGCGTCGTCGTCTCCGCAGGCCGCGAGCACGGCACCGAGGCCGAGGGCGCCGCCCGCGGCGAGGATGCCGCGGCGGGTGAGGTGGGTGGCTCTGGCGTTGGGCATGAGTACGCTGCTTTCGAACAGGGCGGATCACCCGCCGGACAATTCGAAGGTAGGTTAGCCTAACCTGAGCTGATGTCCAGGGGTGGGGGCCTTGCTTTCCAAGCTGTGGGCACCCTGTGCGGCCCTGTGACTCTGTCAGCGAGCCCCAATTTCCTTGCAATCGAGCGAAGTTGAGTCTCTGACGGCACGCGGTGACCATGTGGTGAAGAAGCGGTCACATGGGGCCGGCCTTCCTCCGGCCGACCCCGAGCGCAGCCTCCCGAGCCGTCAGCCCGCCAGCCCCAACTCCCGCGCGATCAGCATCCGCTGCACCTCGCTCGTGCCCTCGCCGATCTCCAGGATCTTGGAGTCGCGCCACATGCGGGCGACGGGGTACTCGTTCATGAAGCCATAGCCGCCGTGGATCTGCGTCGCGTCGCGGGCGTTGTCCACCGCGATCGTGGACGAGTACAGCTTCGCCAGCGCCGCCTCCTTCTTGAACGGCTCTCCCGCGACGAGACGGGAGGCCGCGTCGCGCCATGCGAGCCGGGCCGTGTGGGCCTTCATCTCCATGTCGGCGATCTTGAACTGGATGGCCTGGTTGGCGCCGATGGGGCGGCCGAAGGCGTGGCGTTCCTTGGCGTACTTCACCGACTCGTCGACGCAGCCCTGCGCCAGGCCCGTCGCCAGCGCCGCGATGGCGATGCGGCCCTCGTCGAGGATGCGCAGGAACTGGGCGTAGCCGCGGCCCTCCTCGCCCAGCAGGTTGGCCGCGGGGACGCGGACGTCCGCGAAGGACAGCTCACGGGTGTCGGAGGCGTTCCAGCCGACCTTGGAGTACGGGGCGGCGACCGTGAAGCCCGGCGTGCCGGACGGGACGATGATCGCGGAGATCCGCGGCCGGCCGTCCGGCTTGCGGCCGGTGACCGCCGTGACGGTCACCAGGCCGGTGATGTCCGTGCCCGAGTTGGTGATGAAGCACTTGGAGCCGTTGATCACCCATTCGTCCGTCTCCGGGTCGAGACGGGCCGTCGTACGGGTCGCGCCCGCGTCGCTGCCGCCGTCCGGCTCGGTGAGGCCGAAGGCGCCGAGGATCTCGCCGGAGCACAGGCGCGGCAGCCACTGCCGCTTCTGCTCCTCGGTGCCGAACAGATGGATCGGCATGGCGCCGAGCGAGACGCCCGCTTCGAGGGTGATGGCGACCGAGGAGTCCACCCGGGCCAGCTCCTCCAGCGCGATGCCCAGCGCCAGATAGTCGCCGCCCATGCCGCCGTACTCCTCCGGGAACGGCAGACCGAACAGGCCCATGCGGCCCATCTCCCGCACGATCTCGTACGGGAACTCATGACGCTCGTAGAAGTCACCGATCTTGGGCGCCACGACATCGTGGGCGAACTCCTCCACCGTGCGGCGGAGTTCCTCCAGTTCGGGGGAGAGACGGTGGTCCATGGCTGTTCACTGCTCCTTGTGGGAGAGGGCTCGTACGGTGCGGGACGGGCTGGGTCGGCCCAGTTGTGCGGCCATCCACGCGCTCGTGGCGACGAGGCGGCCGAGGTCGACCCCGGTGTCGATGCCGAGGCCCTGAAGCATCCACACGAGGTCTTCGGTGGCGAGGTTGCCGGTGGCGGACTTGGCGTAGGGGCAGCCGCCGAGGCCGCCCGCGGAGGCGTCGACGGTGGTGACACCGTGCTGGAGGGCGGCGTAGGTGTTGGCCAGGGCCTGGCCGTAGGTGTCGTGGAAGTGGACGCCCACCGCAGCCGTCGGGATGCCGGCCTCCCGCAGTGCGGTCAGGAGGGCTGTCACATGCCCTGGGGTCGCCACCCCGATCGTGTCGCCGAGGCTCAGCTCGTCGCAGCCCATGTCGACCAGGGCCCGGCAGACCCGGACGACCTGGGGGACCGGGACAGCGCCCTCCCAGGGGTCGCCGAAGCACATCGAGAGATAGCCGCGGACGTGGACGTCGGCCGCCTTCGCCCTCGTCACGACCGGCTCGAACATGGCCAGCGCCTCGTCCACCGTGCGGTTGAGGTTGGCCTTCGCGAAGGACTCGGTGGCGCTGGCGAACACGGCGACACGGGACGCGTGCAGCGCCAGGGCCCGGTCGAGGCCGCGTTCGTTCGGCACGAGGACCGGCAGGTTCACCGGCAGTTCGCCGACGAGCGGGAACAGCTGCTCGGCATCCGCCAGTTGGGGCACCCACTTGGGGTGGACGAAGCTGGTGGCCTCGATGGTGGTGAGCCCCGCCTCCGCGAGGCGGCGGATGAACTCCGCCTTGATCTCGGTCGGCACGGTCGCCGACTCGTTCTGCAGGCCGTCGCGCGCGCCGACCTCGTGGATGCGGACGCGGGCGGGCAGACCCGTTGCCGGTACGGCCATGGGGAGACCCTCGACTGTCATTCCTCCGCCTCCTCATGAGGGGCGACGACCGCCAGGACCTGGTCCATGGCGACCGTCGTGCCCGGCGTGACGTCCAGTTCGGCGACCGTGCCGGCGTGCGGGGCGGAGATGACGTGCTCCATCTTCATCGCCTCGACGACCAGCAGGCTCTGCCCCGCGGCCACCTCGTCCCCGACGGCGACCTTCACCACCGTGACGGTCCCCGGCATGGGGGCGGTGAGCGAGTCGGCGCCCGCGTGTGCCGCCCCGGTGAGCGAGGCGGCCACCGGGTCGTGGTCGCGCACGTGCCAGGCGTCGCCGTCGCGGCCCAGCCAGGTGCCGTCCGGCGCGGCGGCGCGGTGGAAGGTGTGCCGGACGCCGTCGAGCGTGACCGCCACACGGTCGGCCGTGACGCTGTGGGCACCGCGCGGGACGTACTCCACGGGGTCGGTGATCCGCAGATGGAAGCCGACGGGCCTGGGCTCGCCGCCCAGCCGCCAGCCACTCGGTACCGAGAACGGGTCCGTCCAGCCGTCGCCCTTCGGCCGCAGCGCCTCCAGCCGTACGGCCGCCGCGGCCTCGTACACCTCTTCCGGTACGTCGGTGCGGACCAGGTCGTCCACCACGCGCTCGACCAGCCCCGTGTCCAACTCGCCCGCCACGACCGCCGGGTGCGCGAGCAGCCGCCGCAGGAATCCGGCGTTGGTCTGCACGCCCAGCGTGACCGTCTCGGCGAGGGCGGCCCGGAGTTTGCGGAGCGCGGTGGCGCGGTCGGGGCCGTACGCGATCACCTTGGACAGCATCGGGTCGTACAGGCTGCCGACCTCGGTGCCCTCGCTGAGCCCGGAGTCGGTGCGGATGCCGTCGGCCCGGGGCTCGTGCAGCCTGAGGACCGTGCCGCCGGAGGGGAGGAACCCGCGGGAGGGGTCCTCGGCGCAGATGCGGGCCTCGACCGCGTGGCCGGTGAGTGTGATGTCGTCCTGCTTGTACGGCAGTTCCTCACCCGCCGCCACCCGCAGCTGCCACTCCACCAGGTCCAGCCCGGTGATCAGCTCGGTGACGGGGTGCTCGACCTGGAGGCGGGTGTTCATCTCCATGAAGTAGTACGACGCGGGATCGCCGCCGGGCACGATGAACTCCACCGTGCCCGCGCCCCGGTAGCCGCAGGACCGCGCCGCCTGCACGGCCGCCTCGCCCATCGACGCGCGCGTGCTCTCGTCCAGCAGGACGGACGGCGCCTCCTCGATGATCTTCTGGTGCCGGCGCTGGAGGGAACACTCGCGCTCACCGAGATGGACGACGTTGCCGTGGCCGTCGGCCAGCACCTGGATCTCGATGTGCCGGGGCCGGTCGATCCACCGCTCGACGAGGAGCGTGTCGTCACCGAAGGAGGCGCGGGCCTCGCGGCGGGCGGCGGCGATCTCGTCGTCCAGCACGGCCGCGTCCCGCACCAGCCGCATGCCCTTGCCGCCACCGCCCGCCGACGGCTTCAGCAGCACCGGCATGCCGATCTCGCGGGCAGCGTCGGCCAGTTGGCCGTCCGTGAGCCCACTGCCACTGGAGCCCGGCACGACCGGCACGCCGGCCGCCTTCACCGTCTCCTTGGCCCGGATCTTGTCGCCCATCAGGGAGATGGCGTCGGCGGGCGGCCCGATGAAGACGAGCCCGGCCTCCGCGCACGCGCGCGCGAAGGCGGCGTTCTCCGCGAGGAAGCCGTATCCGGGGTGCACGGCCTGGGCGCCGGTGCGGGCCGCCGCCTCCAGCAGTCGTTCCACGGACAGATAGCTCTCGGCCGCCGGCGCCGGACCGATCCGGACCGCCGTGTCCGCCTCCCGGACGTGCCGCGCGTCGGCGTCCGCGTCGGAGAAGACCGCCACCGAGCGCACGCCCAGTGAGCGGAGCGTACGGATCACGCGGACGGCGATCTCGCCCCGGTTGGCCACGAGGACCGTGTCGAACATGGTCTGCGTCATCGTCACAGTCCCCCTCACATCCGGAAGACGCCGAACTGGGGGTCACCCAGGGGCGCGTTGGCACAGGCGGTCAGCGCGAGGCCCAGCACCTGGCGGGTCTCCAGCGGGTCGATCACACCGTCGTCCCAGAGGCGGGCCGTCGCGTAATAGGCGTTCCCCTGGCGCTCGTACTGCTCACGGATCGGCGCCTTGAAGGACTCCTCGTCCTCCACCGGCCAGTCCTCTCCGCGCGCCTCCAACTGGTCCCGCTTGACGGTCGCGAGCACGGAGGCGGCCTGCTCGCCGCCCATCACGGAGATCTTGGCGCCCGGCCACATCCACAGGAAGCGGGGCGAGTACGCCCGCCCGCACATGGAGTAGTTCCCGGCGCCGTACGAGCCGCCGACGACGACGGTCAGCTTCGGCACGCGCGTGCACGCCACCGCCGTGACCATCTTGGCGCCGTGCTTGGCGATGCCGCCCGCCTCGTAGTCCTTGCCGACCATGAAGCCGGAGATGTTCTGCAGGAAGACCAGCGGGATCCCACGCTGGTCGCACAGCTCGATGAAGTGGGCGCCCTTCTGGGCGGACTCGGAGAACAGGATGCCGTTGTTGGCGACGATGCCGACCGGGTGGCCGTGGATGCGGGCGAAGCCGGTGACGAGGGTCTGGCCGAACTCGGCCTTGAACTCCGCGAAACGGGAGCCGTCGACCACGCGCGCGATGATCTCCCGTACGTCGTAGGGGGTGCGGGAGTCGACGGGCACGGCGCCGTAGAGGCCGTAGGGGTCGACCTTGGGCTCGACGGCGGGCCGGACCTCCCACGGCAGGGGCCCGCGCGCGGGGAGCGTGGCGACGATGTTCCGCACGATCCGCAGGGCGTGCGCGTCGTCCTCGGCGAGGTGGTCGGTGACGCCCGACACGCGCGCGTGGACGTCACCGCCGCCGAGCTCCTCCGCCGTGACGACCTCACCGGTGGCGGCCTTCACCAGTGGGGGGCCACCGAGGAAGATCGTGCCCTGGTCGCGGACGATGACGGCCTCGTCGCTCATGGCGGGGACGTAGGCGCCGCCGGCCGTGCACGACCCGAGGACGGCGGCGATCTGCGGGATCCCGGCGCCGGACATCCGGGCCTGGTTGTAGAAGATCCGCCCGAAGTGCTCCCGGTCCGGGAAGACCTCGTCCTGCATGGGCAGGAAGGCGCCCCCGGAGTCCACCAGGTAGAGGCACGGCAGGCGGTTCTCCAGGGCGACCTCCTGCGCGCGCAGGTGCTTCTTCACGGTCATCGGGTAGTACGTCCCGCCCTTGACCGTGGCGTCATTGGCGACGATCACGCACTCGCGCCCGCCGACCCGCCCGATCCCGGCGATGACACCGGCGGCCGGCGCCTGGCCCTCGTACATGCCGTCAGCGGCGAGGGGAGCGAGCTCCAGGAAGGGGGAGCCGGGGTCGAGGAGGGTGTCGACCCGGTCCCTGGGCAGCAGCTTGCCGCGCGCGGTGTGCCGGGCGCGCGCCTTCTCGCCGCCTCCCAGCCGGGCGGCGGCGAGCTTGCCGCGCAGCTCCTCCACCAGCGCCCGATGGGCCTCCTCGTTGGCCCGCCAGGCCTGAGACGCGGGATCTGCCGCGCTCACAAGCTCCGGTGCCTCGTGCATCGTGCGGTCCCCTCACCAGTGGTCCACCAGTTAATGAGCGTTAACGCATTTCCTTCAGGTTAACGACCGCTAACCTCCCTGTCTAGAATTGCTTCCATGGCCACCAGAACCGACGCCCCCACCCGCCGCGAACAGATCCTCAAGGAGGCCGCGCGGCTCTTCGCCGAGCGCGGTTTCCACGGCGTCGGTGTCGACGAGATAGGCGCCGCCGTGGGCATCAGCGGGCCCGGTCTCTACCGGCACTTCGCCGGCAAGGACGCGATGCTCGCCGAGCTCCTGGTCGGCATCAGCGGCCAGCTGCTGACCGGCGCGAAGCGGCGCCTGGCGGAGGCCGACGGGGTGCCGGCCGAGGCGGTCCTCGACTCCCTCATCGAGGGCCACATCGACTTCGCCCTCGATGACCGCCCCCTCATCACCCTGCACGACCGCGAGCTGGACCGCCTCCGCGACAGCGACCGCAAGCTCGTACGGCAGCTCCAGCGGCAGTACGTCGAGCTGTGGGTGGAGGTGGTCCGCAAGGTCTACCCGGCCCTGACCGAACCGACGGCCCGCTCGGCGGTGCACTCGGTGTTCGGGCTGCTCAACTCGACGCCGCATCTCGGCCGGCCTGGGGCGCTGCCGGGGCGGGGAGTCACGGCGGAGTTGCTGCACCGGATGGCTCGGGGGGCGTTCGGGGCGGCCGGGGTGGAGTGAGCCGTATAGTCAGGCACGGGGAGGCGGCCGCAGGGAGAGCCTCCTCATGCCGCCTTTAGGTCAAGACTTCGTAAAATGGCGCGCATGATCATCGCTACTGCGTCCGAAGTGCCCGTCGGTGGAGTCGCCGGCTGGGCCTCCGGCCTGATGGAGAAGCTCGGCGGCCCCGGCGCCGGGCTGGCCATCGCCCTGGAGAACCTCTTTCCGCCGTTGCCGAGCGAGGTGATCCTGCCGCTGGCGGGGTTCACGGCGAGCCAGGGCCGGATGGGCTTCGTCAGTGCCGTCGCGTGGACGACGGCGGGGTCGGTGGTGGGCGCGCTGGCCCTGTATCTGCTCGGTGCGCTCTTCGGCCGGGACCGGCTGATCGCGGCGGCGGCGCGGCTGCCGCTGGTGAAGGTCGCGGACGTGGAGCGGACCGAGGCGTGGTTCCTCCGGCACGGCACCAAGGCCGTGTTCTTCGGCCGCTTCATCCCCATCTTCCGCAGCCTCATATCGATACCGGCCGGAGTCGAGCGCATGCGGCTCCCCCTGTTCCTGACCCTCACCGCGGCGGGCAGTCTCATCTGGAACACCGCCTTCATCGCCGCCGGCTACGCGCTGGGTGCCCGCTGGCACGAGGTCACCGACCTGGTCGGGCTCTACTCCAAGGTGATCCTGGCGATCGTGGCCGTGGCGGGCCTGGCCTTCGTGGGCGTACGGCTGCTGCGGGCGAGGCGCGCGGAGCGGCGGCGGCCGGTCCGGCGGAGCGAGGAGGAGGTGCGGCTCTGAGCGCGACGAGCGTGACGAGCGTTACGGACCTTGACCTCTGGACGCCTGTTGATACTCGCCGGTACGGTTGAGTGAGCAAGCGCTTAGACATGGACCTGTGGAGGTGGCGGCGGTGCGCCGTACGGTGTTCAACGAGGATCACGAGGCGTTCCGGGAGACCATCCGCGCCTTCATCGAGGCCGAGGTCGTCCCGGTCTACGACGAGTGGTTCGCGGCCGGCCAGGCGCCGCGCGACTTCTACTACAAGCTCGCCGAGCTCGGCGTGTTCGGCATCCGCGTCGACGAGGAGTACGGCGGCGCCGGCATCGACTCGTACAAGTTCGAGGCGGTGATGTACGAGGAGACCGCCCGCGCGGGTGTGCAGTTCGGCGGCTCCGGCGTGCACGTCCTGCTCGGCCTGCCGTACATCAAGATGCTCGCCAGCGACGAGCAGAAGAAGCGCTTCCTGCCGAAGTTCGTCTCCGGTGAGGAGATGTGGGCGCTGGCGATGACCGAGCCGGGCACCGGCTCCGACCTCGCGGGCATGAAGACCACCGCCAAGCTCTCCGAGGACGGCACGCACTACGTCCTCAACGGCGCCAAGACCTTCATCACCGGTGGCGTGCACGCCGACCGCGTGATCGTCTGCGCCCGCACCGACGCGCCCAGCGCCGAGGACCGCCGCCACGGCATCTCCCTGTTCGCCGTGGACACCAAGTCCGAGGGCTACTCCGTCGGCCGCAAGCTCGACAAGCTGGGCCTGAAGACCTCCGACACCGCCGAGCTGGCGTTCGTCGACGTGAAGGTCCCGGTCGAGGACCTGCTCGGCGAGGAGAACAAGGGCTTCTACTACCTCGGCCACAACCTGGCCTCCGAGCGCTGGGGCATCGCCTTCGGCGCCTACGCGCAGGCCAAGGCCGCCGTCCGGTTCGCCAAGCAGTACGTCCAGGAGCGCACCGTCTTCGGCAAGCCGGTCGCCGCCTTCCAGAACACCAAGTTCGAGCTGGCCGCCTGCCAGGCCGAGGTCGACGCGGCCGAGGCCGTCGCCGACCGCGCCCTCGAGGCCCTCGACGCCGGCGAGCTGACCCCGGCCGAGGCCGCGTCCGCGAAGCTCTTCTGCACCGAGGTCGCGCACCGCGTGATCGACCGCTGCCTCCAGCTGCACGGCGGCTACGGCTTCATGAACGAGTACCCGATCGCCCGCCTGTACGCGGACAACCGCGTCAACCGCATCTACGGCGGTACCAGCGAGATCATGAAGTCGATCATCGCGAAGGACATGGGCCTGTAAGGTCCGGACGTCAACCGGCAAGAAATTACCGGACAGTGGAAAAGGTGCCATGAACGAGGCACTACAGGGTCTCCTCGATCTGCTCGACCTGGAGCAGATCGAGGAGAACATCTTCCGCGGCCAGTCCCGCTCCGCCGTCGTCCCGCGCGTCTTCGGCGGTCAGGTCGCGGCCCAGGCGCTGGTCGCCGCCGGGCGTACGGTCCCGGAGGACCGCCACGCCCACTCCCTCCACGCGTACTTCCTGCGCACCGGCGACCCGGGCGCGCCCATCGTCTACAACGTGGAGCGCATGCGCGACGGCCGCTCCTTCACCACCCGCCGCGTCGTCGCCGTCCAGCACGGCAAGCCGATCTTCGCCCTGTCGGCCTCCTTCCAGGTCCACGAGGAGGGGATGGACCACCAGGCCGTCATGCCGCCCGCGCCCGACCCGGAGACGCTTCCCACCTCCGAGGAACGGCTGCGCGACTACGGCCATCTCGACCCGGTGGTGGTGGAGAGGTTCCTCGAGGCCCGCCAGTCGGTCGACCTGCGCTACGTGGACGAGCCGCCGTACGGCAGGTTCGGCGAGCCCCGCGAGCCGCACTCCCAGGTCTGGTTCCGCACCAACGGCAAGCTCGACGGCGCCGTCGACGACCCGCTCCTGCATGTCGTACTCGCCACGTACGTCTCGGACATGACCCTCCTCGACTCGGTGCTGCTGGCGCACGGGCGGGGCGGCTGGGCCGTCGGGGACGTGGTCGGCGCCTCGCTGGACCACGCGATGTGGTTCCACCGCCCCTTCCGCGCGGACGAGTGGCTGCTGTACGACCAGGAGTCGCCGTCGGCGCACGGCGGGCGCGGCCTCGGACAGGCCCGCATCTACACGCAGGACGGGCAGCTGGCGGTGTCCGTGATCCAGGAGGGCGTGGTCCGCATACCGCGGTGACGGCTCGCTGATCCCGGGGCCGGTCGGTCACGCACGCGCGTTCCGCAGGCGCGCGAACGACGTGTCCAGCCCCCTCTTCAGCAGCCGTGCCGCCGGGCGTTCCGGTCAACGAGGTCGAGTACAACCCCCTTCGGACCCCCTTGCTCGCCCCCTTACTCGGCCAGGCCCGCCTCGCTGAGCAGGAACGCCGTCATCGGGTCGTAGTGGCGCGGGCTGATGACGTGGTCGTCCAGCGGGACCACGACCTGGACGGTGCCCTCCGCCTCGGCGAGGAACAGCGCCGGGTCGTTGCAGTCGGCGTACCCGACGGAGTCCACCCCGTGCTGCCCGGCGTATCCCGCCCAGCCGTGGTCGGCCACGACCAGGTCGGGCAGCGGGCGTCCCTCGCGCTCGAGTCCCGTCAGGATGGCCTTCATCGGCTCGCCGGAGTGGGTGTGCCACAGGGTGGCGCCGTGTTCCAGGACCGCCACGTCGGCGAACTGCATGACGTAGCCCTCGTCCGTCTGCAGGCCCTCCGGGATGACGACGATCTCGCAGCCCGCCGCGCGCAACGCCGCCGCTGTCGCGTGGTGGACGTCCAGCAGGCCGCCCGGGTGGCCGGTCGCGAACAGCACCCGCTGCCGGCCCTCCGCCGCCTTGCGCAGACGGCCCGCCATGCGCTCCAGCGCGGCCACCGTCAGCTCGGGGTCGATGGTGTCCTGGCCGTGGCGGTGCTCCGCGTCGTCGTTCACCCCGACGCGCTCCGCCATCACCGCGAGGACGTCCTGCTCGTCCGTCCAGCGGTCGCCGAGTTCCAGGCCCAGCCAGTAGTGGCGGTTGCCGTTCGCCAGCTGGCGGTAGTGGGAGAGGTTGTTCTCGCGGGGCGTCGCGACATCGCCCGCGATACGGGTTCTGACGAGGTGGTCGACGAGCTCGGCGCGGCTGGGTGTCCCGGGTATCGGCATGGTCCCCATTGTGAGGCAGACAACTGTGGGAACGCCCGCCTCCGGTGCGCGTGCGACGCGGGTCACTGTGCGGATCAGCGCTCGATGTACCGCAGGGCGAACCAGAGTTCCATCCGTACGTCCGGGTCGTCCAGGTCCGTGCCGAGAAGCGCCGCGCAACGGGCGATCCGCTGCCGGACGGTGTTGCGGTGCACGGCCAGGGCGACGGCCGTGCGGTCCCAACTGCCGTGCAGCGAGAGCCAGGTGCGCAGCGTCTCGGCCAGGGGCGCGGTGAGGGGCGCGAGGAGGGCGCGGGCGTGGGCCTGCGCCTCGTCGGGGGAGAGCAGGTCCGCCAGGGCCGGGCGGTGGGCGCCGTGCCGGAACAGGGGCGTACGGGTGGCCCTCGCCCGGGCCAGGGCACGGGCCGCCCGGGCGTCGGCCGTCGGCCAGTCCGGCGGGGCCGCGGGGTCGCTGACGCCCAGGGTCCAGCCGGGCAGCGGGGACGGTTCGCGGTCCGCCGGGACGAGGACGCGTACGACGTCCCGCGCCAGGTCGACCAGCGGGGAGCCGAGCGCCGCGCCCAGCGCCGAGGCCGCGACCGGATCGCAGGGCTGGGAGTCGGGGCGGCCGTGGACCACGAGCCACCGGTCGGCGCCCAGCAGCGGGGCCACCGCCTGCGGCTCGGCGCCCAGCAGCAGCCGTACGAGCGCCGACGAGCGGGCCGCCCCCGAGCCGCTCTGCTGCTCGCCGGTGAGCAGGGAGAGGAGCACGGCGGCGACGGAGGCGATGGTGTGGTCGCCGGGATCGCGGCGCGGGGCGGCGACGCCGAGGACGAAGCCCTGCTCGGCGCCGAGGGCGTAGGCGGCGAGGTGGATGCCGGAGGCGGTGTCGGTGGCGGAGGCGGGCGTCCCCGGACCCGAGGGACGTACGACCTCCGCGAGTTCGGCCAGCGATCCGCCCACCGCCTCCCGCGGCCCCCGCCCCGTCGCCGCGACCACCGCCCCTTCCGGCCCGTACAGCACCGCCCAGCCGTCCACCCGCTGAGCCAGCTGCCGCAGGACCGCCCGCACCGGATCCGGGCGCGAGGCCGCCGCGGCCAGGCTCTGCTGGGCCTGCGTCACACGGCGCAGTTCGGCGTGCCGGGCCTGGGCCATGAGCTGCCAGACCGCGCGGGCCACGCCCGAGAACGTCGTCCGGGGCGGCACCTCCACCAGCGGGAGACCGTACGCGTCGCACGCCGCCACCAGGGCGCGCGGCACCGTCTCGTGCACGGGGACGAGCCCGAAGCCGAGCGCCGCGCCGCCCGCCGCCACGATCCTGGACACGTAGTCGTCGAAGTACGTGCCGGAGCCCGCCGCCTCGGGGATGTGCACGCCCGCCGTCAGCAGCAGCTCGCCGCCCAGCAGGTAGGGATACGGGTCGGCCATCTCCGAGGTGTGGGCCCAGTGGATCACCGTGTCCGCGTCCGTCGGGCCGGCGATCTGGCGCAGGCCGAGGTCCTCGCGGGCCAGGAGGGCCGAGAGCGGTACCGGCGGGGTCGGGGGAACGGTCGGCTCCGGCATATGTGCGTTCCCTCCATCCAGTCATCCCGGGATGGATGAAACGTACACTTCGCAGCCGCCTTCCGGACACCTAGGTTGGCTCCCGAACCGGCCTCGGAACCGGCGCCGGCTCACCCGTAGAGTCGTAGGCATAAAACCCGCATACGCGATGAAGCGTAGAAAAGAAGGCATTCCACAGTGACTGGCAACGAGACGCCCCGCGGCCCCGTCGACTCCTCCCGCATCCCGCGCTACGCCGGACCCGCGACCTTCGCCCGGCTGCCCCGCCTCGACGAGGTCGGCCGCGCCGACGTGGCCGTGGTCGGCGTGCCGTTCGACTCGGGAGTCTCGTACCGGCCGGGCGCCCGCTTCGGCGGCAACGCGATCCGCGAGGCCTCCCGGCTGCTGCGCCCCTACAACCCGGCACAGGACGCGTCCCCCTTCGCCCTCGCCCAGGTGGCGGACGGGGGCGACATCGCGGTGAACCCCTTCAACATCAACGAGGCCGTCGAGACCGTCGAGGCCGCCGCGGACGACCTGCTCGGCACCGGCGCCCGCCTGATGACCCTGGGCGGCGACCACACCATCGCCCTCCCGCTGCTCCGCTCGGTCGCCAAGAAGCACGGCCCGGTCGCCCTGCTCCACTTCGACGCCCACCTCGACACCTGGGACACGTACTTCGGCGCCGAGTACACGCACGGCACCCCGTTCCGCCGCGCGGTCGAGGAGGGCATCCTCGACACCGAGGCGCTCTCCCACGTCGGCATCCGCGGCCCGCTGTACGGCAAGCAGGACCTGACCGACGACGAGAAGATGGGCTTCGGCATCGTCACGTCGGCGGACGTCTACCGCCGCGGCGCCGACGAGGTCGCCGACCAGCTGCGCCAGCGCATCGGCGACCGCCCGCTCTACATCTCCATCGACATCGACTGCCTCGACCCGGCCCACGCCCCCGGCACCGGCACCCCCGAGGCGGGCGGCATGACCTCGCGCGAGCTGCTGGAGATCCTGCGGGGCCTCGCCTCCTGCAACCTGGTCTCGGCTGATGTCGTCGAGGTGGCGCCCGCGTACGATCACGCCGAGATCACGTCGGTGGCCGCGTCCCACACGGCGTACGAACTGACCACGATCATGTCCCGCCAGATCGCGGCGGCCCGTGAGGAGAACGAGGGCAAGTGACCCACGACCACGACCTGGTACTCCGCCCGACGGAGGCGCAGACCGCAGCCGCGCTGAACCCTCCCGCCGGCCGCAACGGCGGAGACCTGGTCGTGGAGACGCTGGCCGGGCTCGGCGCGACGACGGTGTTCGGGCTGCCCGGCCAGCACGCGCTGGGCATGTTCGACGCGCTACGGCGGTCCGACCTCAGGTACATCGGGCTGCGGGTGGAGAACAACGCCGGGTTCGCGGCGGACGCGTACGGCCGGATCACGGGCGAGGCGGCCCCGCTGCTGCTGTCGACGGGGCCGGGGGCGCTGACCTCGCTGGCGGCGCTGCAGGAGGCGGCCGCGGCGTCGGCCCCCGTACTGGCGATCAGCAGCCAGATCCCGACGGCGGGACTGGGCGGCGGCCGGCACGGCTATCTGCACGAACTCCCGGACCAGGCGGCCTCGTTCCGGGGCGTGGCGAAGTCCGTCCACACCGTGCGCACCCAGTCCCAGATCCCCTCCGCCATCGAGGCGGCCTGGAAGTCCGCGCTGACGGCCCCGCACGGCCCGGTGTGGGTGGAGATCCCGCAGGACGTACTGCTGGCGGAGACGTCGATCCCGGTCGTGACGGGCGGTGACGCCTTCCCCGAGGAACTGCCGCCACGCCCCGAACTGACGGCGGTGGCCGCCGACCTGCTGTCCCGAGCCGCCCGCCCGGCGATCATCGCGGGCGGGGGAGTGGTACGGGCGGACGCGTCGAAGAAGCTCCGTCAGCTGGCGGAGACGCTCCAGGCACCGGTCGTCACGACGCCCGGCGGCAAGGGGGCGTTCCCCTGGAAGCACCCCCTGTCCCTCCAGTCGTGGATCGAGGACCGGCACACGACGGACTTCCTGGAGGACGCCGACGTGCTCCTCGTCGTCGGCTCGGGCCTGGGCGAACTCTCCTCGAATTACCACACGTTCAAGCCGCGCGGCCGGGTCATCCAGATCGAGGCCGACCTCGGCAAGCTGGAGTCCAACCACCCGGCGCTGGGCATCCACGCGGACGCGCGGCTGGCGTTGCAGGCGCTGCTGGAGACGGTGACGAAGCGGGAGGACCCGTCGGCGCCGGAGCGCGTCCGTGAGGTCCTCGGGAAGGTCGCCGACCGCATCGCCGCCCAGGAACTCGCCCTGGAACAGCAGGTGCTGGCGTCGGTCCGCCGTGCCCTGCCCGCCGACTCCCCGTCCTTCTGGGACATGACGATCCTGGCCTACTGGGCCTGGTCGGCCTTCGACGCCAAGGGCCCCAACCACATGCACTCCGCCCAGGGCGCCGGCGGCCTCGGCTACGGCTTCCCGGCGGCCCTCGGCGCGGCGGTCGCGGACCCGACCCGCCCGGTGCTCGCGGTGTCCGGCGACGGAGGGGCCCTGTACTCGATCGCCGAGCTGGCGACGGCCCGGCAGTACGACCTGAACGTCACCTGGCTCATCGTCGACGACGGCGGCTACGGCATCCTGCGCGAGTACATGACGGACGCGTTCGGCGAGGCGACGGCGGCGGCGACGGAACTGACGCGGCCGGACTATGTGGCGTTGGCCCAGTCGTTCGGCGTCCCCGGGGTCCGTACGACCCCGGAGACACTGGAGGCGGATCTGGCGAAGGCGCTGTCCGAGCCGGGGCCGTCGGTGGTCGTACTCCCGGCGGTGCTGCGGATGTTCGCGCCGACGCACCTCGGCTGAGGTACGTACCGGAGGGGGACTTCACGGGCTCAGTCCCGAACTCCCGCCCCCGTCACCGCCGGTGACGTGACCCATGCCGTCCGTCTGGCGGTGACCGCGCTGCGAGAAGCGGAGGCGGCGGCGGACTGGGCTGGCTCCCGGGCCGGGCCAAGGCCTCGGACACGCCGAGCCTGGAGTACGGCTACCTGGTCCGCAACAACGACGCGGTGGTCACCACCACGAAGTCGCTGCTGCCGAACGGTTCGGTGGCCACCAGCCACCAGCTCCCCGACGGTCTGCTGCGGCCCCGTCAGACGCAGACCCCGGCGGCGAACTCGGGGCGGGTCATCACGACGACCGAGTACGACAGCCGCGGGTTGGCGGTGAAGGAGATCGGGCCGTTCTACAACTCGGCGGCCGTTGGTACGACGTTCGTGAACGTGAAGGACGCCTCCGAGGGGACACCTCGGGAGACGGAGACGGTCTACGACGCGGCTGGACGGGCGACCGACTCGATCTTCCGCGTCGCGGGCACCGAGAAGTGGCGTACGAAGACCGCGTACCACGGTGACCACACGACGGTCGACCCACCTGCGGGCGCTACCCCCACCGCGACGTACACCAACGCGCAGGGGCAGACGACCAAGGTCCTGGAGTTCAAGGCCTCGTCGCCCACGGGCGCGGCGGACACGACGTCGTACGGCTACGACGCGGCGGGCCGCCTCACCGAGGTGAAGGACACGTCCGGCAACGTCTGGTCGTCCGAGTACGACGTGCGCGGCCGTCAGACCAAGTCGGTCGATCCGGACGCGGGCACGACGTGGATGACGTACAACGACCTCGACCAGGTGAAGACGGTCCGCAACCAGCGTGACCTCACCCTCACCTTCAACTACGACAAGCTGGGCCGTCAGCGCTCGCTGTACAACGGCGACAAGAAGCTGACGACCTGGGAGTACGACAGCGCGGCCGTGCCGAACGGCAAGGGGCGTCTGGCCTCGGCCAC
Organism: Streptomyces sp. NPDC093591; assembly: GCF_044764885.1. Lineage (NCBI taxonomy): Bacteria > Bacillati > Actinomycetota > Actinomycetes > Kitasatosporales > Streptomycetaceae > Streptomyces > Streptomyces sp. NPDC093591. Next base: position 288,899 of record NZ_JBIWIY010000003.1, read on the forward strand.
CAAGTGGGTGGGTGACGACGCCTACACGAACTCGGTCGACGCCTATGACGCTGCGGGCCGCCCGACGAAGACCTCGGTGAAGGTCCCCGCCTCGGCGGACACGGGCAAGCTGGCCGGCACGTACACCCTGACGGCGTCGTACAAGCCGGACGGCTCGATCGACGACGTCCGCCTCCCGGCGGCAGGCGGTCTCCCGGCGGAGACGATCACCACGGGCTACACGGCGACCGGCCTGCCGTCCTTCACCCTGGGCGACACCACCGACTACGCCCGAGAGACCCGCTACTCCAACTACGGCGAGATGCTCCAGCTGACCCTGGGCACCGCCAGCGCCGACAAGTACACCTGGCTCACCAACACCTACGAGGAAGGCACCCGGCGCCTGGAGCGCGCCCGCATCGACCGGGAGATCGTCAAGTCCCCGGACGCCGACATCACCTACGGCTACGACGCCACCGGCAACATCCTCAAGATCGCGGACACGCCCGAGGGCAGGACCGCGGACGTCCAGTGCTTCACATACGACTACCTGCGCCGCCTGACCGAGGCGTGGACCCAGACCGCCACCACCTGCGCGCCGAGCGCCGGTGAGGCGACCGTCGGCGGCCCGGCCCCGTACCGGCACTCCTACACCTACGACGCGGCGGGCAACCGCACCGGCGAGGTCCGCCACGCGACCGGTACGACCGGGGACGCGGCGATCACGCAGACGACCACGTACGTACCGAAGGCCCAGGACACCAAGGGCGGCACGCACGCGCATGCCCTGAAGTCGGCCGAGGTGCGCACCGCGACGGCGGCCAAGGAAGTGACGGCGGCCCAGAGCTTCCGGTACGACGAGACGGGCAACACCGTCCGTCGCACCAAGGCGGCGACGGACCTCTCCCCGGCGGTCGACCAGAAGCTGGACTGGGACGAGGAGGGCCGCCTGAGCGCGGTGACCCCGTACCTGTCCGGTGACAACCTGGACGAGGCGAACAAGACCTCGTACGTGTACGACGCCTCGGGCGGCCGCCTGCTCCGCAAGGAGAAGGGCGCGGTCACGCTGTACCTGGGCAGCCAGGAGATCCGCCTCGACACGGCCAAGAACTCCCTGTCGGGCACGCGCTACTACTCGCACGCCGGCCAGAAGATCGCCGTACGGACCACTGCTGGGGTGACCTGGCTGGTCGGCGGCCAGAACGGCACGGCCGAGATCGCGATCAAGGCGGCGGACTCGGCGATCACGCAGCGTCGGACGCTCCCCTTCGGCGAGGTGCGCGGCGCCAAGCCGGCGGGGGGCGCGTGGCCCGGCGACAAGTCGTTCGTGGGCGGTACGGCGGACGCGACGACGGGTCTGATCCAGCTCGGTGCCCGTGCCTACGACGCGGCGACGGGACGGTTCGTCTCTGTCGACCCTGTGCTGAACGTCGGGGACTCACAACACCTCAACGCCTACGCCTACGGCCGCAACAACCCGCTCGCCTTCCCGGACCCGACGGGCCTGTACTGGGGCGAGTCCTGGATCAGCCCGATCGGCCATGGCGCCCTGGACGTCGTGGGCCTGGTGCCCGGCCTCGGTGACCCGCCGACCTGCTCAACGGCCTGTGGTACACGGCCGAGGGCAACTACATCGACGCGGGCCTGTCCTACGCCTCCGCGATCCCGATCGCGGGCTACGCGGCCACGGCGGCGAAGGGCACGCGGTACGTCAACAAGGCGGTCGACGCGGTCGACACGGCGTCGGATGCCACCAAGTCGGCGAAGAAGACCGAGGACGCGGTCGACGCGGCCGACAAGGTCACTCCGCCGGTCACCCCGAAGCCGAAGGAGAAGCCGGCCCCGGCGCCTCCGGCCAAGGCCAAGGAGGCTCCCGAGGCGAAGAAGGGCGACTCGGGTGGCAAGAAGGGCGACGGGGCGGAGAAGAAGTCCGACTCGGGCGGCGGGGGCGGCAAGGACGCCGATGCTCCCACCAAGGGCAAGACCTGCGAGACGGGCAACAGCTTCACTCCCGGCACGCTCGTCCTGATGGCGGACGGTTCCACCAAGCCGATCGAGGACGTCGAGACGGGGGACAAGGTCCTGGCCACGGACCCCGAGACCGGTGAGACGTCCGCGGAGACGGTCACCGCCGAGATCAAGGGCGAGGGCCTCAAGCACCTGGTGGAGCTCACCGTCGACGCGGACGGCGCCGAGGGCGCGTCCACGGACACGATCACCGCGACCGACGGCCACCCCTTCTGGGTCCCCGCACTTGACGAGTGGGTCGATGCCACCGACCTGAAGAGTGGCCAGTGGCTGCGCACGAGCGCGGGGACGCTGGTCCAGATCACGGCGGTGGAACACCGGACCAGCGGGTCTGCCACCGTTCACAATCTGACGGTCGATGACGCCCATACGTACTATGTGCTGGCGGGGGCCACGCCGGTCCTTGTCCACAACTGCAACGGAAAGCTCGCTGACCTTCCGGTCCATGAGAGGCCGACGCGTTTTTATGCAAAGGCGAGTGAGATGTTGGACCGCATTCAGGGGAACCCTGCGACTCGCGAGCAGATGTATGGCGGCGCCGATGCAGGGCATGGCGGTGTGACATCGCTGAGTAATGACGACCTGATCCGATTCGGCGGGCCGAATGGGCGTGAACCCATTACCGGGTTCAGGGATTTCGCTCCTGGGGATGATATAAACCTTCCCGGATCTCGGCTGCATATCGCTGACGGGAATAACAGAACCGAGGAGATAAGGAACCGCGTTCTGGATGGGCGGATGCACCCGGATACACTCATTGAAATGATGATTGGAGGGAACTAGTGGAGGCATGGGCTGTCCGACTGGAGTCCTCCGTACACTTCACGGCGTACGTGCTGCGTGGGGATGGTGAGCTTTCCGAGAGGACCTGGGTATGCCTGCGGTCCCCTGAATCACTGCCGCCGGTGTCCTGGCTCGGTTGTTGGAGCACTCAGGAGAGGGTCGATGCTGGCCAGGTGGGACAAGTACTGGATGCCATCCAGCAATCGATTGGGGAGCCCGTGACTGTTGGTCCTTATGGGCCAATAGTCAGAGCTTCGATCTACTTCGATTCTTGGGATTCTTGGGGAGGTGGGTCTCCGCGTCCGATTGTTGGGTTCCGGCCGTGGGAATCCAATCCGAGAGGGATCGAAGAAATAGGCATTAAATCTCTCGACTTCTCGCGCGGAGGTGTGCGGGTCGAGGTTTGAGATGCCTTTCTGGGACGATTCTCCGTAGGGATGTCTGAGGAATTACACTGCTGCCCCCACCGGAGGATCCGGCGGGGGCAGCAGTGGGGTGGGCACCCCGCGGTGCCCACCCTTTCTCGCCTGCCCCTCGCCTGCTGGCTGCGGTCCAGGGACGTGCGTGCCTCGCGCTCAGTTGCGCGAGTGGCCGAACAGGAGGCGGTAGGCGATCCGGAGCACGAGGGAGCCACCGATCGCGGCGGCCCAGGTGGCACCGTCGTAGAAGTCCTTGGTGATCGAGTGGTTCAGCCCGCGGCCGCCTCGTATGTGTACGGCCCGGACGGAAGCCGCCTGCTGCGCAAGGAGAAGGGCGCGGTGACCCTGTACCTGGGCGCCCAGGAGATCCGCCTCGACATGGCGAAGAACTCCCTGTCCGGTACGCGCTACTACTCCCACGGCGGTCAGACGATCGCGGTGCGGACGACTGCTGGGGTGACCTGGCTGGTCGGCGGCCAGAACGGCACGGCCGAGATCGCGATGAAGGCGGCGGACTCGGCGATCACCCAGCGCCGTACGCTCCCCTTCGGCGAGGTGCGCGGCGCCAAGCCGGCGGCGGGCGTGTGGCCCGGCCCCAACTCGATGCGGGCCCGGCTCAACCTGCGCAAGGGTCTGCCGGTACCGGAGTTTCCGCTTGCACGGAACATCCAGTGGTTGATGGAGAAATGATGGCGCACGGCGAGGTGCTTCTGTCCGCGCTGCGGAGCTGGGTGGTAGAGCGGGGGACAGATCCGGGCGCGGAGGGAGTCTCCCTCACCCTGGACGAATCCCGTATCGGAATGGACAAGGCGAGCCTTTCGCTGGCCATCGACGGGGACGATTTCGTCGGGCAGCTGACCGTTTGGGAGTCCGGAGAAGCTGAGTTGGAATTCGCGGAGGTCGGCACGGGGGCGGCTCGGCACGAGCACCGTGAGTTCCACTCGGTCGCGGACCTGCGTCAAGCGCTCGCCGACTTGTTGACATGGTCCGGCGAGACGGGGGGCGAGGGCTGAGAGGCGACCGTAACCCAGGCTGTCTCCGTGCCTAGCGCCTGGCCGTGAGTCCCAGGGCCCCACCGAAGCGGTTTTCGGTGGGGCCCTGCTGCATTCGAGTACGACGCAGCGGGCGAGGCCGAGGACGCGGTCGACGCGGCCGACAAGGTCACCCCGCCGGTCACCCCGAAGCCGAAGGAGAAGCCGGCCCCAGCCCCGCCGGCCAAGGCCAAGGAGGCACCCGAGGCCAAGAAGGGCGACTCCGGCGGCAAGAAGGGCGATGGGGCGGAGGCGAAGTCCGACACAGGTGGCAAGGGCTCCGACGCTCCTGCCGGGGGCGGCTCGTGCAAGGTGGGCAACAGCTTCGAGCCCGGCACGTTGGTCCTGATGGCGGACGGTTCCACCAAGCGCATCGAGGAGGTGGAGACGGGCGACAAGGTCCTTGCCACGGACCCCGAGAGTGGCGAGACCACAGCGGAGACGGTCACCGCCGAGATCAAGGGCAAGGGCGTCAAACACCTGGTCGAGGTGAAGGTTGACACGGACGGCGACGCGGGCGAGGCGACGGACACCATCACCGAGACCGACGGGCACCCCTTCTGGGTCCCCGAACTCGGCGAATGGGTCAATGCCACCGACCTGAAGAGCGGGCAGTGGTTGCGCACGAGTGCCGGGACGCTCGTGCAGATCACGGCCGTGGAGCGACGGACGGAGTCGGCGAGGGTTCACAACCTGACTGTCGATGACGTTCATACGTACTATGTGGTGGCCGGTGATACGTCTGTCCTCGTCCACAACTGTGGTGTCACAGCTGCGGCCCGCGCTGAGGCGGACAAGGCGTCCTCTGCGCGTCCGAGCAAGGATCGACCTGCTGTCGCGGAAGCCCTGTAGTTGCCCGGCGGAAAGACGTACTCAAGTCCGAGCATCAGGGGCGACGCCCCGGATTTGCACCCGATCGTTCAGGAGATCTTGGATGACATTCCGGCTGCGGAGCGAGGGGTTGGCCACGGAAAGTGTGGGTTGGCCGTGTGCGTCTCGGAAGCGTTGTCGGACGGGCACAATCCCACAGGATCCTCGGCGGCGGCGGTGATTGTACGGGGGCGCAGGATAATCCCATGCACGGTTTCCCCGTCGGCCCCTGCGACAGTTGTGTGGCGTTGGAGGACGCATTCGACATCGATTTTGTGACTGCGGGGTGATCTGAATGTCTGTCTTCTCGGAAGAAGTGGATCGCGTGCTCCGCGAGTCCGGGTGGTTCCCCGGTCGGTGTGTCGACGTAGAGCCGTGGCTGGCAGCTTTCGCCCGGGAGGGACTGCGAGCGCACGCGGCAGCCCGTTCCTTCCTTTCCGAGTTCGGAGGCATCACCGTGAGCATCTCCGGACCGGGGATCAGCCGCGCGCGCGAACCGTTTGAGCTCGACCCCATGATGTGCGTGGGGGAGGGAGACAGGTTCCTGGAATGGAGTGAGGAGACCAAGAGATCAATTTTCCCTGTCGGTGTGCACGACGAGGGGCGATTCTTCCTCGGGGTCGACGGACAGGGCGAGCTCTATCTGGTCGAAGCCTGGTTGGCGTCATTCGGGCGTATGCCGGTGGGGATGGAGAATCTCATTCTTGGCGTACAGCCGACCGGGATTGGTGACGGAGACAAATGAGAGATCCGAATCTGCCCGCGCGGACCGATCGAACGAGTGAGTCGGGCCGCTGAGGTTCCTGCGAACTCCAACCCGCGGATGCCCGGCCGACTCTTCGGTGCGGCATCCGCGGGTTTGTCTTGGTGCCGGAGGGCGCCACCCTGCCGGAAGCCCTGCGGTGGCTGAGGCTGCACCTGGCTGACCAACACCTATGAGGAGGGCACCCGGCGCCTGGAGCGCGCCTGGATCGACCGGGAGATTGTCAAGACCCCGGACGCCGACATCACCTACGGCTACGACGAAGGTCGTGGAGATCAAGATGCCCAGGGCCGACTTCGACAAGCACTTCGACAAGTTCGTCGGGTCGCACAGCGGCGTTCCACGCGCCGAGGTCGGAATCCCCAAGGAGACGCTCGGTCTCCTCAACTCATATCCGCTGAGAGTGATGGACGAGCTATGACCGACCCTGAGGTACCCGAGGCCGAGATGCGCCTAGTGGGGAGCGTCGTCGAGGGAGACGCCACGGCCGTCTTCCCCTGGGGCGTCATCGTGGACCTGGGCCTGTCACGGGACGGCCTCATCGATGTCCTCTACATCGACGACGACGACAACTACCAGGTGGGAGACCGTGTGTCCTGCTATCTGGATGCCTTCGACGAGATGAAGAACAAGTTCATCCTCAGGCCCCCGGGGCAGGTACCGCTCGCGGAACGCCTGCGCAGGCTCGAGGAGCAGCGAGGCCTCTCCTCCTGACCTTCCGGACAACGGTGATCGCCGGGGAGCACGTACGACGAGCTCGCCGGCGATCGCCGTGTCAGTGGTACCTCGAATCCGATGCGGAGAGGTTGGACTCCGTTTGTCTGAACAGAAGTTCACGCGGTTCCAGCTGTCGCTGGACCGTTTCCAGCAGCAGCTCGCCGAGTTCATGCTCGGCCGCTACCTGGAGTTCGACTTCAGCGGCGACTCCGAGGACGACGAGACGGCACTCATCCCGCAGGTCCTCCTCGACGTCGTCGACGGTGCACCGCGGGTGACGCTCCACCACGGCATCACCTGGATGGACCTCACCCGGGACCCCGAACTGCGGTACGCCGAGGCCCTCGGTTTCGACGAGGCGCTCACCTTCGTCGAGGTGTACGGGAAGACGATGCCGATGACGACCCGCTGCTCGTCATGGCGAGGGCGACGGTTGTCGGCGCGTACGGTGCGGCTGCCAAGATGCGCTGTGTGGTCACGGATGCGGAGTGGGATCGGATCCGGGGGAATCTGTGCTTCGGGCAGGTCTTCCGGGGCACTGTCGTCAAGGTGCCCAGACCTGGGGCGATCGGGATCTTCGTGGACATCGGATTGGACGTCGGCGGCTTCGTCGACGTCCTGCTGTTGCCGGAGCGGGAAGAACGCTGGCCCACCGAAGGCACGGTCGCTGATTTCGAGGTCTGGTGGGCGGACAGCCGTCAGCAGATCCGGCTGAAGCCGTCCGATCCGCAGTACCTGCGGGAGGACTTCGCGGACTTCGTGGCGCGTTTCCGGCCCGACTGGCCGTCCGATATCGGCCGTCCTGTAAGAGGTTGACGAGGCGCCGACGCGAGCGGCCCGCGTCGGCCGTTGGTGGTCGTCCTCCCGGCCGTGCTGCGGATGTTCGCGCCGACGCACCTCACGATGGGATGCCCCGGCTGCCTAGTCGCGCATCTCGTCGTGGTCGCGGTTGTTGCAGGCGTCGTTCAACGCGGCGCCCGTCCACGGTGCGGCCACTGGGATGAGCCCGATCGCCTCCCTGCAGAGGTAGGCGGTGGAGAAGTCCCGGTGGCCGGCGATGTTGATACGGCCCCGGTCGCCGTTGTCGGCGTGGGCCGGTGTGGCGAGTAGGAGGCCTGCCATGGTGAGCGCGGCGAGCGCGCTGATCTTCTTCATAGCCGGGTCAACGGCATCGGATCAGCGCAGGTTAATACGCTGCACAGGTGGTGCCCGAGCACGCCAGGAGCCGACGAGGCCCCTGGCGCTTCCTTGGCTCCACGGCGACTGAGCAGGGCCGCCCTGTCGCCTACCAGATCGCCTCGACCCACTCCGGGTGGTCGATGAACGGGTTGCGGTTGCCCTGGTAGCTGTCGTAGATGACCTCGTTGCGGCGCTCTTCGAAGGCGTCCGGCGGGTCCTCGTCGTTCCAGGCCTTCAGGACCGACAGACGGCCGTGGTAGGGCACGCTGCCGTTGGTGACGGCGTCGTTGGGCTCCAGGTCGGGCCAGCTGTCGTCGCCCTCGTAGCGGACGGCCATGTAGAGGATCATGCGGGCCACGTCGCCCTTGACGGCGTCACGGGGCTCGAAGGAGTTGGAGTCGGTCAGGCTGCCGCCGGAGTTGGTGAAGCTGCTGCCGCCGTTGTCGAAGTCCTTGTTGCCGCGGATGCTGTTGACCTGCACGTCCTCGGGGCGGAGGTGGTGCAGGTCGGTGCCGGGACCGGCCGAGGTGCCGAAGTCGCCGTGGGACTGGGCCCACACGTGCTCGCGGTTCCAGTTGCCGGTGCTGCCCCCGTTGAGGGACTTGCTGCGGGAGATACCCGAGTAGAGCAGCTTCACGTTGCTGCTGTTGTTCGGGTCCTGGTCGGTGACCTTCAGCGCCTCCCAGACAGCCGAGTACGAGATCTTCGTCTGGTCGCTGATGATCGTGTGCAGCGAGTCCTTCAGGGCCGTACCGGACTTGCCGATCGCGTCGGCGTAGTACGTGTCGTCGTACTCGGTCGTCGTCGCCGCGGCCGGGGTCGCCGTCAGCGCCGGGGTGACGGCGACCAGGACGGCGGCAGTCGTCAGCGCCACTGACTTCCAGCGGGGGCGTATGCGTGTCGCCAGCATGTGGGGTGTCCCATCTACGCGGGTTGAATGGAGGCGGCAAACGGGAGAGTGGCATGCACATGCGGTGGTGTCGAGGGCTTGCACGTGTCTATTGGGTGACGGGAAACGGCAAATCGGGGCTTGTCTACGCGAGTTGCATCGTGGGCGGGAACGTGAAACGGCCCCCGACGGGGAGTCGGGAGCCGTTCCGGGGGATCCGAGTCGGCGTCAGCTGACGTCGGACGGGTCCAGGCGGTAGATGGTCGACTGGTTGTTCTGTGACGAGGACGAGGGGGACGAGGATGAGGAGTTGGTGCTGGAGCTGGACTTAGAGCTGGAGTTGGAGCTGTACTCGCTCTCCTTCACCGCCGTCCCGTTCTTCTGCACCCACGCGGTGATCTCCTGGTTCAGGCTGCTGTTGCCGCCCATACCGCCGCCGCCGAGCTGGATGTAGTGCAACTCGCCCTTCTTCACCAGCTCCTTGAGCTTGGCGAGGGTCATCGCCTTGTCCGAGCCGGTGAAGCCCCACATGGAGATGACGGGCTTGTGGGTGCTGAGGATCAGCTGGCCCGCGCTCTGCGAGTTGGACACCGCGAGCAGCCACTTGGCCCCGTCCTGGTGCTTCTCCAGGTAGGAGATGAGCCCGCTGTCGACGTTGCCGCCCATGCCGCCCCTGCCGCCCGGGCCGCCACCGCCGCGGGTGCCGCCGGGAGCCGTACCGGTCTCGCCGTTCTGGCCGTCGGCAGCCGTACCGCCGTTCTGCCCGCCCGGCATCTCGCCCCCGCCGGGGAAACCGGCGCCCGTGCCGCCGCTTTGCTCGCCGCCCTGCGGGAGCTCGCCGTTGCCGCCGCCGGGGAACTCGCCGTTCGCCTGGCCGCCCTGCTGGGTGCCGCCCTGCTGGCTGCCGGGGCCACCGTTGCCGCCGCCGGGGAAGCCCCCCCGGCCGCCGCCGCCACCGCCGCCGGGACCGAAGCCGCCACCCGTCGACGGACCCGCCGTCGGGTTGGTGCCGCCCATGCCGCCGCTGGTGGAGGAGAAGGCGGGCGAGGCGGCGTACGCCGTCGGACCTGCGAGGGCCGCCACGATCGCCGCGGCGACGGACACACCGAGCAGCCGGACCTTGGTGCCGGAGTCCGCCGTACGGAAGACGAACAGCCCCACGACCGCCAGGACCATGAGCACGCCGACCGTCGGCCACAGCCAGGTGTTCCAGCCGGTGGCCCGGCGCAGCACCACGATCGCCCAGATGCCGGTGACCGCGAACCCGGCGGGCAGCACCCAGGACCAGCGGGCGTCATCGCCGCGGAAGGCGCGCCACAGCATGACGCCGCCGCCACCGCACAGCGCCGCGATGCCCGGGGCGAGCGCGGTCGTGTAGTACGGGTGCATGGTGCCCTCGGCCATGGCGAAGGTCAGGTAGTGCAGGACCAGCCAGCCGCCCCACAGCACCAGCGCGGCCCGCGTGAGGTCGGTGCGCGGGGCCCGCCCGCACAGCACCAGGCCGGCCACGAGCGTGAGGAACGCGAAGGGGATCAGCCAGGAGATCTGGCCGCCGAGGACGTCGTTGAACATCCGGCCGATGCCCGCGGTGCCGGCGAAGGTGCCGCCGCCCCCGCCACCGCCCCCACCGTTGCCCTCGCCGCCGAGGACCCGGCCCAGGCCGTTGTAGCCCATGATCAGGTCCCAGGCCGAGCCGTCGGTCGAGCCGCCGATGTAGGGGCGGTCGTCGGCGGGTACGAGGGAGACGGCCGCGGCCCACCAGAAGCTGGAGAGGGCGAGAGCGACCGCCGCCAGGGCCAGGTTGACGACCTTCTTCTTCCAGCCGAGCTTCGAGGCGTAGACGTACACGGCGAATACGGCGGGCAGGGCGATGTAGCCCTGGAGCATCTTGGTGTTGAAGGCGAGCCCGAAGCACGCCGCGGAGCCGATCAGCGGCAGCAGCTTGTCGGTGCGCACCGCGCGCAGCGCGAGGGCAGCGCCCGAGACCATCAAGAACACGAGGATCGTGTCGGGGTTGTTGTCCCGGTTGATCGCGACCGTGATCGGGGTGAGCGCGAGGACGAGCGCGGCGATCGCGGCCGCCGCGTGCCCGAAGTACCGCTTCACGGAGGAGTGCAGGATCCAGATCGTGCCCAGCGCGGCCGCGATCTCCGGCGCCATCATCTGCCACGTTCCGAAGCCGAGGATCCGGCACGACAGACCCATGACCATCAGCGCGAACGGCGGCTTGTCGACGGTGATGAAGTTGCCCGAGTCGAGCGAGCCGAAGAACCAGGCCTTCCAGCTCTGCGTGCCGCTGTAGATGGCGGAGCTGTAGAAGCTGTTCAGACTGTTGCCGGACAGGTTCCAGCCGTACAGGACGCCCGCCAGGACCAGGATCGCGATCAGCGCGGGCAGCGACCAGCGAGGGGCCTTGTCCGGAGGCGCCGCGGGCGGAGCCGGCGGCGCCCAGCCGGCGGACACGGCCTCGGTGTCGGTGTGGGGGTGGGGATCGGTGGCTGATGTCACCCGGGCATGCTGCAAAGCGGGGTTGGGTGCGCCCTGTGCCGCACCTGGCGGTTTGCTGTGGATCCTCAAAGGAGTCCGCAAAGCCCCGGGCTCGAGGATTGGCAGATGTGGGCCACGCGCAACTTCGGTAAGGCCTGCTCACAGCCGCACGACCTGGCCCAGATCTGCCAATCGCTGTCCTCGTGATGGGCGCGGCCGTGCTGTTGCCGTTTCGTGGCCAGGGGTTAGAAGTGTGTTGTGATGCCGAAGGCGTGGCGTAGCTCGGCCATGTCGTGGCGGTCGCGGTCCGTCGGCTCGTAGCCCTGGTGGAAGTGGACTTGTTGCTCGGCGGACAGGCATGGGACCGGCGTTCCGGCGATCCTTCCCGTCACGAAAGCCGATGCCGGGTAGACGAAGGGACGCGACGGCTCCAGGGACGCCTGCACCGCGGAGCCGTCCTCGGCGAAGACCAGCGGGTGCAGGTCGATCTCCCGGCCGTCGGGCGCCGTGAGCACGAAACGGACGGGGCGCCAGTTCACGGTCTCCGTGAAACCCGCGGCCGTCAGGGCCGCGACCACCTTCGGCTCCTGTTCCTGGCGGTGCATCAGGTCCAGGTCGCGGTGGTCGCGGGTCTGCTTGCCGAGCAGGGCGTCGATGCCCCAGCCGCCGCCGACCCAGATGTCGGTCTCCGCCTCGCGCAGCAAGGCCAGGACGGTCAACACGTCGTCAGCTGTCATCACCCTCACAACCTCTCACGCCCGTACAACCATTCTCTCGGCCTCGCGAGTCAAGAGGGGCATGACTCACGGGACATCGAGCGGGACATCGAGCAAGAAGCCGAGTGACCTTTCCAGGCGGGCCAGAGCGCTCGTCGCGGCCGGCGTGGGTGCCGGCGTACTCATACCGTGCATCGCCGCCGCCTCACCCGCCGCCGCGGCGACCGCGCCCACCGTCAGCTGTACGTCCGCCAAGGCCGGCCTCGCCGACAAGCTGAAGAAGGACATCACCGCCGCCCTGGCCAACCGGACGGGGACCGTCGCGGTCGGTCTCTACGACCGTTCCACGAAGACCACCTGCACGCTCAGGGCTTCCAGCGCCTACGACTCCGCCAGCGTCGTCAAGGTCACCGTCCTCGCCGCGCTGCTGTGGGACGCGAAGAAGCACAACCGGTATCTCACCGACCGGGAGGTGTCCCTCGCCAAGGCCATGATCACCAAGTCGGACAACGCGGCGACCAGCACGCTCTGGAAGCAGCTCGGTCTGACGAAGATCAAGGGCTTTCTGACCGCGGCCGGGATGACCCAGACCAAGCCCGGCGCGAACGGCTACTGGGGCCTGACCCAGATCACCGTCACCGACGAGCAGAAGCTGCTCAAGCTCATCACCGCCAAGAACACGGTGCTCAGCGACAACGCGCGCGCCTACATCCTGAAGCTGATGGGCCAGGTCATCTCCTCGCAGCGCTGGGGCACGCCGTACGGAGTGCCGTCCGGTGTCTCCGTGGCCGTCAAGAACGGCTGGCTGTCACGGGCCACCCACGGCTGGCGGGTGCACAGCGTCGGCGCGTTCAAGGGCGGCGGCCACGACTACATGATCACGGTCCTCACGCACGGCAACAGCACCATGAACTACGGCATCGCGACCATCCAGGGCGTCGCCAAGGTCATCCACAAGGACCTGGCCGCGAGCTGATCGTTCGAGCCGACCCTTAACGCGGTGGCCCACCTCGCGTCACCCACCCGTCCTACGGTGACCCCCATGCGCCTGAGAACCGTACTCGCCACCGCCTCCGCGGGCCTCGCGGCCGCCACCTGCCTGACCGCCGTCGGCCCGGCGAACGCCCACACCAGCGAACAGGACAGCCACGCCTGTTCGCCCTACGTCTCCCTCGACCGCTTCTCCGACGCGCTCGACAAGACGACGTACGACGGCACCTTCGTCGGCAACTTCTCCGCGCTCGCGGTGGACGGCGATGGTTCGCTCGCGGCCGTCTCCGACCGTTCGTCCCTGTTCGGGCTGGACGCGAAGACGCTCGCGCCGAAGGCGGTCGTTCCGCTCGCCGACGAGAGCGGTGCCGTCCTCGACTCCGAGGGCCTCGTCGTCGACCGGGACGGCACCCGGCTGATCTCCTCCGAGACCGAGCCGTCCGTACGCCGCTACTCCCGCGACGGCAAGATCCTCGACCGCCTTCCCGTGCCGGACGCGCTGAAGGTCGCCCCGGCGGGCCGTGCCGTCTCCAACGGCACCTTCGAGGGGCTGACCCTGCTCCCCGGCGGCCGTACCCTGCTCGCGTCGATGGAGTACGCGCTCAGCGGCGACAGCGCCGGCCTCGTCCGCTTCCAGACCTGGCAGCGGACCAAGGACGGTCACTTCGAGCTCGGCCGTCAGTACGCCTACCGCGCCGACACCGGCCTCGGCGTCCCCGAGGTCCAGGCGACCCCCGACGGCCGCCTCCTCGTCCTGGAGCGCGGCTTCACCTCGGGCGTGGGCAACACGGTCCGTCTCTACCTGGCCGACCCGCGCCACGCGACGGACACGAGCGGTGTCGAGAATCTGACGGGCCAGGACGGCGTACGGCTGGTCAGGAAGACGCTCCTCGCCGACATCGTGAACTGCCCGTCACTGGGAGCGACCGCCAAGCAGCCCCAGCCGAACCCGCTGCTCGACAACATCGAGGGCATGGCGATCACGGGGTACTCGAAGGGGCGCCTGAAGGTGCTGCTGGTCAGCGACGACAACCAGAACGCGGCGCAGACGACGCGGTTCTATTACTTGCGGGTACGCATCTGACCCCGAACCCGAGCTCGGCCCCCAGCTCGGCCCCGAGCTCGACCCCGGCCTCCGGCCTTGTTGCGGAGGGATGAAATCCGGTTCTGTCCGTGTTGGTGCCTTCCGGTAGATCAGGGCGAACGGAGGGCACCGGCGTGGCAGCGCAGCAGGGGTGGGCGAGACGACTGTGGGGCTACGCGTGGCGCTACCCCAAGGATGTGATCCTCGCCCTCGGCTCCTCGCTCGCCGGTATGGCCGTCATGGCGATCGTCCCGCTGATCACCAAGGTGATCATCGACGACGTGATCGGCGACCACAGCCGCAGCATGGCCGTCTGGGCGGGCCTGCTGATGGCCGCGGCCCTCGTCGTCTACGCCCTCACCTACGTCCGCCGCTACTACGGCGGCCGCCTCGCCCTCGACGTCCAGCACGATCTGCGCACGGAGATGTTCGGGACGATCACCCGGCTCGACGGGCGGCGGCAGGACGAGCTGTCCACGGGTCAGGTCGTCGGACGGGCCACCAGCGACCTCCAGCTGATCCAGGGCCTGCTCTTCATGCTCCCGATGACCATCGGGAACTTCGCGCTCTTCCTGATATCCCTGGTCGTGATGGCCTGGCTGTCCGTCCCGCTCACCCTGGTCGCCATCGCCGTGGCGCCCGCCCTGTGGTGGATCGCGGGGCGCAGCCGCACCAAGCTGCACCCGGCCACCTGGTACGCCCAGGCCCAGGCCGCCGCCGTCGCGGGCGTGGTCGACGGTGCCGTCAGCGGCGTACGCGTGGTGAAGGGGTTCGGTCAGGAGGAGCAGGAGACCGGGAAGCTCAGGGACGTCAGCCGGCGGCTCTTCGCGGGGCGGCTGCGCACCATCCGGTACAACTCCAGGTACACCCCGGCGCTGCAGGCGGTCCCGGCGCTCGGGCAGGTCGCCATGCTGGCGCTGGGTGGCTGGCTGGCCGTACGCGGGCACATCACGCTCGGCACGTTCGTCGCCTTCTCCACCTACCTCGCCCAGCTCGTCGGGCCGGTCCGGATGCTCGCCATGGTCCTCACGGTCGGGCAGCAGGCCCGTGCGGGCACCGAGCGCGTGCTCGAACTGATCGACACCGAGCCGTCCATCAAGGAGGGCACCAAGACCCTCCCCGCCGACGCCCCCGCGACCGTCGAGTTCGACGACGTCTCGTTCGGGTACGACGGAGCCTCCGGCACCAGCCCCGTCCTCGACGGGCTCTCCTTCGAGATCCAGCCCGGCGAGACCCTCGCCGTGGTCGGCTCCTCCGGCTCCGGCAAGTCCACCGTCTCCCTCCTCCTCCCGCGCTTCTACGACGTGACGCGCGGCGCCGTCCTCGTCGGCGGCCACGACGTGCGCGAGTTGACCTTCGACTCGCTGCGGGCCGCGATCGGGCTGGTGCCGGAGGACTCCTTCCTCTTCTCGGACACGGTCCGCAACAACATCGCGTACGGCCGTCCCGACGCGACCGAGGAGGAGATCCGCAAAGCCGCCCGCGCCGCCCAGGCCGACGGCTTCATCGCCGAGCTGCCCGACGGTTACGACACCAAGGTCGGCGAGCACGGCCTCACCCTCTCCGGCGGCCAGCGGCAGCGCGTCGCGCTCGCCCGCGCGATCCTCACCGACCCCCGCCTCCTCGTCCTCGACGACGCGACGTCGGCGGTGGACGCCCGGGTCGAGCACGAGATCCACGAGGCGCTCAAGCACGTGATGGAGGGGCGCACGACCCTCCTCATCGCCCACCGGCGCTCCACCCTCAACCTCGCCGACCGCATCGCCGTCCTCGACGCCGGCCGCCTCGCCGACATCGGCACCCACGAGGAGCTCCAGGAGCGCTCCGCCCTCTACCGCCGCCTGCTCACCGACCCCGACGAACTCGGCGGCGTCTCACCCGGCCACGCCCAGCCCGCCTGCCCCCGCGAGGACACCTCCGTACGCGACGAACTGGACGCCGAGTTCGACGCCGAACGCGGGGTGACCCCGAGGCTGTGGACCGGCGACCGCGAGCGCAAGGACCTGGCGCTGACGGAGTCCCCGGCCACTCCCGAGCTCCTCGCCCAGGTGGAGGCGCTACCCCCGGCGGCCGATACCCCCGACATCGACGAGGCCCGTGCGGTCCGGCCGGAGGAGTCGTACGGCCTGAAACGGCTGCTGCGAGGCTTCGGGCTGCCACTGCTGATCAGTCTCGGCCTGGTCGCCGTGGACGCCGGCATGGGACTGCTGCTCCCGGTCCTGATCCGGCACGGCATCGACTCGGGCGTCACGCAGGTCGCCCTCGGCGCCGTGTGGACGGCCTCGCTGCTCGCCCTGCTCACCGTGATCGCCCAGTGGGCGGCGCAGGTCGGCGAGACGCGGATGACCGGGCGCACCGGTGAACGCGTCCTGTACTCCCTGCGCCTGAAGATCTTCGCCCAGCTCCAGCGGCTCGGACTCGACTACTACGAGCGCGAGTTGACCGGCCGGATCATGACGCGGATGACGACGGACGTCGACGCGCTGTCGACCTTCCTGCAGACCGGCCTGGTCACCGCCTTCGTCTCCGTCGTCACCTTCTTCGGCATCATGATCGCCCTGCTGGTGCTCGACCTTGAGCTCGCCCTCGTCGTCTTCGCGACGCTGCCGCCGCTGATCGTGGCCACGTACTTCTTCCGCCGGGCGAGCGTGAAGGCGTACGAACTCGCCCGTGAGCGGGTGTCGGTGGTCAACGCCGACCTCCAGGAGTCGGTGTCCGGGCTGCGGATCGTGCAGGCCTTCCGGCGCGAGCGGGATGGCGGCGCGCGGTTCGCCGAGCGCAGCGACAGCTACCGCAGGGCCCGTATCCGGGGACAGTGGCTGATCTCCATCTACTTCCCCTTCGTGCAGTTCCTGTCGTCGGTGGCCGCGGCGGCGGTGCTGATCGTGGGCGGGATGCGGATCGACGACGCGACGCTGACGACCGGCGCGCTGGTGGCGTACCTGCTCTACATCGACCTGTTCTTCGCCCCGGTCCAGCAGCTCTCCCAGGTCTTCGACGGCTACCAGCAGGCCACGGTCTCGCTCGGCCGCATCCAGGAGCTGCTCCAGGAGCCGACGTCGACGAAGGCGCCCGACGAGCCGCTGGAGGTGCTGTCGCTGCGGGGCGAAGTCGCCTTCGAGGACGTGCACTTCAAGTACGGTGACGACGAGGAGGCTTTGGGCGGGATCGACCTGCGCATACCCGCCGGGCAGACGGTGGCCTTCGTCGGCGAGACCGGCGCGGGCAAGTCGACCCTCGTCAAGCTGGTGGCCCGCTTCTACGACCCCACCGGCGGCCGGGTCACCGTCGACGGCACGGACCTGCGCTCCCTGGACCTCACGTCCTACCGGCACCGGCTCGGCGTCGTCCCGCAGGAGGCCTACCTCTTCCAGGGCACCGTCCGCGACGCCATCGCCTACGGCCGCCCGGACGCGACGGACGCCGAGGTCGAGGCCGCCGCCCGGGCGGTGGGTGCCCATGAGATGATCGCGACCCTCGACGGCGGCTACCTCCACGAGGTCGCCGAGCGCGGCCGCAACCTCTCCGCCGGGCAGCGCCAGCTGATCGCCCTGGCCCGCGCCGAGCTGGTCGACCCCGACATCCTGCTCCTCGACGAGGCGACGGCCGCGCTGGACCTGGCCACGGAGGCCCAGGTCAACCAGGCGACGGACCGCCTCGCGGGCCGCCGTACGACACTCGTGGTCGCCCACCGGCTGACGACGGCCGCGCGTGCGGACCGGGTCGTCGTGATGGACCACGGTGCGGTCGCCGAGGACGGGACGCACGAGGAGTTGCTGGCGCGCGGGGGACGGTACGCGCGGTTGTGGCGGGTGTTCGTGGGGGAGGCCGAGCCGGAGGAGCCGGTCGGCGCGTCCCGACAGGTCCCGTGAACGTGTCCGCGTGACGGTCGTGCAACCATCCGGCATACGCCGTGCGTCCGTACACCAGTACGCTCATTGCCGGTGTACGGGGAGGACAACACTGTGGACACAGGAGCGATACGCCGACGACTGGCGGTCGGCCTGGCGTTGCTGACCGCGTCCGGACTGCTCGCGGTCGCGGCGCCGACCGAGGCGCAGGCCGCCCCCACGCGCTGCGAGGGGCGCAAGGTCAAGACGTACCCGTTCTCCACCGGCACGCTGTACGTCTACAAGAAGAGCGGCTACGTCTGCGCCATCACCAAGCCCAAGGACCCCGGCCGCAAGCAGTGGATGATGGTCAGCGTGCAGGCCCGCCGCGCCAACGCGGTCGTCGACGAGTGGTACTACAGCCACCGGGCGGGGCCGGTGACGGTGCACGCCGGGCAGCGGTGCGTGTGGGTGAAGGGGCGGGTGGGCAGCGGGTCGGTGAGCAAGGGCTGGATCCTCTGCTGACCGGCGCTCACACCGGCCGCGCGCACCCCACGGGCTTCTCGCCGCCCAGTTGGACGTACAGGGCCGTCGACAGGGGGCAGTCGGCCCGTGCGCCGACGGACTTGGTCACCTTGTACTGCGGTTTCCGCTTCCCCTTGCCGTCGCAGGACGTCTCGCGGACCTCGCCGTCGCCGGAACCGTAGACGCAGTCGCCGACGATCGTGCGGGGGCCGCCTCCGCCGCCGGGGTCGCCGGGGTGGGGCGCCGTCAGGTTGCGCATACAGGCGTAGCCCTGCGGGACCGCGCCGTCGCCGTCCTCGTCGGACGTGCGGCTCTGTTCGCTGATGTGCAGGACGAAGTCCGTGGTGCCGGGACACAGCGGCCCGTCGCCCACCTTGCCGTCGTGCCGCGCCACGACCCGCGCCGCCGCCCGCTCACTGGTGCAGGACACCTCGGTGAAGCTCGACGTCCCGAAGGAACTGCACTCGTCGACGCCGAGGAACACGGCGCCGTATCCGGCGGGCCGGTTCGGCGCCACCTGCTGCTCGCTCGCGGTCCTGTCGCGCCGCCCGTCCTCTTCCTCCGCCGCCCCCGACGGATTCTGACACCCCGTCAACGACGTGATGAGCAGCCCCAGCAACGCACAGCCCACCCCCACGGCACTTCTCGCACGCATCGCACTCCCCCCGGTCCCCCGTCCAGCGTGGCCCGCGACAACGGGCGCACGCCAGGGATGTGGGGTCCTTTGAGTCGGTTAGGGGTGAGTGGGATCGGTATATGGCGTACGGGTACTACGTCCAAAGCGCTACGGTCGCCGGCCACGCCCGTACGACAGCCCGTGCCCGACCGGATACAGCACCCGCGTCGGATCGTCCGCCCGCTGCACCGGCACCGGCAGCCTCCCGCGCGGTGCCACCCGTCCGGCGATCACCCGCGCGGCCGCCCGCAGCTCGACGTCGGTCCAGGAGTACGAGGCCAAGTAGGCGGAGACGGTGGGCAGATGGGCGACGTCGTACGGGTTGCGGATCGCGACCGCGACCACCGGCCGCCCTGTGGCGAGGAGTTGCTCGACCAGCGCCTTCTGCGTACTGCTCGCCGTGACGTTGTACGTCCCGACCACCACCGCGTCCGCCGCCTGTGCCGCCGTGACGGCCCGGCCGATGGTGCTCGCGGAGGGCGCCGTACCCGTGGACAGGGCGGTCGCCGTGAAGCCCAGTTCGGTGAGGGCGGCGGCGAGCACGCCGGTCGGTGGTCCCGTCGTACCGGACGGGGAGGCCGGGTCGGCGCCGACGACGAGGACCTTGGGGTGGGTGCGGCGGGACAGCGGGAGCAGCGAGCCCTCGTTGACCAGCAGGGTCGTCGTCCGCTCGGCGATGCGGTCGGCGGTCGCCAGGTGGGACGCGGTGCCGACGTTCTTCTCGACCCCGCCCTGACTGACGTACGGCTCCTCGAACAGCCGCAGCTTCGCCTTCAGCCGCAGGATCCGCAGGATCGACTCGTCGAGCCGCGCCTCGGTCAACTCGCCGGTCTCCACGGCCTTCAGGACGGCGTTCCACGCGATGTCGAGGGAGGGCGGGTTGAGGAGCTGGTCCACGCCCGCCTTGAGCGCGAGGACGGGGACGCGGTCGTCGCCGTACTTCGTCCGCACGCCCTCCATGCCGAGCGAGTCGGTCACCACGACCCCGTCGTAGCCCAGTTCCTCGCGCAGGATGCCCGTGAGGATCGGGCGGGAGAGGGTGGCCGGGTCGCCGGAGTCGTCGAGGGCCGGGACCATGATGTGCGCGGTCATGATCGAGTCGATGCCGGCGCGGACGGCGGCCCGGAACGGCGGCGCGTCGAGGGTCTCCCACTGCTCGCGGGTGTGCGTGATGACCGGGAAGCCGTAGTGGCTGTCGACGGCGGTGTCACCGTGGCCCGGGAAGTGCTTGGCGGTGGCGGCCACTTGCCGCGACCGCTGGTATCCGGCCACCTCGGCGGCGACCATGCCGGCCACCGCGGCCGGTTCGGCGCCGAAGGAGCGGACGCCGATGACCGGGTTGGCCGGGTTGACGTTCACGTCGGCCACGGGGGAGTAGTTCTGCCGGATGCCGAGCGCCCTGAGTTCCTGACCGGCGATCCGGCCGAGGGTGCGGGCGTCGGCGCGCGAGCCGCCCGCCCCGATGGCCATGGCGCCCGGGAAGAGGGTGGCCGGTTCGCCGACGCGGCAGACGATGCCGTGCTCCTGGTCGGTGGAGACGAGGACGGGCAGGCCGCGGGGCTGGGTGAGGGACGCCTTCTGGATGCCGTTGGACAGGTCGGCGATCTGATGCGGATCGCGGGTGTTGTGCGCCCAGGTGAAGTAGATGATGCCGCCCACCCGGTACTTCGCGATCAGCTCGGCGGCCGTGCGGACGCCGATCTCCTTGAGGTTGGCGTCGATGTCGGCCTGGTCGGGGGCGGTCGCGGAGTGGCCGTAGACCCGCATGACGAAGAGCTGGCCGACCTTCTCCGGCAGGGTCATCCGGGCGATGAGTGCGCGCAGTTTCCTGTCGTCCGGGGCGCCGGCGTGGGCGGTGCCGCCGACGGCCAGGGCGGTGGTGACGCCGGCGGTGGCCGCGAGGACCGTACGTCTTGAAGGTGTTGCGGTGTTTCCCGTGCTACGCCTGCTTCCCGTGCTGGTGTCGGGCACGTGCGCTCCTTCCGGAGGTGGTGCGCTGAAGGAAACTTCCGAGAAGTCACCAATAACCGGGAAGTTTCTGCCGGTCAAGGGAACGGGCCGTAACCGAGGACGGGAAGAGGACGGGAAGCGCAGGGGAAGAGGGGCCGCCATCGGCGCAGTTGGAGGGGGGCGCGCCGATGACGGCGTGCTGCCGGCCGCGGTACGGCGGAGAGGGTGGTCAGCGATCGCAGCCAGCAGCGAGGGCCGACACCGCACCGTGGTGACTCTCCGGCAGCTCGCGGGTTGGACGGGCGGGGGTGGGGCTGGGTTCCCGCGGGTGGCCGGAATCGGCGAAGTCGGTAAGCCGGTGGCGGACGTGACGTGTGGGCAACGGGCGAGGGTCCGATGCGGGTCCATCCCGTGGACGCGGCGGCGGCCCGGCCACGGCCCGGGCGATCATGAGGCCATGCCCGCAGTCGACATCCCCGGTTCCAAGTCCATCACCGCCCGCGCCCTCTTCCTGGCCGCCGCGGCCGACGGTGTCACCACCCTGGTACGGCCGCTGCGCTCCGACGACACGGAGGGCTTCGCCGAGGGGCTGACCCGGCTCGGTTACCGCGTGGGCCGGACCCCGGACACCTGGCAGGTCGACGGCCGCCCGCAGGGCCCCGCGGTCGCGGAGGCGGACGTCTACTGCCGCGACGGCGCGACGACGGCCCGCTTCCTGCCGACGCTGGCCGCGACCGGCCACGGCACCTACCGCTTCGACGCCTCGCCCCAGATGCGCCGCCGCCCCCTGGCGCCCTTGAGTTCGGCCCTGCGCGACCTGGGCGTGGACCTGCGGCACGAGGACAGGGAGGGCCACCATCCGCTGACGGTCACGGCGGCCGGCGTCGAGGGCGGGGAGGTGACGCTGGACGCGGGACAGTCGTCGCAGTACCTGACGGCGCTGCTGCTGCTCGGGCCGCTGACCCGGAAAGGCCTGCGGATCCGGGTCACCGACCTGGTCTCGGTGCCGTACGTCGAGATCACGATCGCGATGATGCGGGCGTTCGGGGCGGAGGTACGGCGGGAGGGGGACGTCTTCGTGGTGCCCCCGGGTGGCTACCGCGCCACGACCTACGCGGTGGAGCCGGACGCGTCGACCGCGAGCTACTTCTTCGCGGCGGCGGCTCTGACGGGCGGCGAGGTGACGGTCCCGGGGCTGGGCGAGGGTGCTCTCCAGGGCGACCTGGGCTTCGTCGACGTCCTGCGGCGGATGGGCGCGCACGTCGAGATCGGCGCCGAGGGCACGACGGTCCGCGGAACCGGCGAACTGCGCGGCATCACCGTCAACATGCGGGACATCTCCGACACCATGCCGACCCTCGCGGCCCTCGCACCGTTCGCCTCCGGACCGGTGCGGATCGAGGACGTGGCGAACACGCGGGTGAAGGAGTGCGACCGGCTGGAGGCGTGCGCGGAGAACCTGCGGCGGCTGGGGGTGGACGCGGCGACGGGCCCGGACTGGATCGAGATCCGGCCGGGGGCGCCTGCCACGAACGGGGCGCGGATCACGTCGTACGGCGATCACCGCATCGTCATGTCCTTCGCGGTGACCGGGCTTCGGGTGCCTGGTATTTCGTTCGACGACCCCGAGTGTGTACGGAAGACTTTCCCGGGCTTCCACGAGGAGTTCGGGGCGCTGCGCGCGCGGTTGTGACGGGGGTTGTCGGGTGAGCTTCGAGCTGGTGGGACCGGTCCTGGAGGGCGCGCTGGTGCGCCTGGAGCCGCTGGGGCATCGGCATGCGGCGGATCTGGCGGTGGCGGCGGAGGAGGACCGCGGCACCTACGCGTTCACGTGGGTGCCCGGGGCTCATGAGGTCGGCGCCTACATCGACGCGCAGCTCGCCCGCGCGGAGACGGGGATGCTGGCGCCCTACGCGCAGGTCTCCGTCGCCTCGGGCCGGGCGGTCGGCGCCACCTCCTACTGGGAGCCGCGCCACTGGCTCTCCGACGACCGACTCGACGCCGTAGAGGTCGGCTTCACCTGGCTCGCCCGCTCCGCCCAGGGCACGGGCGTGAACGCCGAGGCCAAACTGCTGCTCTTCCGGCACGCCTTCGAGGAGTGGGGCGTGTCCCGGGTGGACCTGAAGACGGACGCCCGCAACGAGCGCTCCCGCGCGGCCATCGAGAGTGTCGGGGCCCGCTTCGAGGGTGTGCTGCGCAACTGGTCGCGCTCCTGGGCGCCGGGGGAGGAGGGGCGGCTGCGTGACTCCGCCATCTTCTCGATCACGGCGGGGGAGTGGCCGCAGTGCCGGGGGCGGCTGGAGAAGCGGGTGGCCGGGTACTTGCCGCAGGTGTCGCCGACTCCTTAGCGGACGCCGACAGCTGGTCCCGTACGGCGGCCAGGACCGGATCGCCCTCCGCGCCCGTGCGTACGGCAGCGAAGACGTTCCGGGACGGCGGTGTCCCCTCCGTCGTCAGCAGGGCGATCCGGCGGTGCCCGTACAGGGGCTGGACCAGGCGCGGGATCAGGGCCACGCCCTGCCCCGCCTCCACCAGCGCCGCAAGCGCGCCCCAGTCGTTCACCGCGTGCCGGATGTCCGGTGTGAAACCCGCCGCCGCGCACACCGACCGTGCCACCGCTCCGCAACAGCTGCGCGCGTCGCCCACGATCCAGTGCTCCGCGGCCAGCTCCCGCAGGGCGACGCGGTCACGGTCCGCGAGGCGGTGGCCGGACGGGACGGCGATGTCCAGGACGTCCGTGCACAGGTCGACGCGGTGGTAGCGGCGGTCCGCGTACGGCGGTGTCGCCGCGAAGTCCACCGCCACGGCCACGTCGACCTCGCCCCCGTCGAGGGCCGTGAACAGGTCCGGCGGCTCCGCCTCCACGACGTCGACACGGACCTGCGGCAGGCGCTCGCGCAGTGCCGTCAGGGCTCCCGGCAGCAGGCCCAGGATCGCGCTGGAGAAGCAGCCGATCGTCACCGACCCGCGCCCGCCGGCCCCGTACGCCGCCAAGTCGGCCCGGGCCCGCTCCAGTTGGGCCGCGATCAGGTCGGCGTGCGCGAGCAGCACCCGGGCCTGGCCGGTGAGCCGTACGCCTCGTCCCTTGCGCTCGGTCAGGGGGACGCCCGCCTCACGGGCCAGCGCCGCGATCTGCTGCGAGACCGCCGACGGCGTCAGATGCAGGGCCTCGGCCGTGCGGGCGAGGCTGCCCCGGCGCTGGAGTTCGCGCAGGACGGTCAGGCGGCGCAGATCGATGGTGAAGCTCTCACTTAACTCTTCCACCGCAAAAGATTAACTGGACCCGCCCGGGGTGATCGGAAACCATCGAATCCATGACCGCCTACCTCATCCTCCACGGCTGGCAGAACCACCGCCCCGAGGACCACTGGCAGCACTGGCTCACCGACCGTCTCACCGACATCGGCCACCAGGTCGTCTACCCGCAGCTGCCCGACCCCGACGACCCCGAACTCGAGGTCTGGCTGGAGGAATTGACCCGGCATCTCGGCAAGCTCGACGCGCGGTCGGAGCGGGTCGTCGTCGCGCACAGTCTGTCCGCCGTGCTGTGGCTGCACGCGGCCGCGCGCGGGCTGCCGGGGCTCGACGCCGTGGACCGGGTACTGCTCGTCGCCCCGCCGTCCGGCGCCGTGCTCGCCCGGCACCCGCAGGTCGCCGGATTCGCCCTGCCACCCCTGGACTTCACCCTCCCCGGCCCCACCCGCCTGGTCGCCGGCGACGACGACCCGTACTGCGAGGAGGGCGCCGACACCCTCTACGGCCACCCCCTCGCCCTGCCGACCGACATCCTCCCCGGCGCCGCCCACCTCGACCTGGACGCCGGTTACGGACCGTGGCCCGCCGTACTGGGGTGGTGCCTGGACCCGACGGCGCTGCTCATGGCCCGTCCGGCTTAGTCGTGCCGTCCCGCAGTTCCGGCGTACTGGCACCGACGTAGGCCACCGCCAGAACGCACAGCAGCCCGCCCGTGACCAGGGCGGTCGCGCCGGAGGACCAGCCGGCGACCAGGCCGCCGCGCAGGTTGCCGAGGTGCGGGCCGCCTTGGCCGACGATCTGCTCGGCCGCGGTCACCCGGCCGAGCAGGGCGTCCGGAGTGCGGGTCTGGACGATCGTGGCGCGCGAGACGACCGACAGGGCGTCGGCGGCACCCGCCACCACCAGCAGCCCGAGCCCCACCCACGGGCTGGTCGTCAGGCCGAAGACCGCCAACGCCGCACCCCATGTCCCCGCCCCGCACAGCATCACCAGGCCGGGGCGGCCGAGGCGGGTGACCGAACCCGACAGGGCCGTCGCCGTGACGCCGCCCACCGCGACGGCCGACAGGAACAGGCCGAGGGTGCGCGGGTCGTCGCCGAAGCGTTCGGCGTTGATCAGGGGGAAGAGGCTGACCGGCATGGACAGGACCGTGGCGGCGAGGTCGGTGATCAGCGCGCCGCGCACCACCCGGTTGCCGGCCAGGAACCGCAGGCCGTCCAGGACGCCGTGCAGCCCGGCCCGCGACGGCTCGCCCTCGGGCGGCAGCGCGGGCAGGCCGAAGGCGCCGTAGAAGGCGAGACCGAAGCTCAGGGCGTCCAGCAGATAGCAGACGCCGATGCCGAACCAGCCGAGGAACAGTCCGCCCAGCGCCGGGCCGAGCAGCATCATCGCCTGCCCCGTGACCTGGTTGAGGGCCAGCCCGGCCGCCACCTGCTCCTTGGGCAGCAGCCGCGGCACGAACACGCCCGCCGCCGGGCCGCCGACCGCGCCGAAGCAGGAGCCGGCCGCCACCAGGGCGAGGATCCCGGCCACCGGCACCCCTCCGGTGAAGCCCTGCACCGCGAGGAGCAGCACACAGACCGCCTGCCCGACGGTGGCGACCAGGAAGATCCGCCGCCGGTCGCCCCGGTCCACCCACGACCCGGCGAACAGACCCACACCCACCATGGGCAGCGCCTGCGCCAGACCGACCGCACCGCTCCAGACCGCGCTGTGCGTCATGTCCCAGACCTGGAACATGACGGTCACCATGGTCATGAAGCTGCCGAGCACGGACACCGTCCGCCCGATCAGCAGCCGCCGGAAGACGGGGGAAGTACGCAGCGGCCGTACGTCCATCAACGTACGGGCGAGGCTCATGAGGGCATGGCGGGGCGCGGCATGGATTCGGGCACGAGGGGGGACGCTATACGGCGGTCCGCCCGCCGGGCCACCGAATTACCGGCAACCGGCTGGGCCTAGGCCGACTCGTTCAGCAGCCGCGCGAGGTGGTCGCGTCCGGCGGCCAGCAGTCCGTCGAGCGGCGCGGCGTTCTCGTACCACCGCTTCTCGTACTCCCAGCACAGCCAGCCGTCCCAGCCGTGCCGGGAGAGCACCTCCACGCACTCGGCGAGCGGCAGCACCCCGGCGCCGAGCGGGAGCGGGGTCGTGTCGTCGGCGGAGGCGATGTCCTTGACCTGGACGTAGCCCAGGTACGGGGAGAGGGCCGCGTAGCTCTCGGAGGGCTGCTCGCCGCCCAGCCAGGTGTGCATGACGTCCCACAGCGAGCCGACATGACGGTGGCCGACCAGGCCGAGGACGCGGATCGCGTCGGCGCCGGTGCGGTGCGAGTCGTGGGTCTCCAGCAGGATCCGTACGCCCATGTCGGCGGCGTACTCCGCCGCCGTACCCAGACGCCGCGCGGCGGTCGCGTCCGCCTCTTCCCGGCTCTGCCCGGGGTCGGCGCCGGGGAAGACGCGGACGAAGCCCGCGCCGAGGTCGTGGGCGAGGTCGAGGAGGGTGCGGATCTCCTCGATCACGGGCTCGTCGTCTCCCGGCGCGGCCACGCGCGCGTACCCGGCGAGGCCGAGCAGCTCGATGCCGGCCGCCTTGAACTCGCCCACCACATCGGCTCGTCGGTCCGCGTCGAGGCCGGTGTGCACCGGCTCCTCCGGGTGGGTGCGCAGCTCGACACCGTGATAGCCGTGCGTGGTCGCGAGCCGCAGCACGTCGGGCAGGGGGAGGCCGGGGACGCCGAGGGTGGAGAACGCCAGTTTCATGCATCCCACCTTGCCAGGGAAACCGGGGGAGGCACATCCGGCAGGCGGTGGTCCCGGTGCCTCACTCCGGCGTGCCGTGCAGATCGAGCCGCCAGTCCTGGCCGTTGAGGTCCTGGCCGAAGGAGCGGTGCGGCTTCTCGGCGGCCAGGACGAAGCCGTGGCGCCGGTAGATACGGCGGGCGGCGGCCAGGACGTCGTTGGTCCACAGGACGAGCTCGCGGTAGCCGACGTCGCGGGCGAAGTCGACGACGGCCGTGACGAGCCGGTCGCCGATGCCGAGGCCGCGGGCGTCCGGCTCGACCAGCAGCAGCCGCAGCCGGGCCGTGGCCGGCGCCTCGTCCCGTACGCACATCACGCAGCCCACCGGCCGCCCGTCCAGCTCGGCGATCCACACCCGCTCCAGACGCGGATCGTGGTCCTCCGCGAAGTCCGCGACGATCCTCGCCACCAGCCCCTCGTAGTCGGCGTCGAAGCCGTACTCGGCGGCGTACAGCGCGGCGTTGCGCTGCACGATCCAGCCGAGGTCGCCGGGGCCGGGCTCGCGCAGCAGGACGTCCTCGCGGCGGGGAGGGCGGCCGTGGGACAGGATCGTGCGGACGGTCGTCATCGCCTCGGCGAGGCGCGGGCGTTCGGCGGCCGGCACGGTCGACAGCAGCGAGCCGACCGACTCGGTGGCCCGCTCCTCCAGCAGCTTGCCGGTCTCCCGGCCGCGCGCGGTGAGCGTGACACGACGGCGCCGGGGGTCCTCCCGGGAGGCCGTGCGCTCGATCAGCCCGTCCTGCTCGAACTTGTTCAGGATCCGGCTCAAGTACCCGGCGTCCAGGGAGAGTTCGGCCCGCAGGTCGGCCGCGTCGGTACGCGGGGAGTGCGCGAGCTCGTACAGGACGCGGGATTCGGTGAGGGTGTACGGGGCGTAGAGGTGGCGGCTGTAGTCGAGGGCGCCGATGACGTTCGTGTAGAAGCGGTTGAAGGCGCGGATGTCATGGACGGTCATGGTCGTCGACCCCCGGATGATTGACTCAGATGGTTGACTCAGTCAGAGATGCCGTGGATCGAGCCTAGGACGCCCGAGCCTTCGCTGCCAGCCCTCGGCGGCCGGACGGTGCGCGAGGCCCGTTCGTACGGGAGGCCGGAACGGTGCCCGCATCTTCGTGGCTTCTGCCAGTACGACCGCCTCCCGGGGTGCGACCAGACTGCCCGCCGGAGGCCGCGGTGCTCCCGGGAACGGGCGCCCGCGGCCGAGGACATGACGAAGCGCACGGGAGGACACCACGATGAGCGTGCAGCAGTACGACGAGATCGGTGAGGCGTTCGAGGGCTTCAAGTCCCTGCCGCTGACGCGGTACACGGAGGTGCCCGGCTTCCTGGCCATGGTCGGGGACGTGCGTGGCAAGGCGGTCCTCGACCTCGCCTGCGGCACCGGCTTCTACAGCCGGGAGTTCAAGCGGCGCGGTGCCACGGAGGTGTTCGGCGTCGACATCTCCGGCGAAATGATCGCGGCCGCACGGAAGTTGGAGGACAGCATTCCGCTGGGTGTGCTCTACGAGGTGGGCGACGTGTCCCAACTGCCGCCGCTGGACCGGCGCTTCGACGTCGCGATCGGGGTGCAGATGCTCAACTACGCCCAGGACGTCGCCGACATGGAGCGGATGTGCCGCAACGTGCACCGGAGCCTGGCGCCCGGCGCCGAGTTCTTCGTGCTCGGCCAGTCACCCGACTACCGTGCCGACCCGGCGACCCTGGAGAAGTACGGCTTCCGCTGCGAGCCGACCGGTGAGGAGACCGAGACCGGGCCGCGCTTCCGGGTCACGGCCCTGCTCGACCCGCCGATCAGCATCCTCGCCGCCGCCCCGCGCCGCGAGGTCTACGAAGCGTCCCTGCGGGCGGCCGGATTCAGCGAGCTGACCTGGGTCCCACTGGAGGTCTCCGACGCGGGCCTGCGCGAGTTCGGCGCGGACTTCTGGGCCGACTACCTCGCCAACCCGCCACTGGAGATGCTGCGCTGCCGCGCCTGACCCGCACCGGCGGCCGGGGCACGGGGTGGTCCGCCCTCCCGGCGGGGGCGGACCACCCCGCCTCGTCACGCGGCGTGCTCCACGAACCGCCGCGCCGTCTCGGCGAGCACCTCCCGCCCGTCCCGCGCCCACAGCCCGTCGTTGAACAGCTCGACCTCGATGGCGCCCGTGTACCCGGCCGCCTCCACGTACCGCTTCCACTCCCGCATGTCGATCGCGCCGTCGCCGATCTGGCCGCGCCCGGTGAGCACGCCCTCCGGCAGCGGCGTCGTCCAGTCGGCGAGCTGGAAGGTGTGGATACGGCCACCCGCCCCCGCCCGGGCGATCTGCTCCGGCGCCGTGTCGTCCCACCAGATGTGGTACGTGTCCACCGTGACGCCGACCTGGTGGGCCGGGAAGCGTTCCGCGAGGTCCAGGGCCTGGGCCAGGGTCGACACCACGCAGCGGTCGGCGGCGTACATCGGGTGCAGCGGCTCGATGGCCAGCTTCACGCCGCGCTCCTCGGCGTACGGGCCCAACTCGCCGAGCGCGTCGGCGATCCGCTCGCGTGCGCCGTGCAGGTCCTTGGAGCCGGTCGGCAGGCCGCCTGACACCAGGACCAGCACCTCCGTGCCCAGCGTCGCCGCCTCGTCGATGGCGCGGCGGTTGTCGTCCAGCGCCGCGGCCCGCTCCGTCGGGCGGATCGCCGTGAAGAAGCCGCCGCGGCACAGGGTGGTGACCGTCAGGCCCGCGTCGCGCACCAGCTTGGCCGTCGCCTCCAGGCCGTACGTCTGGACGGGTTCGCGCCACAGGCCGACGTTCGCCACGCCCAAATCGCCGCAGGCCTCGACCAGTTCGGGCATGCTCAGCTGCTTCACCGTCATCTGGTTGATGGAGAAGCGTTCAAGTCCGGTGCTCACTGGGCCACTCCGTACAGGGCGAGCAGGTTCTTCATCCGCTCCTCGGCCAGCTTCGGGTCCGGGAACAGGCCCAGTCCGTCGGCGAGTTCGTAGGCGCGGGCGAAGTGCGGGAGGGAACGGGCCGACTGCAGGCCGCCGACCATGGTGAAGTGCGACTGGTGGCCGGCCAGCCAGGCCAGGAAGACCACGCCCGTCTTGTAGAAGCGGGTCGGCGTCTGGAAGAGGTGGCGGGACAACTCGACCGTGGGGTCGAGCAGTTCACGGAAGCCGCCGACGTTCCCCGTGTCCAGCACCCGCACCGCCTCGGCCGCCAGCGGGCCCAGCGGGTCGAAGATGCCGAGCAGGGCGTGGCTGAAGCCCTTCTCGTCGCCCGCGATCAGCTCGGGGTAGTTGAAGTCGTCGCCGGTGTAACAGCGCACGCCCTGCGGGAGGCGGCGGCGGATGTCGATCTCGCGCTGGGCCTCCAGCAGCGACACCTTGATGCCGTCCACCTTGTCGGGGTGCGCGGCGATGACCTCCAGGAAGGTGTCGGTGGCCGCGTCGAGGTCGCTCGACCCCCAGTAGCCCTCCAGCGCCGGGTCGAACATCGGGCCCAGCCAGTGCAGGATCACCGGCTCGGCGGACTGGCGCAGCAGGTGGCCGTAGACCTCCAGGTAGTCCTCGGGGCCCTTGGCCGCCGCCGCGAGCGCCCGGGAGGCCATCAGGATGGCCTGCGCGCCGGACTGCTCGACGAGGGCGAGCTGCTCCTCGTAGGCCGCCCGGACCTCGTCCAGGGACGCCGGGCCGGTGAGCTGGTCGGTGCCGACACCGCAGGCGATGAGCCCGCCGACCGACTTGGCCTCGGCGGCGCTGCGCCGGATCAGCTCGGCCGCACCCGCCCAGTCCAGGCCCATCCCGCGCTGCGCGGTGTCCATGGCCTCGGCGACACCGAGCCCGTGGGACCACAGGTGCCGGCGGAAGGCGAGGGTGGCGTCCCAGTCGACGGCGGCGGCCGAGTCGGGCGACACATCGGCGTACGGGTCGGCGACGACGTGCGCCGCCGAGAAGACCGTACGGGAGGTGAGGGGCGCGCCCGGCGTGAGGGCTAGCGGCTCGGTGCGGGGCTCGTACGCCCGCAGGCCGCCCTTGAAGTCAGGCAGTCGGACGGTCACAGCGAGATCTCCGGGACGTCGATACGGCGGCCCTCGGCCGAGGACTTCAGGCCCAGCTCGGCGAGCTGGACGCCGCGGGCACCGGCGAGGAGGTCCCAGTGGTAGGGCGCGTCGGCGTAGACGTGCTTGAGGAACAGCTCCCACTGGGCCTTGAAGCCGTTGTCGAACTCGGCGTTGTCCGGCACCTCCTGCCACTGGTCGCGGAAGGAGTAGGTGGCCGGGATGTCCGGGTTCCAGACCGGCTTGGGGGTGAGGGAGCGGTGCTGCACGCGGCAGTTGCGCAGGCCCGCGACCGCGGAGCCCTCCGTGCCGTCGACCTGGAACTCGACGAGCTCGTCGCGGTTGACGCGCACGGCCCAGGAGGAGTTGATCTGGGCGATGGCGCCGCCGTCGAGTTCGAAGATGCCGTAGGCGGCGTCGTCGGCCGTGGCGTCGTACGGCTTGCCGTTCTCGTCCCAGCGCTGCGGGATGTGGGTGGTGGCGATGGCCTGCACGGACTTCACACGGCCGAACAGCTCGTGCAGCACGTACTCCCAGTGCGGGAACATGTCGACAACGATGCCACCGCCGTCCTCGGCCCGGTAGTTCCATGACGGGCGCTGCGCGTCCTGCCAGTCGCCCTCGAAGACCCAGTAGCCGAACTCGCCGCGGACGGAGAGGATCTGCCCGAAGAAGCCGCCGTCGATGAGGCGCTTCAGCTTCAGCAGGCCCGGCAGGAACAGCTTGTCCTGGACGACGCCGTGCTTGATGCCGGCGTCGGCGGCCAGCCGCGCGAGCTCCAGGGCGCCCTCCAGGCCCGTGGCCGTCGGCTTCTCGGTGTAGATGTGCTTGCCCGCGGCGATCGCCTTCCGGAGCGCCTCCTCGCGGGCGGAGGTGACCTGGGCGTCGAAGTAGATGTCGACACTCGGGTCGGCGAGGACCGCGTCGACGTCGGTCGAGACGTTCTCCAGGCCCAGGCCGTGCTGCTCGGCGAGCGCCTTCAGGGCGTGCTCGCGGCGGCCGACCAGGATCGGCTCCGGCCACAGCACGGTGCCGTCGCCGAGGTCGAGGCCGCCCTGCTCACGGATGGCCAGGATGGAGCGGACCAGGTGCTGGCGGTAGCCCATGCGCCCGGTCACACCGTTCATGGCGATACGCACCGTCTTGCGTGTCACGTCGTTCCCTTCGTAGGTGTCTGCGCAACGTTCGTGCGCGCTTCGTACGCGGTTGTGCGCGCCGCGTACGCCCTACCCTGTTGAGCGTCACAGCAAGCGCTTTCTATCCGATAAGAAGCTAGCCTCTGACCAGGGGTCCGGACAAGACCGTGACCGGGTTGAGTTGTTCGAGGGGACGAACAGCGGGGGTTCTTGGCCGTAAGGTCTGCTCGACATACACGGAACCGTGGCCGCCGACGGCCTGTCTACGAGGAGGCAGGCCTGTCTGTGAGCAGTACGAGGTGGTACGACGAGATGCGCGACCGGAGGACGACGAGATGACGGTGACCCTGGCGGACGTGGCGGCCCGCGCCCAGGTCTCCCCCGCGACGGTGTCGCGCGTGCTGAACGGGAACTACCCCGTCGCCGCCTCCACCCGCGAGCGGGTGCTGCGGGCGGTGGACGAGCTGGACTACGTACTGAACGGTCCCGCGAGCGCCCTGGCCGCGGCCACGTCCGACCTGGTCGGCATCCTGGTCAACGACATCGCCGACCCCTTCTTCGGGATCATGGCGAGCGCGATCCAGCTGGAGATCGGCGGCCCGGGCGGCCGGGCGGGCGGCGAACGGCTGGCCGTCGTCTGCAACACGGGAGGTTCGCCCGAGCGCGAGCTGACCTATCTGACCCTGCTTCAGCGGCAGCGGGCGGCCGCGGTCGTCCTGACCGGCGGCGCCGTCGAGGACGCGCCGCACGCGGCGGCGGTCGCGGCGAAGCTGCGGAAGCTCGCCGACGCCGGCACGCGCGTGGTGCTGTGCGGCCGGCCGCCGGCACCGGACACCGGCGCGATCGCGCTGACCTTCGACAACCGCGGCGGCGGACGCGAACTGACCGAGCACCTGATCGGGCTGGGGCATCGACGCCTCGGCTACATCGCGGGCCCCGAGGAGCGCACCACGACCCGGCACCGGCTGGAGGGCCACCGGGCCGCGCTTCAGGCCCACGGCATCGAGGAGGACCCGCGCTGGACGGTCTACGGCCGCTACGACCGGCAGTCGGGCTACGAGGCGACGCTGGAGCTGCTGCGCCGCGACCCGTCACTGACGGCCGTGGTCGCGGCGAACGACTCCGTCGCGCTGGGGGCCTGCGCCGCGCTGCGGGATTCGGGGCTGCGGATTCCGGACGATGTCTCGGTGGCGGGGTTCGACGACCTCCCGTTCAGCATCGATGCGGTGCCTTCCCTCACAACCGTGAGGCTGCCGCTGTCGGACGCGGGGGCGCGGGCCGGTCGGATCGCGATGGGGCGGGAGGAGCCGCCGCCCGGGGGGATCGCGACGATCCGGGGCGAGCTGATGGTGCGGGGGTCTTCCGGGGGGCCTCGGGAGTAAGAGCCCCTGCGGAGCAGTGGGGTTGGAGCTCCCGCGGAGTCTTGGAGTCGGAGCTCCCTGGGCCTGAGGTTCTTGGGTTCGGAGCTCCTGTCCGGTCTCGGGAGTCAGAGCTCCTGTGGGGGCCGGCTGCGTGCGGGCTCCGGCGGGGCGCGGGCCTGTGCAGCTGCCCTGTCAGCGGATGATGGAAACGATCCTGCAGGCGGCTTCCGCGAGTCGGGGGTCGCCGTCGATGTGGGCAACGGCGAGCGCGTCGGCCGGTTCGATGCCGCGGACGCAGAGGCGCCAGGTGGTCTCCGCGTCGAGGTGGACGAGTGCGGCGGGGCGGCTGACGGGGGACTCGGCCAGGGACCAGCTGCCCTCGGTGGTGGTCGCCGTGATGGTCCAGGTCCCGCCGGCGCGGCCGTCCACGCGGACCTGGACCTGGGTGCCGGGGGGCGCGGCGGTGTCGCGCAGGGTGTGCGGCAGGGCGCGCAGGAAGGTGTCCAGGACCACGGACAGGAACCTCGGGTCGGGGTCGGTGCCCTGGCCGGTGGCGTGGCGGATCTGCTGACGGTGGGTCCAGTACTCGGTCAGCTCCCGTGCGCTGTCCAGCCACATCGGCGCCGGATCGACTCCGGCCCAGGAGACCCCGAGTGACGGCGCCGCCGGGTCGGTGTCCTCGAAGAGACGGGCGACCTGACCGCCGACCAGCTCCAGGGTGTCGGTGAGTGCGGCGGGGCTCACCCCGGCGTGGGCGTCGACCCACTGCTGGTTGATGCGGTGGATGTACGCCGTCAGGTCCTCGCCGGGCGCGAAGCCGGGACCTTCCTGGTGCCCGTCGCGGTGCCGGGCGAGACGCCCGTAGCAGTCCCGCAGCAGATGCGAGGCGACATCGCGCACGCTCCAGCCCGGTACTGCCTCCCGTTCCCAGTCGGACGGGGGCAGTCCGCGCAAGGTGGCGATCAGGGCGGTGTGCTCGGGGGCGAAGAGGGGGCGGGCATCGATCGGGGGGCCGAGCCAGGAGGCGTCGGGTGCGGTGGTGGCAGGGCGCGGAACCATGAAGTCAAGGCTGCCGTCCAGGAGTTGGGGCCGCCAGCGCTTATTCCGTCGGTCGGCCTCGGGTGCGTGGACGGATCGCTCACCGCCACGGTCTTTTCCGCGCCGGTGGCTTCCCCGGTGCAGAGGACTGGGCGGTTCGGTTGGATCAGTGGGCGGACCAGTGGAAGATGCCTGCGACGGCCTGGACGCGCCTTCTCGTCCTTGTCTTGTCTCGCGGGGCGACGGCCAGGAGCTCACTGCCGAGGACGTGTGCGCCGCGCAGCGCGGTGCCGATGTCCGAGGCCGGGCTCATGGCGTGGATGGCGTCGTCCGCTGCGGACGGGCATGCTCTCGCATCCGACGGCCGCATGTGGGGCGGCGACGGCCCAGTGCCCCGGTGAGCCTCCTGCCGTGAGCGACCGCTATTTCCCGGCACGCTTCGTGAGCACCGTCAGCACCACCGGGATCACCATC
The DNA here is from genome assembly GCF_044764885.1 of Streptomyces sp. NPDC093591. Lineage (NCBI taxonomy): Bacteria > Bacillati > Actinomycetota > Actinomycetes > Kitasatosporales > Streptomycetaceae > Streptomyces > Streptomyces sp. NPDC093591. The sequence goes on from NZ_JBIWIY010000003.1 coordinate 323,903, forward strand.
TCCACCACCCGGGACACGGCACCCGGCGCCAGTCCCGTCCTGCGGGCCACCGCATGCGCGACCGGTTTGGCCTCCTCGGCCAGCAGCCCGGCCATCAGGCCTCCGGTCGCGAAGCCGCCCACGGTGGCCACGCCGGTGAGAGGGGCGTCGTGCGGGGTCGCCACGGCCTCCGCCTCGCCGGACAGTGCCGACACCGTCGTACACACCACCTGCCGGGCGCCCGGCTCGTCGGTGCCCAGCAGCCCCGCGATGTCGCCGATCCGGTCGTCACCGAGCTCGTCGAGCACGTCGTCCTGGAGGGACGTGAGGGGGTTTGCGTCTACTTCTGACATATCTGAAACGCTACGTCTGTTCGGATTTCCGGGCATTCCGAAGGTGCCCGGACGCGCCGGAAAAAAATCCGCGGAGACCGTGCAACCCTTCCCCCACCTCGCGGGTCGTACTTGGCATCAGGACTCTTGGAGGGGGATCTGGGGGGATCGCGGGGGTTCTGATGGGGAGGGGAAACCCCGAGGGGCTCGGTCGACGGACCGGGCCCCTCGAAACGTTCCTGGGTCAGCAGAAGGCCCCACAGAGGTCAGAAGAAGACCCCGCAGCGCAGCAGCACATTCGCGTACGGCCGCGCCTCCCCGGTCCGTACGACCAGCCGCGCCCCGGCCGACAGCTCCTTGAGCCGCTCGTGCGGGACCAGCTCCAGCTCGGGAAACGCGCCCTCCAGCAGCGCGGCCGCCGCCGGATTCGCCTCGCGCACCTCCCGCGCCGCCGTCGCGCCCTCCACCGCCAGCTCGGCCAGCAGACCGTCCAGCACCTCGGCGAACGACGGCACCCCGGCCCGGAAGGCCAGGTCCACGACCCGGGGGCCGTCGGGTATCGGCATGCCCGCGTCGCACACCAGCACTCCGTCGCCGTGGCCCAGCTCGGCCAGGGCGCCGGAGAGGTGACGGTTCAGGATTCCGGCCTTCTTCACAGCGCCTCGACCTCCGCCGCCGTCGGGAACGACGCCTGCGCGCCCTCCTTCGTGACCGCCGCGGCCCCGACCCGGGCCGCGTACGCCGCGGCCTCCGCCAGGGACGAGCCCGTCCCGAGCCCGAAGGCCAGCGCGGCCGTGAACGCGTCGCCCGCGCCCGTCGTGTCCACCGCGTCCACCCGCACGGACGCCACCCGCGTCACGCCCTGCGCGGAGGCCACCAGCGCACCCTCCGCGCCCAGGGTCACGACCACCGAGCGGGGCCCCTTGGCGAGCAGGATCCGCGCCCAGTCCTCCGGCGTCTCGCCCACCGCCGAGTCGCCGAGGATCACCTTCGCCTCGTGCTCGTTCACGATCAGCGGGTCGCAGGCCGCCAGCACCTCGGCGGGCAGCGGGCGCGGCGGGGAGGGGTTGAGGACGAAGCGGCTGTCGTCCGCCAGGCTGCGTACGGCCTCGACGACCGTCTCCAGCGGGATCTCCAGCTGGGCCGACACCACCCGCGACGCCTGGAAGAGGCTCGCGGCGGCCCGTACGTCCTCGGGGGCGAGCCGTCCGTTGGCGCCCGGCGAGACCACGATGCTGTTGTCCCCGGACGGGTCCACCGTGATCAGCGCGACGCCGGTCGGCGCGCCGCCGACCAGGACGCCCACCGTGTCGACGCCGGCCGCCCGCTGCGAGTCGAGCAGCAGCCGGCCGTGCGCGTCGTCGCCGACCCGCGCCAGCAGGGCCGTACGGGCCCCGAGCCGGGCGGCCGCGACCGCCTGGTTCGCGCCCTTGCCGCCCGGGTGGACGGCCAGATCGGAGCCGAGCACGGTCTCGCCGGCCCCCGGCCGACGCTCGACGCCGATCACCAGGTCGGCGTTGGCCGACCCTACGACCAGGAGGTCGTAGTCGTACATGAGTTGCTCCCTGATAGATCCCCGTAGTGACGTGAGGCGGGCGGATCCCCGCAGAGGACTCCGCCGAGGACCCGCCCGCCCGTCGTTCTCAGCCCGTGAAGCCGGCCACGTTCTCCTTCGTGACCACCTTCACCGGCACCATCACCGACTTCTCGACCTTGTCGCCCGCGGCGGCCTTCACCGCGTTCCGCACGGCGATCCTGCCGAGTTCCGTCGGCTGCTGCGCCACCGACGCGTACAGCGTGCCCGCCTCGACGGCCTTCAGCCCGTCCGCGGTTCCGTCGAAGCCGATGACCTGGACGGACTTGCCGGCCTTGGCGCCGAGCGCCTTGATCGCGCCGAGGGCCATCTCGTCGTTCTCGGCGAAGACACCGTCGATGTCCGGGTTGGCCTGGAGCAGGTTCGTCATGACGTCCAGGCCCTTGGTGCGGTCCCAGTCGGCGGGCTGCTTGGCGACGACCTCGATGCCCGGGTAGGCCTTCAGGCCCTCGGCGAAGCCCGAGCCGCGCTCACGGCTGGCGGAGGTGCCGGCCTGGCCCTGGAGGATCACGATCCTGCCCTTGCCGCCCAGCTTCTCGGCGAGCGACTTGGCGGCGAGCTTGCCGCCGGTGACGTTGTCGGAGGCGACGAGGGCGGCGGTGGTGGCGTTGTTGACCGAGCGGTCGACGGCGACGAGCGGGATGTCCGACTTGTTGACGGCCTTCGCCGCCGGGGTCACCGCGTCGGAGTCCACCGGGTTGACGATGATCGTGCCGAGGCCCTCACTGGTGAAGTTCTGCAGCTGGTTGGCCTGCTGCGAGGCGTCGTTCTGCGCGTCGGTGACGGTCAGGTCCACGCCCAGCTTCTCCGCCTCGGCCTGCGCACCAGCCCGGATCTGCACGAAGAACGGGTTGTTGAGGGTCGACAGCGACAGCCCGATCTTCTGGCTCTTCGCCTCCGACGTGCCGCTGTGCAGGAAGGAGGTGGCGCCGACGATCGCCGCCGCGACGACGGCCGCCAGCAGATAAGTCGCCGCCTGCTTGCCCTTGTTGCCCCCGGTACCGGCCGCCACGGGAGTCGCCCCCGCCTTGCGCCGCACCGTGTCCAGCAGCACCGCCAGCGCGATCACGACACCGATGACGACCTGCTGCCAGAAGGCGGACACCGACAGGAGGTTGAGGCCGTTGCGCAGGACCGCGAGGATCAGCGCGCCGATCAGCGTGCCGGACGCCTTGCCCGTGCCGCCGGCCAGCGAGGCGCCGCCGATGACGACCGCCGCGATGGCGTCGAGCTCGTAGCCCTGCGCGGCCTGCGGCTGCGCGGAGGAGAGGCGGGCGGCGAGCACGATGCCCGCGGCGGCGGCGAACAGACCGGAGAAGGCGTAGATCGCGAGCTTCTGCCTCTTCACGCGCAGACCGGAGAGGCGGGCCGCCTCCTCGTTGCCGCCGATCGCGTACATCGAGCGGCCGATGTACGTACGCCCCAGCACGAACGCCGTGATCAGCCCCATGCCGACCATCACCAGCACGGGCACCGGCAGCCAGCCGCCGAGGGTGTCGCCGAGGTGCGAGACCGAGTCGGGGAAGGCGATGGGGGAGCCCTGCGAGATCACCAGGGACAGACCGCGGGCCACCGACAGCATGGCCAGCGTCGCGATGAACGGCGGCAGCTTGCCGTACGAGATCAGGATGCCGTTGACCAGGCCGCACGCTATGCCGGTCGCGATGGCGAGGAGGACGGCGAGGAAGACCGGGACGCCTTCGGAGGTGGCGCTCCAGGCGAGGACGGTGGCCGACAGGGCCGCCACCGAGCCGACCGACAGGTCGATGCCCGCCGAGACGATCACGAAGGTCACGCCGAAGGCGAGGATGGCGGTCACGGCCGCCTGGATGCCGACGTTGAGGAGGTTGTCGGTCGTCATGAAGTCGCCGGACAGCGCCGACATCGCGACGACGAGGACGATCAGCGCGGTCAGCGCGCCGTTGTCGAGCAGGAGGCGGCGCAGGCCGCCCGGGGCGCCACTCGCGCCCGCCGAGCTCTTGAGCGTGTCAGTGGCCACGGGTGGCCTCCGTTCCGGTCTTGTCGGTGGTGAGATCGCTGGTGGGGTTGCTGACGGCGAGTGCCATCACGGAGTCCTGGGTGGCCTCGTCGGCGGTGAGTTCGCCCGCGATCCGGCCCTGGGCCATCACCAGGACCCGGTCGCTCATGCCGAGGACCTCCGGCAGATCGCTGGAGATCATCAGGACGGCGGCACCCTGAGCGGTGAGTTCGTTGATGAGCTGGTAGATCTCGACCTTGGCGCCGACGTCGATACCGCGCGTCGGCTCGTCGAGGATCAGCACCTTGGTGTCGGCGAGCAGCCACTTGCCGATGACGACCTTCTGCTGGTTGCCGCCGGAGAGCGTGCGCACGTGCTGGCCGAGGCCCGCCATCCGCACGCCGAGCTGCCCCGCGATCCGCGCGGCCGCCTCGCGCTGCCCCTTGAGGTCGACGAGCCCCGCGCGCGTGGCCGAACGCAGCGTCACCAGGCCGAGGTTCTCCTCGACGGACGCGTCCAGCACCAGGCCCTGGCCCTTGCGGTCCTCGGGGATGAGCCCGATGCCCGCGGTCATCGCCGCGTTGACGTCGTGCCCGGGGAGGGAGGAACCGGCGACCTTCACGGCCCCCTTGTCGTACGGGTCCGCCCCGAACACGGCCCGCACGACCTCGGTACGGCCGGCACCGACCAGTCCCGCGATGCCGACCACCTCACCGGCGTGCACCTCGAAGCTGACGTCGTGGAAGACGCCGTCGCGGGTCAGCCCCTCGACGGACAGCAACGCGGCTCCGCGGTCGGCCCGTTCGCGCGGGTACTGCTGCTCGATGGAGCGTCCCACCATGAGCCGTACGAGCTCGTCCTCGGGCGTGGTGGCCGGGACCTGCCCGACGCTCCTGCCATCCCGGATGACCGTGACCCGGTCTCCCAGGGTGGCGATCTCCTCCAGGTGGTGCGTGATGAAGACGATCCCGACGCCGTCCTCGCGCAGCTTGCGCACGATGGAGAAGAGCTTGTCGACCTCCTCGGAGGTGAGCACGGCGGTCGGCTCGTCCATGATCAGCACGCGCGCGTTCAGGCTGAGCGCCTTCGCGATCTCGACCATCTGCAGGCGGGCGATGCCGAGTTCGCGCACCCGCGCGCGTGGCGACACGTTCACACCCACGCGCGCGAGGAGCACCTCGGCGTCGGCCTCCATCCTCTTCCGGTCGATCATCCCGAAACGGCGCGGCTGGCGCCCCAGGAAGATGTTCTCGGCGACCGTCAGATCGGGAACGAGGTTGAACTCCTGGTAGATGGTGGCGATCCCGAGGCGCTCGGAGTCCTGCGCACCATGGATGCGCGTCTCCTCGCCGCCGACCAGGATCCGCCCGGCGTCGGGCGTGTAGGCGCCGGAGAGCATCTTGATGAGGGTGCTCTTGCCGGCGCCGTTCTCACCGAGCAGCACATGTACCTCGCCCCGGCGCAGATCGAAGTCGACGCCGTCCAGCGCGACCACGCCCGGGAAGGCCTTCCGTATGCCCTCGATGCGCAGCAACTCGTCCGCGTTGCTCACGACTGGCTCCTGTTCGTTACGGGGGACGGCTCCGGGGGAGCCGGTGGTTCGCCGCAGGAGCGGCGTACGACGAGACGGGCGGGGAGGGTGACGGACTCGCCGGGCCGTCCCTCGATGCGGTCGACCAGGGCCCGTACGGCGGCCCGGCCCAGCTCGCCCGTGGGCTGGGCGATCGCGGTGACCGGCGGATCGGTGTGCACGAACCACGGGATGTCGTCGAACGCGGCCAGCGCGAGGTCGTCCGGCACGCGCAGCCCACGCGCGCGTACGGCGTCCAGCGCGCCGAGCGCCATCAGGTTGTCGGCAGCGAACACGACCTCGGGCGGCTCGGGCAGGTCGAGGAAGCCCTCGGTGACCCGCCGCCCGCTCTCGGCCTGGAAGTCGCCCTGGCCTATGTAGGCGTCGGGGAGTTCGAGTCCGTAGGCGCCGAGCGCCTCCCGGAAGGCCTCGACCCGCTCCCGTCCGGTGGTGGTCGCCGCGGGGCCCGCGATGATGGCGAGCCTGCGATGCCCCAGCCCGTGCAGATGCGCGACGAGATCCCGTACGGCACCTCGCCCGTCCGCCCGCACCACCGGCACGTCCACGCCCGGGATCCACCGGTCCACGAAGACCATCGGCGTCCCCGCGCGCACGGCGTCCAGCATCAGCGGCGAGCCGCCGTCGGTGGGGGAGACCAGGAGGCCGTCGATACGCCGGTCCAGCAGGTTCCGTACGTGGTGGTCCTGCAGATCCGGCCGCTCGTCGGCGTTGCCGATGATGACGCTGTAGCCGAGCGCGCGGGCCTCCTCCTCGACGGAGCGGGCCAGCTCGGTGAAATACGGGTTCATCACGTCGCTGATGACCAGGCCGAGGGTGTGGGTCTGGTCGGTGCGCAGGGAGCGGGCGACGGCGTTCGGGCGGTAGCCCAGGGTCTCGACGGCGGCCAGCACGCGCGTGCGTGCCTCGGCGCTGACCGATGGATGGTCGTTCAGGACGCGCGAGACCGTGGCGACGGAGACGCCCGCCTCGGCAGCGACGTCCTTGATGCTCGCCATCGCCGCTCCACCTCCTTGTGGATCGTTCAGGGACCGACGCACTCGTGGAATCGATTACATCGACGTGGTACGGAGGATTGGAATCGATTACACGGGGGTTAATCAAGCCCTCAACCACATCCCGAGACCGGATCGTGATGTCGCGGGGCCGCCCGGGGCGGTTCAGGCTGGAAGTACAGGTGTCGTTTCCTCGGGGCCCTCGCGGGCCGGAGCGGAGGAGTCATGACGGCAGCGGCTCGAAAGGACGTCCCTGTCGCGCTGGAAGGCGACGGCGTGGAGTTGCGCATCAAACCGATGGGCGGCGGGATGTCGGTCGGCTACATACGCCTGCCGCAGGGCACGGACATGGGCCCGGCCCTGAAGGGCATGCCCGGCGACGCGTGCCAGTGCCCGCACTGGGGCTACCTGCTCAAAGGGCGGCTGGTGATGCACACGGCCGAGGGCGAGCAGACGTACGAGGCGGGGCAGGCGTACTACTGGGCGCCGGGTCACGTCCCCGTGGCCCTGGAGGACTGCGAGTTCGTGGAGTTCTCGCCCACCGAGGACTTCCAGAAGGTCATCGACCACGTGAAGTCACAGGCCGGCTGAACTGTCGGTGCCGGGCGGTACCGTCGGATCATGACCGATCAGGCGGGGGCTTCCACGGGCGAACGGCGCCTTGCCGTACTCGAAGGCGTCCTGGAGCGGATCACGTACGCCAACGAGGAGAACGGCTACACGGTCGCCCGCGTCGACACCGGGCGCGGCGGCGGCGACCTCCTCACGGTCGTCGGCGCGCTGCTCGGCGCCCAGGTCGGCGAGTCGCTGCGGATGGAGGGGCGTTGGGGCTCCCACCCGCAGTACGGCAAGCAGTTCACCGTCGAGAACTACACGACGCTCCTGCCGGCCACCGTCCAGGGCATCCGCCGCTACCTCGGCTCCGGGCTGGTCAAGGGCATCGGCCCGGTCTTCGCCGACCGCATCACCCAGCACTTCGGTCTGGACACCCTGAAGATCATCGAGGAGGAGCCGAAGCGCCTGATCGAGGTCCCCGGCCTCGGCCCCAAGCGCACCAAGAAGATCGCCGACGCCTGGGAGGAGCAGAAAGCGATCAAGGAGGTCATGCTCTTCCTCCAGACCGTCGAGGTGTCCACCTCCATCGCCGTGCGCATCTACAAGAAGTACGGCGACGCCTCGATCTCCGTCGTGAAGAACCAGCCGTACCGGCTGGCGGCCGACGTCTGGGGCATCGGCTTCCTCACCGCCGACAAGATCGCCCAGTCCGTCGGCATCCCGCACGACAGCCCGGAGCGGGTCAAGGCGGGCCTGCAGTACGCCCTGTCGCAGGCCACCGACCAGGGCAACTGCTATCTCCCCGAGGAGCGGCTGATCGCGGACGCGGTGAAGCTGCTCCAGGTCGACACCGGGCTCGTCATCGAGTGCCTGGCGGAGCTGGCCCAGGTCCCGGAGGAGGGCGGCGACCCCGGTGTCGTACGGGAGAAGGTCCCCGGCCCCGACGGCGGCTCGGGCGATCCCGTCACCGCCGTCTACCTCGTCCCCTTCCACCGGGCCGAACTCTCCCTCTCCGCCCAGCTGTTGCGCCTGCTGCGCACCGACGAGGACCGGATGCCGGGCTTCCGTGACGTGGCCTGGGACAAGGCGCTGGGCTGGCTGAAGGGCCGTACGGGCGTCGAGCTCGCCCCGGAGCAGGAGGCCGCCGTCAAACTGGCGCTGACGCAGAAGGTCGCCGTCCTCACCGGAGGCCCCGGCTGCGGAAAGTCGTTCACGGTCCGCTCGATCGTGGAGCTGGCCCGCGCCAAGAAGGCCAGGGTCGTGCTGGCCGCCCCCACCGGCCGCGCCGCCAAGCGCCTCGCCGAGCTCACCGGCGCCGAGGCCTCCACCGTCCACCGCCTCCTGGAGCTCAAGCCGGGCGGTGACGCGGCGTACGACAAGGACCGCCCGCTCCAGGCCGACCTGGTGGTGGTCGACGAGGCGTCCATGCTGGACCTGCTGCTCGCCAACAAGCTGGTCAAGGCCGTACCGCCCGGTGCCCATCTGCTCTTCGTCGGGGACGTGGACCAGTTGCCGAGCGTCGGCGCGGGGGAGGTGCTGAGGGACCTCCTGGCGGACGGCAGCCCGATCCCCGCCGTGCGGCTGACCCGGGTCTTCCGCCAGGCCCAGCAGTCCGGCGTGGTGACCAACGCGCACCGGATCAACGCCGGGCAGCACCCGGTCACCGACGGCATGAAGGACTTCTTCCTCTTCGTCGAGGACGACACGGAGGCGGCCGGACGGCTCACCGTGGACGTGGCGGCCCGTCGCATTCCGGCCAAGTTCGGCCTCGACCCGCGCCGGGATGTTCAGGTCCTGGCCCCCATGCACCGCGGGCCCGCCGGCGCGGGCACCCTGAACGGCCTGCTCCAGCAGGCCGTCACACCGGGGCGCCCCGATCTGCCGGAGAAGCGGTTCGGCGGGCGGGTCTTCCGCGTCGGCGACAAGGTCACCCAGATTCGCAACAATTACGAGAAGGGGAAGAACGGCGTCTTCAACGGCACCGTGGGCGTGGTCACCTCGCTCGACCCGGTCGACCAGCGCCTGACGGTGCTGACGGACGAGGACGAGGAGGTGCCGTACGAATTCGATGAACTGGACGAACTGGCGCACGCGTACGCGGTGACGATCCACCGTTCACAGGGAAGTGAATATCCCGCCGTGGTGATCCCCGTCACCACCGGAGCATGGATGATGCTCCAGCGGAACCTGCTGTACACGGCGGTGACCCGCGCCAAACGACTGGTCGTTCTCGTGGGTTCACGCAAGGCGATCGGCCAGGCGGTGCGCACCGTGTCGGCGGGGCGGCGCTGCACGGCGCTCGACTTCCGCCTCGCGGGCTCCTCCTGAACCCTGCTCGCGTCCTGTCGCCGGACCCCCCTCTGACCTGGCGATTCGTGAGGCACCGAAAAAAATGATCGATCAAATGAGTCGTGAAGGTCACAGAGCACTTCCGGATGGGGAAAACAGGGGGCAGGATGACAAGTTGGCGGCACTCAGTGCCGCCAATAGGCCCAATGGTCGACCCCGAGTGCACTCTCCTGAGCCGAATGGGGGAGGGTAGAGACAGTCAGGGCAACCTCGAAGATGAGGCACAACGTCGGTGAGGGAAGACGTGAGCGACAACTCTGTAGTACTGCGGTACGGCGACGGCGAGTACACCTACCCGGTGATTGACAGCACCGTCGGCGACAAGGGCTTCGACATCGGCAAGCTCCGCGCCCAGACCGGTCTGGTGACGCTGGACAGCGGCTACGGCAACACCGCCGCCTATAAATCCGCCGTCACCTACCTCGACGGCGAGGCGGGCATCCTCCGCTACCGCGGCTACCCGATCGAGCAGCTGGCCGAGCGCTCCACCTTCCTGGAGGTGGCCTACCTGCTGATCAACGGTGAGCTGCCCACCGTCGACGAGCTCTCGACCTTCAAGAACGACATCACGCAGCACACCCTGCTGCACGAGGACGTCAAGAACTTCTACAAGGGCTTCCCGCGCGACGCCCACCCGATGGCCATGCTGTCGTCGGTCGTCTCCGCGCTGTCCACGTTCTACCAGGACAGCCACAACCCGTTCGACGAGAGGCAGCGCAACCTCTCGACGATCCGGCTGCTCGCCAAGCTTCCGACGATCGCGGCGTACGCGTACAAGAAGTCGATCGGCCACCCGTTCGTCTACCCGCGCAACGACCTCGGTTACGTCGAGAACTTCCTGCGCATGACCTTCTCGGTGCCGGCGCAGGAGTACGACCTCGACCCGATCGTCGTCTCGGCCCTGGACAAGCTGCTGATCCTGCACGCGGACCACGAGCAGAACTGTTCGACGTCCACGGTCCGCCTGGTCGGCTCGTCCCAGGCCAACATGTTCGCGTCGATCTCGGCCGGCATCAACGCGCTGTGGGGCCCGCTGCACGGTGGCGCCAACCAGTCCGTGCTGGAGATGCTCGAGGGCATCCGCGACGCGGGCGGCGACGTCGACTCCTTCATCCGCAAGGTGAAGAACAAGGAGGACGGCGTCCGCCTGATGGGCTTCGGCCACCGGGTCTACAAGAACTTCGACCCGCGCGCCAAGATCATCAAGGCCGCCGCGCACGACGTCCTGTCGGCCCTCGGCAAGTCCGACGAGCTGCTGGACATCGCCTTGAAGCTGGAGGAGCACGCGCTCTCCGACGACTACTTCGTCTCGCGCAGCCTCTACCCGAACGTCGACTTCTACACCGGCCTGATCTACCGGGCCATGGGCTTCCCGACCGAGATGTTCACGGTCCTGTTCGCCCTCGGCCGCCTCCCGGGCTGGATCGCCCAGTGGCACGAGATGATCAAGGAGCCGGGCTCCCGCATCGGCCGCCCGCGCCAGATCTACACGGGTGTGGTGGAGCGCGACTTCGTTCCCGTAGAGCAGCGGTAGCGCTCCGCTTGGGGCGCGGAGGGGGCGTCGGATCGGCTGAGGGTTGGTTGTGGCTGGTCGCGCCCACGCGGCGGAGCCGCATATCGACACAGCCCCGCGCCCCTTCAGGGCCCTGCGGCCCCTTTGGGGTGCTGCGCATCCGTAGCCAAGAAGGCGCTGCAGCTCCGTAGGCGAAAAACAGAAGGCGCCCTGGCGGCGGTCCCCCCACGGGCCGACGTCCAGGGCGCCTTCCCATGTCCCGGTGCGGATTCCCCCCACGGGATCCGGCCGGGCGTCTGAGAGACCAGCGCCTGAATCGCTGTCTTTCGGTACTGCCGTTGAGCAGAACGAGCAAAACTCGTCGTACTCATGGGTGTGCGGTCTGCCGGGACAGCGCACACTCGGGAGGGCCGCTCAAAGCTTCCCGAAGTGCGTGCCCCGGCAACGCAACTCTGAGGAAGTCCCCCAAGACATCCTCAGATGCCAGTAAGCGCCCCCCAAGACGCTGCCTGACATCGTCAACTTAGACCTTCGAACCCCTTCGATGGTTACGTTCACATCACTGTGATCTGCGTCTCTTGCATATGTCCGTTAGATGCGCAAGAGCCCCGATATGGCGATCGGGGCCCAAGCGTAAGGATGATGCGTGAGCCTTGTGAAGAGCTTATGTGAGCTGGGCGTCGGACTCCAGAGGGACCCAGTGGGGTTCTTACTACGAATTCACCGGAACGTCCGCAGTCGCAAGCTGTTCGTCACCACGAACACCGAGGAGAAGGCCATCGCGGCCCCCGCGATCATCGGGTTCAGCAGCCCCGCCGCGGCCAGCGGCAACGCGGCGACGTTGTACCCGAAGGCCCACACGAGGTTGCCCTTGATCGTGGCCAGCGTCTTCCGGGACAGCCGGATCGCGTCCGCCGCCACCCGCAGATCTCCGCGCACGAGCGTCAGATCGCCCGCCTCGATCGCCGCGTCAGTCCCGGTGCCCAGGGCGAGACCCAGATCGGCGGTGGCGAGCGCGGCCGCGTCGTTGACGCCGTCGCCGACCATGGCGACGCACCGGCCCTCGCGCCGCAGTCGCCGTACCGCTTCGACCTTGTCCTCGGGCAGGACCTCCGCGATCACCTGATCGATACCGACCGCCTCCGCCACCGCTTCGGCGACCGCCCGGTTGTCCCCGGTCAGCAGCACCGGAGCCAGTCCCAGCGCACGCAGCTCGCGCACCGCCTCGGCGCTGGTCTCCTTCACCGCGTCCGCGACGGTGACGACACCGCGGGCCGCTCCGTCCCACCCGACCACGACGGCCGTACGACCGTCCCTCTCGGCCTCTTCCTTGGCGCGGGCGACCCCGGTGGGCACCGCGTCGAAAAGGCGCCCCACGGCCACGTCACGGCCCTCCACGCGTGCGCGTACGCCGCGCCCGGGTACGTTCTCGAAACCCGTGACCTCCGGCAGCCGCCCGAACCGCTCCTCCGCGCCCGTGGCCACCGCCCGGGCGACGGGATGCTCGGAGGCGTGCTCGACGGCGCCCGCGAGGCGCAGCACGTGGTCCTCGTCCTCGCCGTCGGCGGCGTACACCTTCTGGAGGGTCATGCGGCCGGTGGTGACCGTGCCGGTCTTGTCCAGGACGACGGTGTCGACCCGGCGCGTGGACTCCAGTACCTCGGGACCCTTGATCAGGATGCCGAGCTGCGCCCCACGTCCCGTGCCGACCATGAGGGCCGTGGGAGTGGCCAGGCCCAGTGCGCACGGGCAGGCGATGATCAGGACCGCGACGGCGGCGGTGAACGCGGCGACCGTGTCGCCGGTGGCGCCCAGCCACGCCCCGAAGGTGGCGACCGCGAGGACGATGACCGTCGGCACGAACACCGCGGAGATCCGGTCGGCGAGCCGCTGCACCTCGGCCTTGCCGTTCTGCGCGTCCTCCACGAGCTTCGCCATCCGCGCGAGCCGGGTGTCGGCGCCGATCCGGGTCGCCTCGACGACCAGTCGGCCCCCGGCGTTGACGGTCGCACCGGTCACCGCGTCCCCGACCGTCACGTCCACCGGCACCGACTCCCCGGTCAGCATGGAGGCGTCCACCGCGGAGGTGCCCTCTACGACGGTGCCGTCGGTGGCGATCTTCTCGCCGGGCCGTACGACGAACCGGTCGCCGACGGCGAGCCGGTCCACGGGGACGCGGATCTCGCGGCCGTCCCGCAGCACGGCCACGTCCTTCGCGCCCAGCTCCATCAGCGCCCGCAGCGCGGCCCCCGCGCGGCGCTTGGCGCGGGCCTCCAGATAGCGGCCGAGGAGGATGAAGGTGACGACGCCGGACGCCACTTCGAGGTAGATCTGCGAGGCGCCGTCCACGCGCGCGACCGTGAACTCGAAGTCGTCGCGCATGCCGCTCATGCCCGCGTCACCGAAGAACAGCGCCCACAGGGACCACGTGTAGGCGGCCAGTGTGCCCATCGAGATCAGCGTGTCCATGGTCGCCGCACCGTGCCGGGCGTTCGTGAACGCGGCCCGGTGGAAGGGCAGTCCGCCCCAGACGACGACCGGTGAGGCCAGGGTGAGCGCGAGCCACTGCCAGTTGTCGAACTGCAGGGTCGGGATCATCGACAGCACGATGACGGGGACGGCGAGCAGGGCGGAGACCGTGAGGCGCCGGCGGTAGCCCGCCAGTTCGGGGTCTTCCGGCAGTTCGGCGCCTTCCGGCGACGCCTGCGGCGCGGGTTGCGGCGGCGCCGGCTCCGCGGCCGTGTAGCCCGTCCTCACCACGGTGGCGATCAGGTCGGCGACCTGGATGCCCGCCGGGTAGCTGACCTTCGCCTTCTCCGTCGCGTAGTTCACCGTGGCGGTCACGCCGTCCATGCGGTTCAGCTTCTTCTCGACGCGGGCCGCGCAGGAGGCGCAGGTCATCCCGCCGATGAGCAGCTCCACTTGGGAGGTGCCGGTCGTGTCGGCCGTATCGGCTATCGGCGGTTCTTCGGTGGTGCGGGTCATGGCCAGGCTCAGACCTTGGCGACCAGTTCGAAGCCGGCCTCGTCGACAGCCGCGCGTACAGCTTCCTCGTCCAGCGGGGCCGCGGAGACGACGGTGACCTCACCGGTCGCCGCGACGGCCTTCACCGAGCTGACACCGGGGAGCTCGGAGATCTCGCCGGAGACGGCACCCTCGCAGTGCCCGCAGCTCATGCCGCTGACCTTGTAGACGGCGGTGACGGAACCCGGGGTGGCGTCGGTCTGGGCGGTCATGTCGTTCTCCTCGTCGAGCCGTGTGGGGCTGGGGGGACCCACGGGGTCCCTCCATTCCACGCTATACCCCTACGGGGTATTTCTCCAAGAGGGCTGGGTGCCTGCCCGGACAGGGGGTGAACGTCGGCCTGCCTCCGGCCTCGCGGCCCCGGGATGCGGGCCCGGGTCGTGCGGTGGAGAGTGGATCACGGCGGCTTTCGCCGAGCCCGGGAGCTGATTCATGCGCAGCTTGTACCAGATGCGCACCTTGTGTCAGGCGGGCGTCATGGTGTGGTTCACGTCGTGTCGCCGCGTCCGAGCCGGGTGCCCACCAGTGGGTCGAGGTAACGGAACAGGGCGTTCTTCAACTCCTGGACGTAGGCCTCGCGCTCGGCGCCCTCATGGGCGAGGACCAGCTCCAGGCCCGCCTTGTACAGACCCAGGCACATATGGGTGGTCCGGGAGAGGTCGGCCGGGGTGACGTCGGGCAGGAGTGAGGCGAGCAGGCCCTCGATCCGGGACAGCAGGGCCGCGTGCAGGGCGTCGTGCTCCGCGGCGATGCGGCCTGGGATGTCCGGGCCGTGCATCAGCGCGAAGAACACCGGGTGCTCGCAGTTGAAGGCGATGAACCGGTCCACGGCCGCGCCTACGGCCTCCTCCAGGGGGGTCGCGGGATCGACCGGGGCGAGCGCCTCGCCGTACGTCTCGCGCATCTCGTGCATGAGCCGGTCGCCCAGCTCGATGGCGATCGCCTCCTTGTTCGGGAAGAACTGGTACAGCGTGCCCGGCGAGACGCCCGCCTCGCGGGCGATGGCGTTGGTGCTGGCGGCCGTGTAGCCGGTGGCGGTGAAGACGGCGGCCGCGGCCTCGAGCAGCTGGGCGATACGGCGCTCGCCGCGGGCCTGTCGACGGCGCGGCTGGTCCTTCTCCTGCTGGTCCTGGCTGTCCTTCTCCCGGTTGGCGGGCACGCGTTATCCCCAGTTCTCCGAACGCGATTGACAAACACGAGCGCTCGCTCGCATTCTGGAGAAACGCGAGCGACAGCTCGTGTTTGTCAGTCTATGGCAGTGACGGCTCCATGCTGCCCGACCGCGCACAGCATGGATCAGGCTGAAGGGGACACCGCACCATGACCGAAGTCAACAGGCCGCCCCGAGTCGGAGGCTGGACCCGCTTCGTGACGGCCCGCCCCCGGTTGTCGCTGCTCGTGGCCCTGGTGATCACCGCGCTCGCCGTGCTGGCCGGCAGCGGGGTCGCCGACCGCCTGGGCAGCGGCGGCTGGGAGGACCCGCAGGCCGAGTCGACCTACGCGACCAAGGCTCTGGAGCGGGAGTTTCCCGCCTCCCAGCCCAACCTCCTGCTCCTGGTGGACGCGGGCAGCGCCTCCGTGGACGATCCCGCGGTCGCCGCCGAGGCCCGGCGGCTCGTGGCGCGGCTGGCCGGAGAGAAGGGCGTCACGGGGGTCGGCTCCTACTGGCAGGCGGACTCCTCGACGGCCCCCGCCCTGCGTGCCGAGGACGGCCATGAGGCGCTGATCGCCGCCCGCATCACCGGCGAGGAGAAGGAGGCGGGGGAGACCCTGGACCGCATCGCGCCCGAGTTCCGGGGCGCGCACGGCCCGGTGGAGGTCAGCGTCGGCGGCCCGGTCGCCGTGCGGCACGAGATGCAGACGATCATCCAGGAGGACCTGGTCCGCGCCGAGGTGATCGCCCTGCCGGTCACCCTGGTGCTACTGGTGATGGTCTTCGGCAGCGCGGTCGCGGCCATGCTGCCGCTCGGCATCGGCATAGTCGCGATCCTCGGCACGAACGCGGTGCTGCGCGGCCTGACCGAGTTCACCGACGTGTCCGTCTTCGCGATGAACCTCACCACGGCCCTGGGTCTCGGCCTCGCCGTCGACTACGCCCTGTTCATCGTGCGCCGCTTCCGCGAGGAACTCGCCACCGGGGCCGAGCCCTTGGCGGCGGTCGGCACGACCCTGCGCACGGCCGGCCGTACGGTCCTGTTCTCGGCCCTCACGGTCGCGGTGTCCCTCGCGGCGATGCTGCTCTTCCCGCAGTACTTCCTGCGGTCCTTCGCCTACGCCGGGATCGCGGTGGTGCTGCTGGCCGCGGCTGCCGCGCTGATCCTGCTTCCGGCGGCGCTGGTCCTGCTCGGCCACCGGGTCAACTCCCTGGACCTGCGCCGCCTGTTCCGGCGCGGACGGCCGAAGCCGTCCGACCAGGTGCCCGTTGCGGCCTCCGGTACGACGGAGGGCAGGGCCTGGACCCGCACCGCGAGCCTCGTGATGCGCCGCGCCCCCTTCTTCGCCCTGGGCACCACCGCCGTCCTGGTCCTGCTCGGACTGCCCTTCCTGGGCGTGAAGTTCGGCACCGCCGACGACCGCCAGCTGCCCTCGAGCGCCGAGTCCCATGTCGTGCAGCAGCACATCCGCGACGGCTTCCCGGGCAGTCCCGGCGGCGGCCTGGAGGTGCTCGCCGAGGGCCGGGCCACGCCGGCGCAGTACGCCGCGTACAAGGAGCGGATCGCCGGGCTCCCGGAGGTGCTGAGGGTCGACGGACCACTGGTGAAGGGCGACTCGGCGTACTTCACGGTGCTGCCGAAGGGCGAGGCGGTGGACGACCCGGCGCAGGCTCTGGTGGATGAACTGCGCGCCACACAGGCCCCCTTCGACACCAAGGTGACCGGCGCCGCGGCGGTCCTGGTCGACTCCAAGGACGCGATAGCCGAACGCCTGCCCCTGGCGGCCGCCTTCATAGCGATCGTGACCCTGCTGCTGGTGTTCCTGCTGACGGGCAGTGTGCTGATCCCGGTCCAGGCGGTGGTGCTCAACGCGCTGAGTCTGACGGCGATGTTCGGCGCGGTCGTCTGGGTCTTCCAGGACGGCCATCTCTCCGGCCTGCTCGGCTTCACCAGCCCCGGCTCGATCGAGACGACTCTCCCGGTGCTGATGTTCTGCGTCGCCTTCGGCCTGTCCATGGACTACGGCGTGTTCCTGCTGTCCCGCATCAAGGAGGAGTACGACGCGACCGGCGACCACGACCAGGCGGTCCGGCACGGCCTTCAGCGCACGGGCGGGCTGATCACCGCGGCCGCCGTGATCCTCGCGGTGGTGATGGTCGCGATAGGCACCTCCCGGGTGACCAACACCAAGATGCTCGGCCTCG
The DNA here is from genome assembly GCF_044764885.1 of Streptomyces sp. NPDC093591. NCBI lineage: Bacteria > Bacillati > Actinomycetota > Actinomycetes > Kitasatosporales > Streptomycetaceae > Streptomyces > Streptomyces sp. NPDC093591. The sequence goes on from NZ_JBIWIY010000003.1 coordinate 341,168, forward strand.
GTATCGCCCTGGCGGTGCTGATGGACGCCATGATCGTTCGCAGCCTCCTGGTCCCGGCGGTCATGCGCCTCACGGGCCGGGCGACCTGGTGGGCCCCGGGACCGCTCCGCCGGTTCCACAGCCGCTTCGGCCTCAGCGAGGGCGAGCCGGCGGCGACCCCGGCGGCCGAGCCCGCACGGGAGCGGGACAAGGTGAGCGCGCACGGCTGACCTCCCGGGAAGGCGGGGCGCCAGCGGGCGGGGCTGTATTGACTCGCGGCTCCGCCGCGTGGGCACACCCGCCGGCAGCTCGCCGGCAGCTCACCCCGGCCGGCCACGCGTGCCGTACCGCAGGCCGGGCGGAGCGTCTAGCGTTTCGCGATGATCTCCGTGCAAGGGCGCGGGCGAGGTGATCTCCGTGCAAGGGGCGCGGTCGAAAGGAGACGGGGATGCGGGCTGTGGTGTTCGAGCGGTACGGGGAACAGGCCGAGGTACGTGAGGTGCCCGACCCCCACCTCGCCCCCCACGGAGTGACCGTGCGCGTCGAGGCGACGGGGCTGTGCCGCAGCGACTGGCACGGCTGGCAGGGCCACGACCCGGACATCACGCTGCCGCATGTGCCGGGCCATGAACTCGCCGGTGTCGTCGAGGCGGTGGGCGACCAGGTGACGCGCTGGAGCCGCGGCGACCGGGTCACCGTGCCCTTCGTGTGCGCCTGCGGCAGCTGCGGGGCGTGTGCGGCGGGCGATCAGCAGGTGTGCGAGCGCCAGACCCAGCCCGGCTTCACCCACTGGGGCTCCTTCGCCCAGTACGTGGCGCTGGACCACGCCGACGTCAACCTGGTCGCCATTCCCGAGGAGATGTCCTTCGCGACCGCCGCCTCGCTCGGCTGCCGGTTCGCCACCGCGTTCCGGGCGGTCGTGCAGCAGGGCCGGGTCGCGGCGGGGGAGTGGGTTGCGGTGCACGGCTGCGGCGGGGTGGGCCTGTCGGCGGTGATGATCGCGGCGGCCTCGGGTGCGAGGGTCGTGGCGGTGGACGTCTCACCGCAGGCCCTGGAGCTGGCCCGGAAGTTCGGGGCGGCCGAGTGCCTGGACGCGTCGGGCACGCCGGACACGGCGGCGGCGATCCAGGACCTGACCGGCGGCGGCGCCCACCTCTCCCTGGACGCCCTCGGATCACCCGCCACCTGCGCCGCGTCGGTGAGCGCCCTGCGCCGCCGGGGCCGGCACGTCCAGGTGGGCCTGCTGCCCTCGACGTCCGGCACGACCCCCGTCCCCATGGCCCGCGCGATCGCCCTCGAACTGGAACTCCTGGGCAGCCACGGCATGGCCGCGCACACCTACCCGCCGATGCTGGAGCTGGTGCGGGCGGGTGTGCTGCGGCCGGATCTGCTGGTGACGTCGACGATCCCGCTGGATGCGGTGCCCCAGGCGCTGACGGCGATCGGGACGGCGCCGGGAGCGGGGGTGACGGTGATCGAGCCGTGGAGCTGACGCTTTCTCACCGCCGGGACAGGGCCGCCCACTCGCGGTCGAGAAGGGCCATGACCACCGAGTCGACCCATTCGCCGTCCCTCGACTCGGCTTCCCGCCGAACCCCTTCCACCACGAAACCGACCTTCTCGTAGACCCGCAGGGCGCGGTGGTTGTGGCCATACGCCTCCAACTCGATGCGATGCAGCCCGAGTTGATCGAAGCCGTGGCCGACGATGAGGCGGGTGGCCTCGGTGCCGAGTCCTCGATCGCGCCCCTTGGGCCCGATGATCGTGCGGAACGTGCAACTGCGCGCCTGGGGATCCCACTCGTACAGCACGACCTCGCCGACGAGTTCGCCGTTGGCGCGGTCGGTGACGGCGAGGTCGAGGCGGTCGGGCTGGTCGGACCGGGAGCCGTACCAGGAACGCAGTCGCTCCGGGGTGAGTTCATGGGACGGATCGCCGGTGAAGCGTATGACCTCGGGGTCCTCGATGATCTCCCCCATGACCTGGGCGTCGGCCTCCGTGAACGGTCGGAGGACGGTCCTGTCACCGGTGAGCGTGGGTTTGACGGAGAAGTCCATCGGGCGACTGTGCCCCACGCGACCGGTGGGGCACAGCTGGTTTTTCCGGGAGGTCAGTCCGATCTGCGCCGCCCTCGGTTTCCCGGCCGGGACGCCACCCAGGCCCGGACCGTGTCGGCGTACCAGAAGGGCTTGCCGCCCTCCACATGGTCCGGCGGCGGCAGCAGCCCGTGTTTGCGGTACGACCGCACGGTGTCCGGCTGCACCTTGATGTGCGCCGCGATCTCCTTGTAGGACCAGAGCCTTCGGTCGGTCATCGATTGCACCTCCCTGCGCGCGCCGCGGCGGCGACCAGGAGCGGTCGTCGGGGGTACCGGGCGCTGCGCTGGCGATCACAAAGCCTGTGTCCCGTGAACGAGGCGTCGTGAGCAGGAGCAAGGGCCTGTGCACCGGGTGTGACGCAAGACCCGCGTACTTGCGACATGCGTGACAGGAAAGGTGAGTTTGTGACACAGATGCCGCAAAGGCGCATGCGGGCGCGAGGGCGCGGCGCTTTGACGGACGCCGTCCCGGCCGCGGCGCGGACGTGACCGGGTCCGGCTGCATGGTAAGCGCTGTCAACGTCTGGTCCGAATGTCTGGACAAAACATTGACAGGGTCGCGTCCGGCGGACTACAAAGCCGGGAGAGCCGATACGAAGGGAACGCGATGGCCTACGACCTGATCACCATGGGGCGGATCGGAGTGGACCTCTACCCGCTGCAGACCGGCGTCCCGCTGCCGCAGGTCACGTCCTTCGGCAAGTTCCTCGGCGGCTCGGCGACGAACGTCGCGGTCGCCGCGGCCCGCCTGGGACGCCGTACCGCGGTGATCACCCGCACCGGCGACGACCCCTTCGGCACCTATCTGCACGAGGCCCTCCAGGGCTTCGGCGTCGACGACCGCTGGGTCACCGCGGTCCCGGGCCTGCCCACCCCGGTCACCTTCTGCGAGGTCTTCCCGCCGGACGACTTCCCGCTGTACTTCTACCGGCGGCCCAAGGCCCCGGACCTGGAGATCGACGCCCACGAGCTCGACCTCGACGCCATCCGCGACGCCCGTATCTTCTGGATCACCGGCACCGGCCTGAGCGAGGAGCCCAGCCGTACGGCGACGCTGGCGGCCCTCGCCCACCGGGCGAAGGCGGGCATCACCGTCTTCGACCTCGACTGGCGCCCCATGTTCTGGAGCGACCCGGACGCGGCCCGCCCCTTCTACGCCGAGGCCCTCAAGCACACCACCGTCGCCGTCGGCAACCTCGACGAGGTGGAGGTCGCCACCGGTGTGCGCGAGCCCCATGCCGCCGCCCGCGCGCTCCTCGACGCCGGTGTCGAGATCGCCGTCGTCAAGCAGGGCCCCAAGGGCGTCCTCGCCGTCAACAGCAAGGGCGACCAGGCCGAGGTCCCGCCGCTGCCCGTGAACGTCCTCAACGGCCTCGGCGCCGGCGACGCCTTCGGCGGCTCGCTCTGCCACGGCCTGCTGGAGGGCTGGGACCTGGAGAAGACCATGCGGCACGCCAACGCCGCCGGCGCCATCGTCGCCTCCCGCCTGGAGTGCTCCTCCGCGATGCCGACGCCGGACGAGATCGAGGCCGCGATCGCCGCGGGGGCCGTCAAGTGACCGTCGACATCGCGGAACTCGTCCGCACGCGCACCCAGCACCCCGAGGCGATCGCGGAGGCCGCCGCCCGCCGCACCCGGCGGCCCCTCCTCGGCGACTCCGGCCGGCTGATGATCGTCGCCGCCGACCACCCGGCCCGCGGCGCCCTCGGCGTCGGCGACCGGGGGCTCGCCATGGCCAACCGCGCCGACCTGCTCGAACGCCTCTGCCTGGCCCTCTCCCGACCCGGCGTCGACGGCGTCCTCGCCACCGCCGACATCCTCGACGACCTGCTGCTGCTCGGCGCCCTCGACGGCAAGGTCGTCATGGGCTCCATGAACCGCGGTGGCCTCCAGGGCGCGACCTTCGAACTCGACGACCGCTTCACGGGCCACCGCCCCGAGGACATCCAGCGCCTCGGCTTCGACGCCGGCAAGCTGCTCCTGCGGATCGACTACGACGACCCGGGCTCCCTCACCACCATGGAGTCCACCGCCCGCGCCGTCGACGAGATGGCCGCACGCCGGCTCCCGGTCTTCGTCGAGCCGTTCATCAGCCGCCGCACCGCCGAGGGCAAGGTCGTCAACGACCTGTCCGCCGAGGCCGTCACCAAGTCCATCGCCATCTCCTCCGGCCTGGGCGGCACCTCCGCCTACACCTGGCTGAAGGTGCCGGTCACCGACAACCCCGACGACATGGCCGAGGTCATGGCGACCTCCACGCTGCCCGCCGTACTCCTCGGCGGAGAGGTCGGCGACGACCAGGACGGGGCATACGAGAAGTGGCGGGGCGCCCTCCAACTGCCCACCGTGCGGGGCCTGGTGGTCGGCCGCTCACTGCTCTACCCGGCGGACGGGGACGTTGCCGCCGCGGTGGACACTGCCGTAGGACTGCTGTGAGGTCACCATGACCACGAGCCGTACGTTCCGCCCCCAGATCGCCTCCGGCGCGGGTCGCCGCTTTGCTTTGGCAGGAGCGAAGTGCGAGCGAAGACTCCCCGCCCGCTACGGCCCCGCGCCGGAGGTCCCCGACACCGAGCCCGGCGCGGGCCGTCGAGTCGCACCGGGTGGCGCAGCCGTACGGGAGTGGCGGATCTGCTTCCGCCCGGACCACACGGAGGGTTCCCGATGACCTCAACGACGAGGCTCACGGTCGCACAGGCGCTCGTCCGCTTCCTGTCCGCCCAGTACACCGAGCGCGACGGCGTACGACAGCGGCTGATCGGCGCCACCTGGGGCATCTTCGGCCACGGCAACGTGGCCGGGATCGGCCAGGCGCTGATCGAGTACGGCGACGAGATGCCGTACCACCAGGGCCGCAACGAACAGGCCATGGTGCACGCCGCCGTCGGTTACGCCCGCCAGTCGGGCCGCCTCTCCACCCACGCGGTGACGACCTCCATCGGCCCGGGCGCGACCAACCTCGTCACCGGCGCCGCCCTCGCGACCGTCAACCACCTTCCGGTCCTGCTCCTCCCCGGCGACATCTTCGCCACCCGCCCCGCCGACCCGGTCCTGCAGCAGCTCGAAGTGGCGTACGCGGGCGATGTGTCGGTCAACGACTGTCTGCGCCCGGTGTCCAAGTACTTCGACCGGATCACCCGCCCGGAAGCTCTGATCCCCTCCGCCCTGAACGCCATGCGGGTACTGACGGACCCCGTCGAGACCGGCGCCGTGACGCTGGCGCTCCCGCAGGACGTGCAGGCCGAGGCGTACGACTGGCCCGACGACCTCTTCGCCGAGCGCACCTGGGTCGTACGACGCCCGGGCGCCGACCCGACCGAGCTCGCCGAGGCCGTCCGGGCGATCAGGTCGGCCCGCAGGCCCCTGGTCGTCGCGGGCGGCGGCGTCCACCACAGCCGCGCCGAGGAGGCGCTCGCCGAGTTCGCGGAGACCACCCGTATCCCGGTCGCCTCCACCCAGGCCGGCAAGGGCTCCCTGCGCTTCGACCACCCCCAGGACGTCGGCGGCGTCGGCCACACCGGCACCGCCACCGCCGACGAACTCGCCCGCACCGCCGACCTGGTGATCGGCGTCGGCACCCGCTACACCGACTTCACCACCGCCTCCGGCACCCTCTTCGCCGACGAGGGCGTGCGCTTCCTCAACCTCAACATCGCGCCCTTCGACGGCCACAAGCTCTCCGGGATGCCGCTGATCGCGGACGCCCGTTCGGGTCTGGAGGAGCTGACCCAGGCCCTGGAGGTCCACGAGCACCGGGTCGCCGATTCCTACGTCACCGAGTACACCGAGGACAAGGACCGCTGGGAGCACCGCGTCGACGCCTGCTACGAGGCCGACGAGCCGGACGTACGGCCGACGCAGCCGCAGGTCCTGGGCGCGCTGGACGCGATCGTCGACGAGTCGGACGTGATCATCAACGCGGCCGGCTCCCTCCCCGGCGACCTGCACAAGCTGTGGCGGGCGCGCTCGCGCGACCAGTACCACCTGGAGTACGGCTACTCCTGCATGGGCTACGAGATCCCGGCCGCCATCGGCGTGAAGATGGCCGCACCGGACCGGCCCGTGTGGGCGCTGGTCGGTGACGGCACCTATCTGATGATGCCGACGGAGATCGTGACGGCCGTGCAGGAGGGGATCGCGATCAAGGTGTTGCTCGTGCAGAACCACGGGTACGCGTCGATCGGCGGACTGTCGGAGGAGACCGGCGCCGAGCGCTTCGGCACGGCGTACCGCTACCGCGCCGACGACGGCACGTTCACCGGCGCCCCGCTCCCCGTCGACCTGGCCGCCAACGCCGCGAGCCTGGGCATGCGGGTGCTGCGTGCGAAGACCGTACGGGACCTGCGCGAGGCGCTCGCCGAGGCCCGCGCGGCCGACACTCCCACATGTGTCTACGTCGAGACCGAAACGGCAGACACTGTGTCGGGCCCGCCGCCCGCGCAGGCCTGGTGGGATGTTCCTGTGGCCGAGACCGCGACGCGAGCGTCCGCGGTCAAGGCACGTGAGCTGTACGAACGGCACGTCTCGACCCGACGCCGCCATCTCTGAAGGAGTATCTGGGCATGACGAAGATCGTCAACCACTGGATCGGCGGCAAGACCGCCGAAGGCGCGTCGGGCACGTTCGGGCCGGTCACCGACCCGGCGACCGGCGCGGTCACCACGAAGGTCGCCTTCGCCTCGGTCGACGAGGTGGACGCCGCGGTCGCGGCCGCCAAGGAGGCCTACCTGACCTGGGGCCAGTCGTCGCTGGCCCAGCGCACCTCGATCCTGTTCAAGTTCCGGGCGCTGCTGGACGCCAACCGGGACGCGATCGCCGAGCTGATCACCGCCGAGCACGGCAAGGTGCACTCCGACGCCCTCGGTGAGGTGGCGCGCGGCCTGGAGATCGTCGACCTGGCCTGTGGCATCAGCGTGCAGCTGAAGGGCGAGCTGTCGACGCAGGTCGCGAGCCGCGTGGACGTCTCGTCGATCCGGCAGCCGCTGGGTGTCGTCGCGGGCATCACGCCGTTCAACTTCCCGGCGATGGTCCCGATGTGGATGTTCCCGATGGCCATCGCGTGCGGTAACACCTTCGTGCTGAAGCCGAGCGAGAAGGACCCGTCGGCCTCCATCAAGATCGCCGAGCTGCTGGCCGAGGCCGGTCTGCCGGACGGCGTCTTCAACGTCGTCCACGGCGACAAGGTGGCCGTCGACCGCCTCCTGGAGCATCCCGACGTCAAGGCGGTGTCGTTCGTCGGCTCGACCCCGATCGCCCGCTACATCCACACCACCGCCTCCGCCAACGGCAAGCGGGTCCAGGCCCTCGGCGGCGCCAAGAACCACATGCTGGTCCTGCCGGACGCCGACCTGGACGCGGCCGCCGACGCCGCCGTATCGGCCGCCTACGGGTCCGCGGGCGAGCGCTGCATGGCCATCTCCGCGGTCGTCGCGGTCGGCGCCATCGGCGACGAGCTGGTGGAGAAGATCCGCGAGCGCGCCGAGAAGATCAAGATCGGTCCGGGCAACGACCCGACCTCCGAGATGGGCCCCCTGATCACCGCCGCGCACCGCGACAAGGTGGCCTCCTACGTCACGGGCGCGGCGGCCGAGGGCGCCGAGGTGATCCTCGACGGCACCGGCTACACGGTGGACGGCTTCGAGGACGGCCACTGGATCGGCATCTCGCTCCTCGACAAGGTGCCGACCAGCGCGAAGGCGTACCAGGACGAGATCTTCGGCCCCGTCCTGTGTGTGCTGCGCGCCGAGACGTACGAGGACGGCGTGGCGCTGATCAACAGCTCGCCGTTCGGCAACGGCACGGCGATCTTCACCCGGGACGGCGGCGCAGCCCGCCGCTTCCAGCTGGAGATCGAGGCCGGCATGGTCGGCGTGAACGTCCCGATCCCGGTTCCGGTCGGCTACCACTCCTTCGGCGGCTGGAAGGACTCGCTCTTCGGCGACCACCACATCTACGGCAACGACGGCACGCACTTCTACACCCGCGGCAAGGTCGTCACCACCCGCTGGCCCGACCCGGCGGACGCCCCGTCCGGCGTCGACCTGGGCTTCCCGCGCAACCACTGACACCGAGCGCAACCACTGACGTCGCCACTGGCGCCGAGTGCCCGGGGCCGTCCGCATCGCGGACGGCCCCATTTTTTTACGGGCCCGCGCTGCGGTTCCCGCACGCCCGGAAGTCGCCCTGGGGGTGGCCTTGATGCAACGTTAACGCGCGTCAAGACGATCTCCAGCAACGAATTCCGTAGTTAAACAGCCATTGACGTGACGGTTTCCGTCGATGTTGCATCCCCCTCGTGACCGACACCCTCACCCCAGTCGAGGGCGCCGTCGTCGAGGCGTCGGACAGCCCTCACAAGCTCAAGCGCTCGATCGGCGTCATCGGCGGCACCCTGCTCACGCTCTCCTGCGTGACCCCCGCCTCCACCCTCTTCGTGGTCGTCCCCGACCTGTTCGGCTCGCTCGGCACCGCCACCGCCCTGACGATCGCCATCGGCTCCCTGCTCTGCATCGCCGTGGCGTTCTGCTACTCGGAGCTGGGCACCCTCATCCCCAGCGCGGGCGGCGAGTACGCGATGGTCTCCACGCTGGCCGGACGGCTCGCGGGCTGGCTGGTCTTCGTGCTCTCCCTGCTGGTCGTCATGATCGTCCCGCCGGTGATCGCGATGGGCACGGCCGACTACCTCGCCCCGATCGTCCACCTCGACCCGTCCATGGCCGGCGCCGGCGTCATGCTGCTCGCCACCCTCGCCGGCCTGCTCGACCTGCGCGCCAACGCCTGGATCACCGGCGTCTTCCTGGTCCTGGAGGTCATCGCCGCGGCCGTGGTCGCCGTGCTGGGCTTCGCCCACGCCGAGCGCGGCCCCGGCAGCCTCGTCTCGTTGGAGGTGGCCGGCGCGGACGGCCGTACCGACACCGTGACGGCCCTGCTGATCGTCTCCGGACTCGCGATCGCCCTCTTCGTCACCCAGGGCTTCTCGACCGCCGTGTACCTGTCCGAGGAGATGGAGAACCCGCGCCGCAACGTCGCCCGCACGGTCCTCGCCACCCTCGGCATCTCCGCCGTGATCATCCTGGTCCCCGTCGCCGCCATCACGCTGGGCGCGTCGGACCTCGACGAACTGACCGGCGGCGACATCGGCACCATGGTCACCGCCTGGTCCAACTCCGCCGTCGGCACCTTCGTCAGCCTCTGCGTGGCCCTCGCGATCATCAACGCGGGCATCGTCATGGTCATCCAGAACTCCCGCGTCCTGTTCGCCTCGGCCCGCGACAAGGCCTGGCCGGAGCCGGTCAACAACGTCCTCGCCAAGCTCGGCCGCTTCGGCTCCCCCTGGGTCGCCACCCTCACGGTCGGCGTCCCCGGCGCCGCCCTGTGCTTCGTGAACCTCGACACCCTGTACGGCATCACGGGCGTCTCGGTGACCGGCATGTACCTGCTGGTGGCGGTGGCGGCGCTGCTGTCCCGCCGAGGCGCCCACAAGCACGGGCAGGCGTGGCGGATGCCGCTGTGGCCGGCTATGCCGGTGCTGCTGATCGCGGTGCTGGTGTACATCCTGAGCCGGCAGGAGACGGAGTACCTGCTGTGGACGGGCGGCATCACGGCGGTGGCGACCCTGTACTGGGCGCTGTACCTGCGCCCGCGCCGCGAGGCCCGGTGGCTGGTCTCGATTCCAACGGATGGCTAGTGCTCCTTCAGGGCCGCGGGGCTGAATCGATTTGCGGCTCCGCCGCGTGGGCGCGATCGACCACGATGGCGCCGCACGCGGCAGACCACGGGACACCCCGAGCTCTCCCTCGGCCCTACCGCGAACGCGGTAGACAAATCCCCCGCCGTACCCCCACGGAAGGGCCCGGGATTCAGCCCTCGGTCGATAACTGTCCGACAGGTTCACCCCGTACGGTTGAAGCATGGATCTTCGACTGCCCGCCCTGCGAGGGCGCGTACGGAGGCCGCGACGGTGGCTCGCCGCCGCGGCCTCCGTCGTCGTCCTCGCCGGCGCCGGTACATGGACGGCCGTCGCCGACGACGACGCGCCGCCGGTGCGCAGCACCGACCGGGTCATGGACATGGGGAACGGGGTACGGATCGACACCTCGTACTTCACCTCGGGCGCCTCGGGACGCCGCCCGGCCGTCCTGCTGGGACACGGCTTCGGCGGCAGCAAGGACGACGTACGGCAGCAGGCGGAGGACCTCGCCCGGGACGGCTACGCCGTACTGACCTGGTCGGCCCGCGGCTTCGGCAGGTCGACCGGCAAGATCGGACTCAACGACCCGAAGGGTGAGGTCGCCGACGTCTCCCGGCTGCTCGACTGGCTGGCGAAGCAGCCCCAGGTCGAGCTCGACAAGACCGGCGACCCGCGGGTCGGCATGGCGGGCGGCTCCTACGGCGGCGCCATCGCGCTGCTCGCCGCGGGCCACGACGACCGGGTGGACGCCATCGCCCCGGCGATCACGTACTGGAACCTCGCGGACGCCCTGTTCCCGAACGGCGTCTTCAAGAAGCTCTGGGCGGGAATCTTCGTCAACTCGGGCGGCGGCTGCGACAAGTTCGAGACGCGGATCTGCGAGATGTACGACCGGGTCGCCGAGTCCGGCACCCCGGACGCCCAGGCCCGCACGATGCTGGAGGAACGCTCGCCGTCCGCGGTCGGTGACCGCATCGACGTGCCCACGCTGCTGATGCAGGGCCAGACCGACTCCCTCTTCCCGCTGGACCAGGCCGACGCCGCCGCGAAGGCGATCCGCGCCAACGGCGCGCCCGTGGACGTCGACTGGATCTCCGGCGGCCACGACGGCGGTGACATGGAGTCGAGCCGCGTCCAGGGGCGGGTGAAGTCCTGGTTCGACCGCTACCTCAAGGACGACAAGAGCGTCGACACCGGTCCCGCCTTCCGCGTCACCCGCACCCTCGGCACCGGCACCGGAGACGGCGAGACCCGGCTGAGCGGCGTGAGCGAGGACAAGTACCCCGGCCTGGAGGGCAGCACGCGCTCGATCGCCCTCACCGGGCGGGAGCAGAGCTTCGCCAACCCGGCCGGCGCCAACCCGCCCGCCGTGTCGGCCCTGCCCGGATTCGGCAGCGCCGGCGGCCTCGCCCAGCTGTCCTCGCTCGGCATCGGCGTCTCCCTCGACTTCCCGGGCCAGTTCGCCGCCTTCGAGTCGGCGCCCGTCCGGGAGGACGTGCAGATCACCGGGTCGCCGAAGGCCACCGTCCATGTGAAGTCCACCGGCGACGACGCGGTGCTCTTCGCCAAGCTGTACGACGTCGGCCCGGGCGGTCAGGGCGCGCAGGTGCTGCCCTCGCAGCTCGTCGAGCCCATCCGCGTCGAGGACGCCAAGGCCGGCAAGGACGTCACGATCACCCTCCCGGCGATCGACCACGAGATCGACGACGGTCACCGCCTGCGGCTGGTCCTCGCCTCCACCGACCTCGCATACGCCTCCCCGGCGGCCCCGGCGACGTACACCGTCTCCCTCAAGGGCGAGCTGTCGGTGCCGACGCCGCTCGGTGACACGAGCGGGCCGACGGGGCTGCCCGCCTGGGTGTGGTGGCTGCCGCTCACCGGCGCGCTGATCGCACTCGCGCTGCTGGTGACCGGACGCCGCCGGACCGCGGCCCCCGCCGCGCCCGACCCGGAACTGGCCGAAGTCCCGCTCCAGATCACGGACTTGAGCAAGCGCTACGCCAAGTCGGCCGACCGTTACGCCGTCAAGGACCTGTCCTTCCGGGTGGAGAAGGGCCAGGTGCTCGGACTGCTCGGGCCGAACGGCGCGGGCAAGACGACGACCCTGCGCATGCTGATGGGCCTGATCAAGCCGGACGGCGGCGAGATCCGCGTCTTCGGCCACGCGATCGCGCCGGGCGCCCCCGTGCTCTCCCGCGTCGGCGCCTTCGTCGAGGGCGCCGGCTTCCTGCCGCACCTGTCCGGCCGGGAGAACCTGGAGCTGTACTGGCGGGCCACCGGCCGCCCGCCCGAGGACGCGCACCTGGACGAGGCCCTGGAGATAGCGGGCCTCGGCGACGCGCTCGCCCGCGCGGTGCGCACCTACTCGCAGGGCATGCGCCAGCGCCTCGCCATCGCCCAGGCCATGCTCGGCATGCCGGACCTGCTCATCCTCGACGAACCGACCAACGGCCTCGACCCGCCCCAGATCCGCGAGATGCGCGAGGTGATGATCCGCTACGCCGCCGCCGGCCGCACGGTCATCGTCTCCAGCCATCTCCTCGCGGAGGTCGAGCAGACCTGCACCCACCTGGTCGTGATGGACCACGGACAGCTCGTCCAGGCGGGCCCGGTCGAGGACATCGTCGGCTCGGGCGACACCCTCCTCGTGGGCACCGCCACGCCCGTGGACGAACCCGTCGTGGAGAAGGTCGCCGCCCTGCCCGGCGTCGCCTCCGCCGTACGCGCCGACGAGGGCCTGCTGGTCCAGCTCGACGCCGACGGCACCCCGCAGCGCCTGGTCGCCGACCTCGTACGACTGGACGTGCCCGTGCGTTCGGTCGGCCCGCACCGCCGCCTGGAGGACGCCTTCCTCACCCTGATCGGAGCCGAAGCATGAGCAAGCTCGCCGAGCGGCCCGTCGAGGTCGCCGACGGCTACCGCGCGGGCCGCACCCTGCCCGTCCGGGTCGAGCTGGTCCGGCAGCTGAAGCGGCGCCGCACGCTCGTCATGGGCGGCATCCTGTTCGCCCTGCCGATCGTCCTGCTCGTCGCCTTCCAGGTGGGCGGCGACCCGGGCCAGGGCAACGACCGCACGAACCTCATGGACACGGCCACGGTGTCCGGGGCCAACTTCGCGGCCGTCAACCTCTTCGCCTCCGCGGGCTTCCTGCTCGTCATCCCCGTGGCGCTGTTCTGCGGGGACACGGTCGCCTCGGAGGCGAGCTGGTCGTCCCTGCGCTATCTGCTCGCGGCGCCCGTGCCCCGGGGCCGGCTGCTGTGGTCCAAGCTCGCCGTAGGCCTGAGCCTCAGCCTGGCCGCGCTGGTCCTGCTCCCCGTCGTCGCCCTCGCCGTCGGCACGGCGGCCTACGGCTGGGGCCCGCTCCAGCTGCCCACCGGCGGCGCCCTGGACACCGGCACCGCGGCGCAGCGCCTGCTGATCGTCGTCGCCTACATCATGGTGTCCCAACTGGTCACCGCGGCCCTGGCGTTCTGGCTGTCGACCCGGACGGACGCACCGCTCGGCGCGGTCGGCGGCGCGGTGTTCCTGACGATCATCGGCAACGTCCTGGACGAGGTGACGGCCCTCGGCGACTGGCGCCACTTCCTGCCCGCGCACTGGCAGTACGCCTGGCTCGACGCCGTACGGCCCCAACTGGAGTGGTCCGACATGATCCAGGGCACGTCCCTGTCGGTAACGTACGCCCTCGTGCTGTTCGCGCTGGCCTTCCGCGGTTTCGCCCGCAAGGACATCGTGTCGTAGGTCAACGGAAGATCACCCACCGGTCTCGACAGACCGCCTCCGTGCCCTCTTCGAGACTCATCCGCAACGCTCCGTAGCGCACGTTCCGGCCCCCTGGCCCGTCACAGTCACAGAAGTCGACGTCAACGGACCAAGGGGGCACGGATGATGGACCGGTACCGCACACGAAGGCTGCGCGCCGCCCTGCTCGCACTCACCGCGGCAGGCGGCCTGCTGCTCACCGGCTGCGGCGGCGGGGACGGCAGCGACAGCGGCGCCCACAAGGCGGAGGACGGAAGCAACGGCAACGCCTTCCCCGCTCCCGACCACAACAACGGCAGCGGCGGAACGGGCGAGCAGAAGGGCACCGACGACACCGGCGACACCGACTCCCGCGAGTTCGCGCCCGCCCCCGACTACCTCTCCACCTTCGCCCTGGACGTCGACACCGCCTCCTACGGCTACGCCCGCCGCACCCTCGCCGAGGGCCGCCTGCCCGACCCCTCCACGGTCCGCCCCGAGGAGTTCGTCAACAGCTTCCGCCAGGACTACGACCGCCCCGACGGCAACGGCTTCACGGTCACCGTCGACGGAGCCCGAACCGACCGCGAGGACTGGTCCCTGGTCCGCGTGGGTCTGGCCACCCGCCCCGCCGAGGACACCGGCGAACGCCCACCCGCCGCCCTCACCTTCGTCATCGACATCTCCGGCTCCATGGCCGAACCGGGCCGCCTCGACCTCGCCAAGGACTCCCTCGGCGTGATGACGGAGCGGCTGCGCGACGACGACTCGGTGGCCATCGTCACCTTCAGCGACGAGGCGGAGACGGTCCTGCCGATGACCCGCCTCGACGGCAACCGCGACGACATCCACGACGCCATCGACAGCCTGGAGCCCACCGACTCCACCAATCTGGGCGCGGGCATGGAGACGGGCTACGAAACGGCCGAGGAGGGCCTCCGGGAGGGCGCCACGAACCGCGTCGTACTCGTCTCCGACGCCCTGGCCAACACCGGCGACACCGACGCGGACACCATCCTCGAACGCATCGCCACCGAGCGCCGCGAACACGGCATCACCCTCTTCGGCGTCGGGGTCGGCAGCGACTACGGCGACGCCCTCATGGAACGCCTGGCCGACAAGGGGGACGGCCACACGGTCTACGTCTCCGGCGAGGACGACGCCCGGAAGGTCTTCTGCGACGAGCTGCCCCGCAACATCGACCTGACCGCCCGCGACGCCAAGGCCCAGGTCGCCTTCGACGAGGCAACCGTCTCCGACTTCCGCCTCATCGGCTACGACAACCGCCAGGTCGCGGACGAGGACTTCCGGGACGACAGCGTCGACGGCGGCGAGATCGGCCCCGGCCACACGGTCACCGCCCTCTACGCCGTCCACACCAGGCCCGGCACTTCAGGCCACCTCGCCACGGCGAGCGTCCGCTGGCTCGACCCGAAGACCCGGGCCCCGCACGAGGAGTCGGGCCGACTGGAGACCGGGTCCCTGCACGACTCCCTGGACGACGCCTCCTCCAGGTTCCAGGTGACCGCGACCGCGGCCTACTTCGCCGACTCCCTGCGTGACGGCGACAACCGCTGGAGCTCCCTGCCCGGTGCCCCGTCCCTCCGCGAGCTCGGGGAGATCGCCGAGGGCCTGGCGAAGGAAACGGAGGACGGGGCGGTGCGGCAGCTCGCCGAGGCCATCGGCCGGGCGGAGCGGGTGATGGACTGAGTACGGGTGCGGGCCGGCGGCTCAGCCCGCGCGGACGGAGGGCAGCGCCCGCAGGAGCCCGTCCCCATGCAGCGTCCAGCTCATGACCGTACGCGGACCGGAGAGCCTCCGGCGAAGGGCCGAACCGCGGGCGCCGCCCTCTGATCAGGCGCCCGGCGTCAGCGCGGGCCTCGCTGGGGGCTGCCGCCCCACCTGGGTCGGCGCTGGAAGGGGGTCGTCGGCACTGTGTGGATGAGGCTGGGGATGTCGCGTAGCCCCACGAGCCCGCAGTCGCGCACGGCGGGGAGGGGACGTGCCGGGGGGTGTCCGCCCGCAGCGGCCGGCGTCAAGACACAGCACCTTTCTGAGTGACCGAGCCGCCGGACCGAGGACGGACACCCCCCCCGGCGCGGCCCCGACCCACAACGCACCGCAGGCGCTACGCGAACCCCCACCGACCCCGCACAGGCCGCCGCAGGCACTCCCGCCCCACCGCCGGAGGCATTGACCTTCTGTTACGCATGAGTAAGTTGACTTCCCGGTAAGTACGACTGGCACCCGGGAGCCGACATGGGCGTACGCAAGGACCTGAAGCGGGCGAAGCAGCGCACCGACCTGATGGACCGCACCAAGGTCGAGGTCGTCAAGGACGCCGAGGGCGTGGTCCGCGAGGCGCGCACCCCACCCCTCGCACCGCACCCCGCCACCGGCAGCACCGCCGACCTGCCCTTCACCAACGCGGCCGAGGCCCCCGACGCCGTAGTCCTCCGCCGCAAGCAGGGCACGACCTGGCACCCCGTCACCGCCACCGCCTTCGCACACGAAGTCACCGCCGTGGCCAAGGGGCTGATCGCGGCCGGCCTCGAACCGGGCGGCCGCGTCGCCGTGATGTCCCGTACCCGCTACGAGTGGACCGTCCTCGACTTCGCCATCTGGGCCGCCGGCGGCCAGACTGTCCCCGTCTACGCCACCTCCTCCGCCGACCAGGTGGACTGGATCGTCCGCGACTCGGGCGCCCGCTACGTCGTCACGGAGACGGCGGAGAACACGGAGACGGTGACGACAGGCACCGCAGCGCACGAACAGCCCCCACACATATGGCAGTTGGACGAAGGGGCCGTCGCCACCCTGGCCACCCTCGGCCAGGACCTCCCCGACGACGAGGTCACCAAGCGCCGCGCCGCCCTCACCCCCGACACCATCGCCACCGTCTGCTACACCTCCGGCACCACCGGCCGGCCGAAGGGCTGCGTCCTCACCCACGCCAACCTGCACGCCGAGGCGGCCAATACGGTCGAGCTGCTGCACCCCATCTTCAAAGAGGTCACGCACCAGGAGGCCTCCACCCTCCTCTTCCTCCCCCTCGCCCACATCCTCGGCCGCACCCTCCAGATCGCCTGCCTGATGGCCCGCATAGAGATCGGCCACTGCCCGAGCATCAAGCCCGACGAACTGCGCCCGGCCCTCAAGGAGTTCCGCCCCACGTTCCTCGTCGGCGTCCCGTACCTCTTCGAGAAGATCCACGACACCGGCCGCGCGACGGCGGAGAAGATGGGCCGCGGTGCCTCCTTCGACCGGGCCGACCGCATCGCCGTCCGCTTCGGCGAGGCGTACCTGAACAAGTTCCTCGGCACCGGCAAAGGCCCCACCCCCACCCTCTACGCCGCATGGGCCCTCTACGACCTGCTGGTCTACCGCCGCGTCCGCAAGGAACTCGGCGGCCGCATGCGCTACGCCATCAGCGGCGGCTCCCCGCTCGACCGCAACCTCAACCTGTTCTTCTACGCCGCTGGAATCATCGTCTACGAGGGCTACGGTCTGACGGAGACGACGGCCGCCGCCACCATCGTCCCGCCCCTGAAGCCCCGCCCGGGCACGGTCGGCAGGCCCGTCCCCGGCACCGCCGTACGCATCGCCGCCGACGGCGAGGTGCTCATCAAGGGCGGCATCGTCTTCGGCTCCTACTGGAACAACCCGGCCGCCACCGACGCCGTGCTCCAGGACGACTGGTTCGCCACCGGCGACCTCGGCTCCCTCGACGAGGACGGCTACCTCACCATCACCGGCCGCAAGAAGGACATCCTGGTCACCTCCGGCGGCAAGAACGTCTCCCCGGCCGTCCTGGAGGACCGCCTGCGCAGCCGCCCGCCGGTCGGCCAGTGCGTCGTCGTCGGCGACAACCGCCCCTTCGTCGCCGCCCTGATCACCCTCGACCCGGACGCGGTGGCCCACTGGCTCGCCGTACGCAAGATGCCCGCCGACACCCCGATGGCGGACCTGATCCGCGACCCCCGGATGCGCGCCGATGTCCAGAAGGCCGTCGACTACGCCAACGAGGCCGTCTCCCGCGCCGAGTCGATCCGCGCGTTCACCCTGGTCGAGGGCGAGTTCACCGAGGAGAACGGCATGCTCACCCCGTCCCTGAAGGTCAAACGGCACGCGGTGACGGCGGCGTACGCGCAGGACATCGAGGCGCTGTACGGCACCTGAGGACCGCGCCTGAGGCACCCTCAGCGCCCCCGCCCGGTCCGGGTCACTCTTACGGGCGATCCCTGCCGAGCCGCCGCACTCAATCGGTGCAATAAGCGTATATATGCCCATGCATCGCCGAAGAAATGAAGGAGGAGCCGCCCGAGGGAGGACGCATGGCCCCTGAACACCGCCGGTCCGCCGTCAGGCGGCTGGCGTTCATCACCGCCGCGATGGCCATGTCGGCGGTGCTCGTTCCGGGCCCCGCCTTCCCCGCCGGGGCCGCGTCCCACCCCGACCCGCCGCCCCCCGCGCCCGCGACGCATGCGGCGACGCCCGCCGAGCACTCCCCTGAGGAGAGGATCGCGCGCCTGCCCGCGTTCGGCGCCTACCTCCACTACGGGCCCGCCGGACTGGAGCGCATGAAGGAACTCGGCCGCTGGCTGGGCGGCCACGAACCGCGCGTCGGGCACACGTATCTGCCGGGGGACCTGTGGCGCAACATCGAGGGCGGACACGGCTTCCTCGACAGCTGGGCCAGGTGGCGGCAGGACAAGGCCGACCGGATGCTCGTGCTCAACGTCCCGATGATGGAACGCAACGAGGAGAACGTCCCCGACGCGGAGGTCAGGCAGCTGCTGCGACGCGCGGCGGACGGCGAGTTCGACGACCACTTCGAGGTGCTGGCCGAGCGGCTGGTCGACCTGGGGGCCGAGGACACGGTCATCGTGCTCGGCTGGGAGATGAACGGCGTCACCTACACCCACCGCTGCGCCCCCGACCCGGAGAGCTGGAAGCGGTACTGGAGACGCATCGTCACCGCCATGCGCTCGGTCCCCGGACAGGACTTCAGGTTCGACTTCGCCCCGAGCCGGGGCAGGGACGCCATTGCCTGGACCGAGTGCTATCCCGGCGACGACTTCGTCGACATCGTCGGCATGGACGCCTACGACCAGCCGCGCGGCCTCAGCTTCGACGATCAGGTCTCCGAACCGTACGGCCTCCAGCACCACGTGGACTTCGCGCGGGCGCACGGCAAGCCGATCTCGTATCCGGAATGGGGCCTGTTCCGCAACGGCGACAACATCACGTGGATGCTGCGCATGCTCGCGTGGATGGACGAGCACAAACCGCTGTACAACACGATCACCGACTACTGCCCGCACGGCGTCTGGCTGTGCCCCGACAATCCCCGCGCCTCCGCCCTGTACCGCCTGCTGCTGTCCAGCCCTTTCCTCCCGCAGCCGGAACCCCAGCCGGAACCGGGACCGCAACCGCGGCCGGTACCGGTACCGGAACAGCCGGCCTCCGCCCCGACCGATCCGACGACGCCCACACCGATGCCCTCCAAGCTGCCCTACTGCACACCGCTGGACCTCGAGGAGTGGTCCGGACAGCAGGTCCGCGGCGGACTCACCGTCTGCCTGGAGCCGGCGGAGCGCTAACGGCGACCGGCCGGACCGGCGTTCGGGCGCAGGACCTGCTTGGCCCGGTGGCGCGCGGCCGCCTCGCCGGCCGCGGCCGCCAGCAGCGGGGCGGTGCGGCGCCGGGCCAGCAGGAAACGCTGGTTGGGGACCGCCTCGGGGTGCCAGCGGTACTTGTACGGTTCGTCGCCGCGCAGCAGGCTCAGCACCCGGGGCCCGCCGCCGGACGCCAGGCGCTCGGTGGACGCGTGCAGCAGCATCGCCGTCACGTCCACCTTCCGCTCCTCCCGCAACCGCGGGTGAAAGCCGTACAGGTACGTGCCCGCCAGCCGTCCCGACACCACGTTCAGATTGACCGCCACCACCTCCCCGTCGAGCAGGAACTCCGTCACCGCCGCCTCGCCGGAGCGGGCCATGGGGACCACCGAGCGGACCAGGTGCTCCAGGAACCGCGGCCGGGCGTGCTCCGGCGACATCCCTCTGCCCTGCCATTGCAGCCGGTGCAGGGCGAGGAGCCGGCGCAGCGCGTCCCCGGCCTCGTCGGGGCTCACCTCGTGCCAGTCGACGCCGAGCCGGGCGAGCCGGTTCACCTTGTTGCGGACCCGCTGGGCGTGCCGCGACGACAGCCGCTCGACCAACTCGCCCATGGGAACGGCCGGCAGCTCCAGGCACACGGAGTCGCGCACCCGGTGACGCGGGCCGCGCCAGCACAGGTACACCCGCTCCATCGCGCCGCCCGGCCGCACCTCGCGGAAGTCGACCAGGGCGGTGCGCGCCATGTCGGCCAGGGCGTCCGCCAGTGCCCCGGCGCCCTGGAGGGCCGCCGCCGCGTCGATGAGCACGTCGCAGAAGTCGGTGATGGCACCGCCGACCGGCACCAGTGCCGGCAGCGGATGGTGCACCCGCATCAGCGGTGCCGCCGCCACCAGTTCACCGCTCCTGCGCACCAGGACGAGCCGCAGCCTGCCGGGGTGGCCGTACGACAGCCACCACGAGTGCAGCCAGGCATGGCTCTGGAAGGGTGTCGCCGACGGGCACGCCCGGTACAGGCGGTCCCACTCCCCGGCCAGCTCCGCGAAGGCGCGCTCCTCGGTGCACACCTCGACCGACAGCGCGCGGCCGGCCGCGGTCATCCAAGCGTCCCGCGGGCGTCGGCGGCGTTGGCCGGGCCGGGTACGGATGCCACGCCCCGGTCGTCGTCCTCGGCGGGCCGCCGCGGCCGGGCCAGCAGCGCGAGGCCGCCCAGCAGACCACCGGCGCACGCGCCGACGAGCGAGGTCAGCGCCGGTGACGCGGACGACGGCTCGGTGGGCTTGAGGGCACGGGCGAGGCGCTCCAGCTTGATGCCGGTGTCGGCCTTGGTGTGGTCCGCCTGCGTCACCAGCGCGCGGGACACGGCGTTGGCCATGTCGACGGCCTGGGCGGGCTTCGACGAGGTCGCCGAGACCGCGACCATCGGCGCGTCCGGCGACGTCGCGACCTGCACGCTCTCGCGCAGCGTCGAGACCGGCACGCCCGCCCACATCTGGGCGTCCCCGAGCACCGCGAGCTGCGGGGCCACCCGGCCGTACGCCTGGGCGAAGCCGAGCGCGTCGGTGCAGTCGGCGTCGGTCTCGCCGGTCGACACCGCGACGACGGAGCTGGTCGCCGTGTACTGCGGCGGCCTCAGCTGGCCGTACGCTCCGCCGGCCACGGCACCGAGCAGCGCGCCGGCGGGCAGCAGCCACCACGCGGGCCGCCGCTTCACACGGGTGCCCGCACGGTCGGACAGCGGGGCACGCCGATCGGGGTTGTCGGTCATCAGGAACTCGCTTCCAGGGTCGAGCCGGACAGTGTCGAGCCGGACAGAGCGTCCGTGTACAGATCCATCAGCTGCCGGGCGGTGCACGCGATGTCGTAGCGGCCCACGACGTCCGGGGCGGTCCGCTCGCCCGGTCCCGCCGCCCGCAGCCGCAGCAGTTCCCGCGCGTACGCCCCGGCGTCGCCCGGGACGCGCCGGGCACCGGGTGCCGCGTCCGGCGGCAGGTCCTCGACGGCGGGGCAGCTCGCGTACAGCGCGGGGAGCCCGGCCGCCAGCGCCTCCACCACGGCCAGGCCGAAGGACTCCTCCGGCGACGGCGAGGCGAGCACGTCCATCGCGGACAGCAGGGCGACCAGGTCGGGCGCGTCGTCACCGGGTTCGGGCAGATACGGCCGTTCGCCGGTCAGCACCAGGCGGTCCGCCACCCCCAGCCCCAGGGCGATGCGCCGCAGCGGCCACTGGGCGGGCCCGTCGCCGACCAGCAACAGCCGTACGTCACCGGGGAGTTGGGGGAGTGTCCGCACGAGCAGGTCGAAGCGCTTGACGGAGGCGAGGCGCCCCACACCCCCGACGACGTACGCGTCCTGCGGCAGCCCGTAGAACGCCCGTGCCTCCCGGCGGCGCGCCTCGTCGAAGCGGAACCGGGGCGCGTCGATGCCGTTCGGGATGACCCGGATGCGCGGTCCGGGCACACCCCAGTGCCGCAGCCGCTGCGCCACCGTCGGCGAGACGGCGACCGTGGCGCGGCCGAGGCGCTCGCCGGCCAGGTACAGCGCGCGGACGCCCCCGGTCAGCGGCCGGCCCTCCAGCCGGGTGGCGCCGATGGAGTGCTCGGTGGCCACCACGGGCCGAACTCCCGCGAGCCGCGCCGCGATCCGGCCGTAGAGGCAGGCCCGGTACAGGTGGGTGTGGACGAGGTCGTAGCCGCCGGCGCGGATCAGCCGGGCCAGGCGCGGCAGTGCGCGCAGGTCGCGGTTGCCGTCCATCCCGAGGTGGGTGACGTGGACGCCGTCGGCGGCCAGGCCCGCGGCGACCGGGCCGGGGTTGGTCAGCGCCACCACGTCGCACTCGGCGGGCAGATGCCGCAGCAGCAGCCGCAGCTGCTGTTCCGCCCCGCCCACGCCGAGGCCGGTGATGATGTGCAGGGCCCTCACACGGCCTCCAGGGCACGGCCGTAGCACCGGGCCAGGCGCCGCTTCAGCTCCAGCCGCACCGAGGTGTCCGCCTCCCCGACGTGGATGCGGGGCAGCGCGAAGTCGCCGGAGCCGGCCGGGCCGGGGGCGATCGCGCAGGCGTAGCGGTAACCGGCCCGGCGTACGGCGTCGGCGGCACGCGCGTCGAGACGGCCGTACGGGTAGCAGAAGCCCTCGATGTCCTCGCCGGTGATCCCGGCGAGCCGGTGCCGGCTGTCGGTGACCTCGGTGTGCAGGACCTGGTCGGTGGCCTCGGTGAGATCGAGGTGGGTCAGGCCGTGCGAGGCGACCTCCATGCCCGCGGCCACGGCTCGGCGGATGCCGTCCGCGTCGAGCAGCGGCTTGCGCGGGCCGGTCGGCTCCCACGCGTTCGCGCCGCCGAGCCGGCCGGGCAGCACGAACACGGTCGCCGTGAACCCGCGGCGGAGCAGCACGGGCAGCGCGGCGGTGACGAAGTCGGTGTACCCGTCGTCGAAGGTGAGCCCCACCAGCCCGCCCTCGGCGCCACGGGCACGCGCCGCGAGCAGCTCCCGCACGCTCACCCCGCGCAGGCCGCGGCGGGCCATCCAGCCGAGCTGCCGCTCCAGGCGCGCGGGTGTGACGGTGACGTTGTACGGGTCGTCCCGGCAGTCCGAGACGGAGTGGTACATGGCGATCCAGGGGGCGGGGCGCCGCTTGGGGGGCCTCCCCGCGATCGGTGGGGGAGCGGGCTCGTCCGCGCGTGGCGCGGCGGAGATGTCAGCGACCATGGCGAGGCTTTCGTGTGACGGTACGACGGAACGAATGCGCGACGGAACGTGCGACGGAGAGGAGCAGGGACCGGGCGTCGGCCGTGTCGAGGAGCCAGGTCAGCAGCAGGAAGACCGCGCTCACGCAGATGCCGCAGACGGCGACGGCCGCCACCGGCGAGGCGAACAGCCCCGCGCAGACCAGCCCGGCTCCGGTGGCGCACACGGCCGCGTACACCGGTCCGGCCAGTCCGGCGACGACCCGGCGGACACGCACGGGCACGGTGCGCGGGCCCAGGCCGTGCAGCAGGAGCAGCGCGGTGAGGGTGATGCCGACCGCGTTGGCCCCGGCGATGCCGCGCGCCCCCCAGGGCCCCACGGCCCAGACACTGAGGACGACGGTGGCGAGCGTACCCGCGCCCATCGCGCCCAGCGGGTACCAGGTGGTGCGGCCGGCCGAGAAGTACGACTGGACGAGCGCCCCCACCAGCGTGTGCCCGAGCAGCCCGACCGCGTACACCCGCATGACGGCGGCGGTCGCGGCCGTGTCCTGGGCGGTGAACGCGCCGCGCTGGAAGAGGAGTTGGACGATCTGCGGCGCGCAGGCCACGACCACGGCGGCGCCGAGCAGGACCAGACAGGCCGTCAGCACCAGGTCCCGCTCGACCCGGTCCCTGGCCCGCCGCGTGTCGCCGTCGGCGAGGGCCCGCGCCACCACCGGGAAGGTGACGACGCACACCATCAGCGACAGCGACATCGGCAACTGGGCGACCTTCTGGGCGTAGTTGAGGTGCGAGATGGCACCTGCGGGCAGCCCGGACGCGAAGTAGCGCTCGATGAGGACCTGCGACTGCCGGCACAGGGCGAAGAGCAGGACCGCGCAGACGAGACCGACCGCGAGCGGCCGGCCCCCGGCCCCGTCGTACGGCGCTCCGGACACGGACCGGCCGGGCCGCCCGGCGATCCGCCGCCACAGCGACGGCGCCTGTACGGCGGCCATGAGGCACCCGCCGAGCGCCACCCCGAGAGCGGCGGACCGCACGCCCCAGCGGGCGGCCAGCACGACCATCGTGGCGATGATCGCGGCGTTGTACGCGATGTAGATCGAGCCCGGCGCGAAATAGCTGCGGTGCGCCCGCAGGGCCGCGCTGCAGTACCCGGCCAGCCCGAAACTCAGCACGCAGGTCGCGGTCAGCCGGGTGCAGGCGACGGCCAGGGTCGGGTCGGGCAGCCCGGGCGCGAGGACGGACACCAGCAGCGGCGCCCCGGCCGCGAGCAGGGCGGCCGCGCCGGCGAGGGCGAGGCACAGCCGCGGCAGCGTGGCGGCGACCAGGGCCTGCACGGGGTCGGGGGCGCCGATCCCGCCCGCCCGCCGCGCCAGCGCCACGCTGAACGCCGGCACGAGCACGAACGCCATGCCGTCCTCGATCAGCAGCGTCGACGCCATCTCCGGCAACGTCCAGGCGACCAGGAACGCGTCGGTGTCCGCCCCGGCCCCGAAGAGATGCGCCAGCGCCTGATCCCGCCCCAGCCCCAGCAGCGCCCCGAGCATCGACAGCGCGGCGGACAACAGGGTCGCCCTGGCGAGAAAGCGCCCCGAGGGGGCCGCCCCGGCGCGAGGCCCTGCCGTGTCGCCCCTGCCTCCGTCGAGGGGCGGGGCGTCCATGCCGGGAGCGTCGCCGGTCGCCGCCGGGCGGAGGCTCATCGCGGGTCCGCTTCCGCGGCCGGTGCTTTCGCCGCGTCGCGTGCCAGGGCCCACCAGGCGGCGAGGCCGAAGCAGATCGCCGTGAGGACGGTGGAGGGCCCGCCGATGTCGGCGTACAGGAAGTTGACGAGCTGCCACACCAGTAGCCCGCACGCCGGGAGGGCGCAGTCCCGGACCACGCGTCCGCTCCGCCGCAGCCGCCGCAGTGCGCACACCAGCAGGGCCAGCCAGCTGCCCGCCACCGTGAGCGGCCCCAGCAGGCCCTGCTCGCTGAGCAGCAGCAGGTACATGTTGTGCGGCGACAGCAGGGGCTGGCGCCGGAAGGCCTGGCCCGCTCCCTGAGTGTCGCTGCCCGACGACAGCGCCAGCGAGGCATGGCCGTCCCGGTGCGCGGGGAAGGCCTTCAGCCCCACGCCCGTCACCGGGTGCCCGCGCCACATGTCGGCCGCCGCCGCCCACATGGTGTACCGGTCGACGACCGACTGGTCCGGCGCCTCGGCGACCTGCGTGATGCTGGTCAGCCGCTCCTGCAACGCCGCGGCGCCCACGCCGAGCCCTCCGACCAGCACCACCGAGGCCGCGACCGCCGTCGCGAACACCTTCACCGCCAGCCGCACCCCGGCCAGCACCAGCTGCACCCCGCAGGCGACCGCCGTGGCGATCCAGGCGCCCCGGCTGAAGGACACCGCGAGCGGCACGAGCAGCACCAGCGCACAGCCGGCCGCCACGACCTGCTGCCGCCGCGCCCGCGTCCCGAGGGCGAGACCGGTCGCGGCCACCACCCCGCACGCGACGACGCTCGCCATCCCCATCACATCGGACGGCCCGAAGGTGCCCACCGCCCGGATGTCCGCCCCCTGGTACAGGGCCCCGGTCCCGGTGAGGTACTGGCGCACCCCGACCGCGCCCTGCCACAGCGCGAGACCGACCAGGGACCACAGCACCAGCCGCGCGCCCCGCCGGTCGCGCACCAGCAGCACCACCGCGACCGGGACGAGCACGAACACCTGCAGATAGCGGCCCAGCCCCTCGATCGCGTCCCCGGTGGTCAAGGCCCCGGCCGCGGCGACCGCGACCCCCACCACGGGCAGCCCCAGCACGACGGCCGCCGTCCGTGTCAGCGGGCGCCGCGCCCGCCGTACGGTGTCCACGACGGCCCACAGCACGAGCAGCCCCGAGGCCGCGTCGGCGGGGGTGACGGTGCTCTCCGGTGCGACCGGCAGCCCCAGCAGGACGACGACCGCCATGACCGGCAGGACGGACAGGACGGATCCGGCCCGCCGCGCCGGCGACGACGCCGGCGCCGGCAGCGGCGGTGCGAGCGGGGGAGAGGCCGTCGGGGGAGTGCTCACCGGCGCTCAGCTCCCCGTCGGCCGTACGAACTGTGCCGCCGTGCGCAGCAGGATGCAGACGTCCTGCCACAGCGACCAGTTGTCGATGTAGGCGTTGTCGTAGCGGCACCGGTCCTCGATCGAGGTGTCGCCGCGCAGCCCGTGGATCTGGGCGAGCCCGGTCATCCCGGTCCGCATCCGGTGACGGGCCGGGTAGCCCGGATGGACCTGGCTGAACTTGGCGACGTAATAGGGCCGTTCGGGCCTCGGGCCGACCAGGCTCATGTCACCGCGGAAGACGTTCCACAGCTGCAGCAGCTCGTCCAGCGAGGTCCGGCGCAGGAAGTGGCAGAAGCGGCTCATGTCCTGCTCGTTCGCCACGCTCCAGCGGGTGGCCGCCTCGTGCGCGCTGGCCGGCCGGTGGGTGCGCAGCTTCAGCATCGTGAACGGCCGCCCGTCCTTGCCGATCCGCTCCTGCCGGAACACCACGCCCGGCCCGTCCAGGACCCGCAGCACGACCCCGCACACCAGCAGCACCGGGCCGGCCAGCACCAGCAGCGAGCCCGAGAGGACCACGTCCAGCACCCGCTTGCCCAGCCGGCCGCGCCGCCGTCCGCGCCTCGGCCACAGCAACCGCCGCGAGAAACCGGCCAGATGCCCCGCCCCCTGGCCGCCCCCGCCGAGTCCGTACCAGGGCGAGTCGGTGTCCAGCTCCCACAGCACACACCCGTACGCGGCCAGCCCCCGCAGCACAGCGGCCTTCTCCACCCGGGTCGCGGCGCCCACGACGAGCACCGTCTCCACACCGTTCTGGACGAGCGCCCGACGCGCGTCCTGCACCGTGGTGAGTACCGGCAGACCGGGCTCGTCGCCCATGTCACCGAGGACTTCCGGGTCGTCGGCCACGACCCCCACCGGCCGCACCCCGCAGTCCGGTCGGCGCAACAACGCGGCCGCGACCCGCCGGGCCGGCGTGACCGGCCCGACCACCAGGGCGGGACAGGGCCGGCGCCGCAGTGCCCGGCGCCGACCGCCGTGCACCGCCGCGCGGCCCGCGCAGCCCGCCGCACAGTGCACGGCGACCGCGGTGACCAGCACGGTCAGCGGGAGCAACCGCAGCGGCGACAGCGTCACCACGGCCGCCCAGCCGACGGCGATCCGGCCGCAGACGGCCGGGAGTTCGTCGAACACACCGGGGACGACCGAGGTGTCGTACAACGAGGCCCGCCGGTTCAGAACGATCACACCGAGGGCCAGCAGCGCGAAGACCAGCGGATACCTGTGCGGCGCGGGCACGACCAGGGCGCCCAGCAGGGCGGCGCCGCCGTCGACGAGCCCCAGGAGCACCCCGGAGACCCGCCGCGAACGCCGGGCACCCCGGTCGGCGGGCGCCCGGCGTCCGGCGGCGTGGCCGCGCGGGCCAAGAACGGAGCCGGCGCCCTCGGGCGCCGGCTGCTGCCCCGCGGGCGAGGCAACGGTGCTGTCCGCGGTCATGGGGTGATGCACTTCCTGCCCCCGTCGGTGACGACCGGCGTGGTGGCGAAGCCGAGCAACTCGCGGTACACGTCGGTCACCGCGTCCGTGACGCGCCGCAGGTCGTGGGCGGCGAGCACATGGGCCCGGCCCCGTGCGCCCAGCGCCGTGCGCAGCGGTTCGTCCCCCAGCAGCGCCGTAAGTGCCCGGGCCAGCGCGCCGGGGTTCTCCGGCGGCACCAGGCAGGACGGCGGACGGCCGGGCGGAAGGCTCTCGCGCGCCCCGGCCACATCCGTGACGACGACCGGCCGACCGCACGCCATGGCCTCCAGCGGGGCGAGCGCCATGCCCTCCCAGCGGGACGGCAGGACCACCACGTCGGCGGCCCGGTACCAGGGAGCGGCGTCGGACGTCGCACCGGCGAACTCCACCGACGCGGGCGCCCCCGAGCGCAGCCGGTCCGCGTCCGGGCCGTCGCCGACCAGCACCAGCCGGGCGCCGGTCACCTGCCGCGCCACTTCGGGCCAGGCCGCCAGCAGGACGTCCTGCCCCTTCTGGCGGCACAGCCGGCCCACGCACACCACGAGCGGCCTCGTCCCGGACCGTGCTCTGGCTCCGTCCGGCCGGAACCTTTGGGTGTCCACACCGTTGGGGACCACCCGCCACGCGGCGGTGATCCCGCGCCGCTCCCCGGTACGCCGCTCGGCCTCGCTCACACACAGCACGCGCGTCGCCCACCGCGCCCCGAGCCGCTCCCAGCCGCGCGCCAGGTGTGCCACGACACCGTTCGCGGCCTCGAACGACCAGGCGTGCGGCTGGAAGACGGTGGGAAGGCGGCCGCGCACCGCGAGCCGGGCGGCGAGCCCGGCCTTCGCGCTGTGCGCGTGCACCAGGTCCGGCTGCACCTCGTCCACCAGCCGCGCCAACAGCCGCACCTCGCCCGGAAGCCGGTACCCCGGTGAACGGGTGGCGTCCCAGCGGAGCACCGTGCAGTCCGGCCCGCGCAGGGTGTCCGCGAGCGTGCCGCCCTCAGGACAGGCGACCGTCACGCGCAGCCCTTCGGCGAGCTGCGCCGTCGCCAGGTCCGTCACGACCCGCGCGACTCCGCCCTCCACGGGCTGGGCGACATGCAGAATGTGCGGCACGGAACTGCGCATGAGCGAGGCTGCCCTTCCGAAGAAAAGAGTCCGAACCAGCAACACGATGTGTGGCTCGCGTTCGGCTTCCTGGAGTCATGGGACTAGCACACCAGCCACTTATCCATATTTATCTGCCAACCGGTCAACGGCGTCGGAATGGTCGCGTTTTCTGAGTGGTTTCTCGCACGGGACCACCCGTTTGGGGGCCGTGGGCCGTTCGGGGTGACCGGCTGGTGATCACACTTGTCGGCAGCAGAGTTTCTACCGGGATCCCCTCTCGTTAGCCCAGGAGAACCGAGACCGAGTCACTCGCGACGCCCGAGGCGCGAAATCCCTTCCAGTGGACGCGAGTTACGGAAGTCGAGTCCCCACGAAAGGAACATGATGAAGAACCTGAAGGCCGCTGCCGTCGTCGCCGGCTCCCTCGCTGTCGCCGGAGTCGCCGGCCCCGCCGCCGCGGTGGACATGCCGGCGTCGGGCCTCGTCGACAACGGGAAGACGGTCGCCCGCAGCCTGCCCAACGCCGCCAAGCTGCCGACGGGCTACGTGGGCAACAACGTGAAGCGCACGGCGGACGGCGTGAAGCAGGGCGTGAAGAAGTCGTCCGTGGTGAAGACCCCCGTCTTCGGCGGCACCCTGCCGAACCCCGTCGACGGCCAGCTGCTCGGCGGACTTCCGATCAGGTAGGCGATCAGGTAGGCGATTCGTTTCCTCGACTTCGTCGCCCATCGGCTCGACGTTCCGGGCCGGCTCCGCATCTCCGGAGCCGGCCCTTCGTCATGTTCGGCAATTGCCCTCGCTCTTTGCCGTATCGAGCTTGCCGTATCGGGCTTGCAGTCGAGCTTGCCGCATTGTGCTTGCGCATTGGGCCAAACGAAGGAATCAGGGTGACCACGGATGGCCCAGCTTCGTTGTTCCTGTCGAATGGGCGCTCATTCCTCCTTGTTGGCGCTCCCTCATCCGGGCCCTGTCCGCACACCGATGCGGACAGGGCCCACGAGCTTGGTACGGATCGGTACCGAAAAATCTCCGCACACAAAAGCCGATGGCGGCCGGCCGGGATTCCGGCGGGCCGCCATCGGCTGGAGCCACTGCTCAGAACAGCAGGCCGCCCACGTACGGGGCGTTCTGCGCCTGGTCGACCTTGGCCGTGTTGCAGGCCGCGTAGTGCGAGTTCGGAGCAGCGACGCCACCGAGAACGGCTCCGTTGGACCACGGGGCGAGGCAGCGAGCGTCGAGGAGGGCGCCGTTGACGACGGCGATCCCCTGCTGGGGTTCGTTCACGACGACCGGAGACGTCGAGAAGCCGCTACCGCCCTTGACGGTGGTGGTGTCACCGTCGGCCGCGGCGGTGCCGCCGGTCGCGAGGACGATGCCCGCGGCGATGGCGGAGATGGCCGTAACCTTCTTACGCATAAGTTGAGCCTTTCCGGGCTGCGTTCGGGATTTACCTGCTCCGAATTGCTCGGAGCAGGAGTCAGAACAGCAGGCCGCCCTTGTACAGGGCGTTCTGCGACTGGTCGATCTTGGCCGTGTTGCAGGAGGCGTAGTGCGAGTTCGGGGCGACGACGCCGCCGAGAACGGCTCCGTTGGACCACGGCACGGCACAGCGGAGGTCGACGGCCGTACCGTTCACGATGACGGCGCCCTGCTGGGGCTCGTTCACGACGACCGGGGACGTCGAGAAGCCGCTACCGCCCTTGACGGTGGTGGTGTCGGCGTCGGCCGCGGCGGTGCCGCCGGTCGCGAGGGCGATGCCTGCCGCGAGCGCGGAGATGGCCGTAACCTTCTTACGCATGAGTTGCGCCTTTCGGGCTGCGTTGGGGTGATTCAGGTGCTGCGAACAGCAGAGATCAGAACAGCAGGCCGCCCGCGTACGGGGCGTTCTGCGCCTGGTTGACCTCGGCCGTGTTGCAGGCGGCGTAGTGCGAGTTCGGTGGGACGACGCCGCCGAGAACGGCTCCGTTGGACCACGGGGCGAGGCAGCGACCGTCGACGACGGTGCCGTTGACGATGAGAACGCCCTGCTGGGGGGCGTTCACGACGACGGGGGCAGTCGAGAATCCGCCACCGCCCTTGACGGTGGTGGTCTTGCCGTTGCCGTCGTATTCACCAGCAGAGGCAAGGCCGGCAGTTCCGACGACGGTGCTGAGGGCGAGGGCCGTGATGACCGCGAACTTCTTGGGCAACTCGGTTCCTTCCTGAATTCACGGTTGCGCACGCTTACGAAAAGGAAACCCGTATATGCATGCATAAGTCACGGCGGGAACATTCAAACGTGGCCAGATTCCTTCGGATGGCGCAACGCGGCAGCCCCGCCGGCGTTCCGCTTTACGCTCATTCCCATGAAGGCCCGGGACGGCGGAACCGAGGCGGAATCCGCGTGGTGTTCCGGGAAAATTCCGGTGAGTTGGGCCGAATGGAGCCGGCCCGAGTGCGGGCCGACATGCGTCCGGCCCACCGGCAGGGGGAGGGCCGGTGGGCCGGACAGATGGTTCGCGGGGGCGCGGGCCTGCGGGCCCGCCGTGTGCGGAGGGGAACTGCGGGTCCGGATCCAGCGTCTGGGCCTGCTGTCGGTCTCCGGCTCCCGAGAACCGGATCAGAGTCTCAGAATTCCGGGCCCAGCTCTGTCCCGCGAACGGGCGGGACCAAGGGCTTCACTTCTTCGGGAGCAAGGTGCCGAGCCCCGCGGCGGTCGGCGCCTGCAGCGGGCGCACCTGGACCGTGCCGCTCCCGGCCGGGTTCTTCACCGGAATCGTGGGCTTCTTGGCGGCAGTCGGGTCCATTCCGTCCAGGTAAATGCCCGACATTCCACCCGACTTGTTCTTGTCGAACGCGCTGCCCTTCGCAACACCGCCTTCGCGGGCCAGTCGCGTCACGGCATCGGCCGCGGGCAGAACCGCCGGGCTCACCTTGGTCGGGGACATGAGCCCGCCGAGCGGACTGGTGGAGATTCCCGATCCCCCGGCGGCCGACGCCGCAGCGGCGGAGCCACCCACAAGACCCGCCCCGATCGCCAACGCAGCAGTGGTGAAAACTGCCTTCTTCATGATTCACCTCGCTTGAAAGTACCTCTGATCCAACGGTTGGAGAACATAGCAGTCCAAGGCCGCTGCAAAAGCGACGCGTTGCTCCATACGCGTGAAAATCGCAGGGGTGAAGAATGGAATGCACAGAGGCATTCGGAGGGATTGGCATCTGGTCCACGAATCGATTGATCATATGGTGCGTCCGGCTCGGTCGATCGCCTGCTCGATCCGAAAGAGGAATTACCCTCGCCGCCATGACCACCGACAGCGTCAAGTCCGTCTCGGCCGCGACCGCCGACAGGTCGCCCATCTGGTCGGAGGAGTTCAGCGCCCCGATCGCCTGGGGCGCCAAATGGGTCGGCGACCGGTCGAGCGCCTACCGCTACCGCGATCACAACCCGGACGACAACAAGCTCGACTGGCTCACTCCCGGCTGCGTGACCGTCTCGGGCGGTACGGCGACCTTCACCGCCACACCGTCCGGCCACACCCTGGAGAACGGCCGGCAGGCCTGGCACACCGGCCTGCTCACCACCGAGTACTCCGACGAGGGGTTCCGGGTGCGGACCGGCGACTACGTCGAGACCCGCGTCCGACTGCCCTCCCGGGCCGGAGCCTGGCCGGCGCTGTGGACCTGGAAGGACGGCGAGAACGAGGTCGACTCCTTCGAGTACCACCCGGACAATCCACACCTGCTGGAGCTGTCCAACCACGTCCACCGCGGTTCGACGTACTACACCGACGCGGACGCGATCGCCCCGGACAGGTGGGTGACCATCGGCACCCGCTACGGCGCGTGTTCCGTCGAGTGGTACGTCAATGGCGCGTGTGTCTTCGCCGACGGCACCGGCGTCGGCGCCGACTGGTCGGCGTACCTGATCCTGAACCTGTCGGTGTGCGCCGGCCGGTACCACCCGGCGCCCTGCGGCCCGGCACCGATCACCTTCGGCGTCGACTACCTCCGCGTCCACCGCGAGGCCGGGCGGTGGTGACCCCAACGCCGGGCACGCGGCAGGCCGTGGGCGGCGGCCGGGCGTTCGCCCTGCTGCTGGTGCTCACCGGGGCGGCCGGGCTGCTGGCCTCCTGGGTCATCACCCTCGACAAGTTCAAGCTCCTCGAAGACCCGGACTTCGTCCCGGGCTGCAGCCTGAACCCGGTGCTGTCCTGCGGCAGCGTGATGGAGAGCGACCAGGCCGAGGCCTTCGGCTTCCCCAACCCGATGCTGGGCCTGGCGGCCTACGCCATCGTGATCTGCGTCGGCGTGAGCCTGCTGGCCGGGGCCGCCTTCCCGCGCTGGTACTGGCTGACCTTCGGAGCCGGATGCCTCTTCGGGATCGGGTTCGTCTCCTGGCTGCAGTTCGAGTCCCTGTACCGGATCAACGCGCTGTGCCTGTGGTGCTGCCTGGCCTGGCTCGCGACGATCCCGCTGTTCTGGTACGTCACCTCCTTCCTCGTGCGGAACTCCTTCCTGCCCGCGCCGGGCCCGGTGAAGGCCTTCCTCGCGGAGTTCACCTGGGTGCTTCCGCTGCTGCACATCGGGATCGTCGGGATGCTGATCCTGACCCGTTGGTGGGACTTCTGGACGAGTTGAGGCCGACCGGGTGACACCGCCGTATGGGCTTCCGGCGGTGACCGCGCGGTGTCCTGGACGGTTACTCGTACGAACAGCCGAACCGTACGAGGAGTGAGCGATGGCCGTCAGCGCAGACGGAGTGTCGGTGGGTGCGGTACAGGAGGCGGGCGTCCCGGCGGGGAGTGAGCCGGAGCGGCGGACACGGCGGGAGGCGGCGCGGATGCTGCTCGCCTCCGCCGCGGTGGCGCTCACGCCGGTGCTCGCCGCCTCCCGGCCCTCGCGGTCCGTGGAGGGGCAGCGGGAGTCCGACATCCCCTTCGACGAGACCTACCGCGGCCGCCGTATCCAGGGCGCCCCGCTTCCCCTCGAGGGCCTGAGCGCCCTCGGCGCCGAATGGCGCGTCACCGTGGACGGCCGCCCGCTGCACCTGATGCGCCGCGCCGACGGCACCTGGCTGAGCATGGTCGACCACTACAGCTGGTACCGGACCCCGCTGGAGGCGACCCGCGCGGCCGTCGACGAGCTCGGGCCCCGCCGACGGCTGCTCGACCTGGCTCCCGGACCGTTCCACGGCGGGCATCTGCACATGGAGGCGGAGCATGGTGTACGTGCGTAAGAACGTCAGCAAGCTGACCCGCACCGAGAGGCGGCGATTCGTCGAGGCGCTGCTCGAACTCAAACGCAGTGGTGAGTACGACGAGTTCGTACGGCTGCACATCGAGTACTTCGTCGGCGACGGCGACCGAGGTCTGCGCGCCGCCCACATGGCGCCCTCCTTCCTGCCCTGGCACCGCCGGTTCGTGCTGGACCTGGAGAGCGCCCTGCAGCGTGTCGACCCCTCGGTGACAGTGCCGTACTGGGACTGGACCCGGGACCGTTCCATCACCTCGGTGCCGTGGACCGACGATCTGCTCGGCGGCACCGGGCGGCCCGTGGACCGGCAGGTGATGACCGGGCCGTTCGCCTACCGGACGGGCAACTGGACCATCACCGAGAGCATCACCAACGTCGAGTTCCTCACCCGGAACCTGGGCCGCCCGCGCGACCCGATCGACCTGCCCACCCGGGACGATCTGAACTGGGCGCTGAAGGACCCCGTCTACGACGTCGCCCCGTGGGACTCGACGGTCACCAAGGGCTTCCGCAACAAGATGGAGGGGTGGGGCACCGGCAGGGTCGTCTGGCGCAACCACAACCGGGTGCATCGCTGGGTCGGGGGAGTCATGCTCGGCGGCGCGTCCGTCAACGACCCCGTCTTCTGGCTGGTCCACGCCTTCATGGACATGCAGTGGCAACGCTGGCAGCGGCGCCACCGCAAACACCGCTACCTGCCGGCGAAGCCGCCCGGCCGGGGCAGCCGGCAGTACGGCCGGATCATCGCCCGGCACGAGCGGCTGCCGCCGTGGGACGTGACCCCGGACGAGCTGGAGGACATGTCCACGATCTACCGGTACGCCTGAGACCCGCCCCCGCCCGTCCCGCCGCCTCTCGCCCGCCGAAAAATCGCTGAACCTCGCGGTCGGCCTCCCCTAACCTCGGGGCATGGCTACCGATCCGACGCAACAACTCGTCCGGCTGTTCGCCGAGGAGAGCCGGGTGCGTGCCTTCGCCGCCGTGGCGCTGGGCGCGGAGAACAGCGAGCAGGTCGCCCGGGCGGCGGGGCTGTCCCCGAAGGAGACGGCCACGGCGCTGCTTCGGCTGCGCGAGCAGGGCGTGGTGACGGCGGGGGACGACGGGGAACTGGGCGTGGCCTACGGCCTGTTCAAGGAGTACGCGCGGGAGGCGGCGCGGCGGGAGACCGACGCCGCGGCCGCCCAGGGCACCGCCTCCGGGGACGACCCGGCCGACCTCGTCCTGCGGACCTTCGTCCGGGACGGGCGGCTGGTCCGGCTGCCCGCGCGGTGGACCCGCAAGAAGCTGGTGCTGCGCCACATCGCCGAGCAGACCTTCGAACCGGGCATCGAGTACCCGGAGCGGACCGTCAACGACAAGCTGCGCGTCTGGTGCGAGGACAGCGACGACATCGACCATGTGACGCTCCGGCGCTACCTGGTGGACCTGCACCATCTGCGCCGGAGCGAGGGGATCTACCGGCGGCCCGTCGAGGCGGCGCGGGCCGGGGACGCCGACATCGCCTGACCGCCGCCGGGGCGCCGGCCGCACCCGCGCCGGATCGCAGGCTTCAGGGCAGCCGTCGTACCGGTGAACCCGCCAGGTACGCCTGGATGTCCTCGACCGCCTGGCCGTAGTACGTCGCGTAGTTGGCCTGCGAGACATAGCCCAGGTGCGGTGTGGCGAGCAGACGGGGGGCCGTGCGCATCGGGTGATCGGCGGGGAGGGGCTCCACGTCGAAGACGTCGACGCCGGCGCCGGCGATGCGGCCCTCGTGCAGGGCGGTGAGCAGGGCGTCCTGGTCGACGATCGCCGCGCGCGAGGTGTTGATCAGGTACGCCGTCGGCTTGAGGAGGGCGAGTTCGGGCGCGCCGAGCAGGCCTCGGGTGCGGTCGCTCAGGGCCAGGTGGACGGAGACGAAGTCGCTTTCGGCGAGCAACTCCTCCTTGGACGCGGCCAGATGGACGCCCACCTCGTCGGCGTATTCCTTGGTGAGGTTCTGGCTCCAGGCACTGACGTGCATACCGAAGGCGAGGCCGACCCGCGCCACCCGGCTGCCGATCTTGCCCAGACCGAGCAGTCCGAGGCGGCGCCCGTGCAGGTCGGCGCCGACCGTGCTCTGCCAAGGGCCGCCGGAGCGCAGGGCGTTGCTCTCCTGGACGATGCCGCGGGCGAGGCCGAGCAGCAGGGCCCAGGTGAGTTCGACGGGCGGGGTCGAGGAACTGGCCGTACCGCAGACGGTGACGCCGTGCGCCTCGGCGGCGGCGTAGTCGATGACCGAGTTGCGCATGCCGGAGGCGATCAGCAGCTTCAGCCGGGGGAGACGGGCGAGCAGGGAGGCGGGGAAGGGGACGCGTTCCCGCAGTGTGACGACGATGTCGAAGTCGGCGAGGGCCGCGGCGAGGGTGTCCTCGTCGGGGAAGTGGGTCGTGAAGGGGACGACCTCCACGTCGTCCGCGAGGGGCGAGAAGTCGGCGACCTCGGTCGCCACGTTCTGGAAGTCGTCGAGCACAGCACAGCGCAGCCGCACGGTGGTTCCTTTCCATGGCCAGGTGGAACGACTGTACGGAAGCGGGGCGGCAGGACGGGCGTGAGGCCTGCCGCAGTACCGTGACGGTCACCGCGTATTGACCCAGGTGCACCTGTCATCGTCCCCGACCGGGAGGAACTCACCTTGTCACCACGCATCCTCGTCACCGGTGCCGGCGGCTTCATCGGAGGCCATGTCGTCGCGGCCCTCGGGGAGACGCGGGACGTGACGCCGTCCCGCATACGGCTCCTGCTGCGCGACCCCGGCAAGCTGCCAACGGGCGCCGGAGCCCCGGTGGCGGACGTCGTACGCGCGGACCTCGCCGACCCGGCGTCCCTGCGCGGCATCTGCGACGGCATCGACGTCGTACTGCACTGCGCCTCCCACATCAGCGACGACGAGCACCGCACCGAGACCGTCAACGACCACGGCACCCGAGCCCTCGTCGAGGAGGCGACGCGCGCCGGTGCGTCTCGTGTCGTCTACGTGAGCACGGCCGCCGTATACGGTCGGGGACCCTTCACCGCCGCGCTCCCCGGCGAGTTGCCGCTCGCCCCGGTCTCGCCCACCAGCCGTTCCCGCGCCGCCGCCGAGCGGCATGTGCTGGAAGCCGGCGGGGTCGTGCTGCGTCCGCACCTCGTGCTCGGGACCGGCGACCGATGGGTGGTGCCCGGGCTGGCCGGACTGCTGAAGCTGCTGTCAGCGGGCCTGAAGGGCTGCACCGCCCGGCACTCCGTGGTCGACGTACGGGCGTTGGGGCGCGCGGTGGCCGCCGCCGGACTGTCGGACCGGGACCTCGCGGGCGCACATCACGTCAACCACCCCGAGCCGGTGGACTGTTCGGAACTCCTGGACACGCTGGCCGACGCGCTCGGCCTACGGTTGCCGGGCGCACCCTCGACCATCGACGAGGCCCGGACCCGTCTCGCCGGGCAGCCGCGCGCACTGCACCACCTCGGCATGCTCGCCGTGGACCACTGGTTCGCGGACGGCGGGTTCTGGGGCGGGGTGGGGGTCGATCCCGGGGCGGGGTTCAGGGCCAGTCTGGCCGAACACGCGGGGTGGTACCGGCAGTTCATGGGCGGCTGACGGGCACCCTTCCTTCCCTTGGTTGTTGATTGCTGGTTGCTGGTCGCTCGTTGCTGATTCCTGATTCCCGATCCCCTCCTTTGATACACAAGGTCTTCGTGGATACCCAACGCACACTGACGGGCAAGATCGCACTGGTCACCGGGGCCGGCCGGGGAATCGGCAGAGCCATCGCCGGGCGGCTCGGCCACGACGGGGCGCTCGTCGGCGTCCATTACGGCCACAGCGCGGCCGCCGCCCAGGAGGTCGTGGCGGAGATACGTGAGAAGGGCGGGCGCGCCTTCCTGGTCGAGGCGGAGCTCGGGGTGCCGGGCGACGCTGACGCGGTCTTCGCGGCGTTCGACGCTGGGTTGCGGGCGGAGCGAGGGGAGGGAGGGGAGAGAGGGGAGGAAGTGCATGGAGCTGAGGGAGTTGCGGGAGTTGAGGGAAGCGATGCGGGTGCCGGTGTCGCGGGCTCGCTCGACATCCTGGTGAACAACGCGGGGGTGAGCGGTTCGGGGCCGGTGGGTCAGGCGGTTCCCGAGGTCTTCGACCGCATGATCGCCGTCAATGCCAAGGCGCCGTTCTTCCTGGTGCAGGGCGCGCTGCCGCGGATGCGTGACGGCGGGCGCATCATCAACATCTCCTCACTCGCCTCCCGGCGAGCCTTTCCCGAGTCCGTCGCGTACGCCATGTCCAAGGGCGCGCTGGACACGATGACCTTGTGTCTGGCGAAGGAACTCGGCGGTCGCGGCATCACGGTCAACACGGTCGCGCCGGGTTTCATCGAGACGGACATGAACGCCCGACGCAGGACGACACCCGAGGCCCGGGCCGCCCTAGCCGCGCGGTCGGTCTTCGACCGGATCGGCACGCCCTCCGACGTGGCGGACGTGGTGGCGTTCGTCGCCTCTGACGAGTCCCGGTGGGTCACGGGGCAGTATCTGGAGGTGAGTGGGGGGACCGACCTGTGATTGCGGTGGCCTGGAGGGCAGGGGCGGTTACTGGCCACGGGGGCTGGAACGCCCTCCCGAGGAGGAGGGCGGAGACTGGGCGCCCCCGGCAGGACTCGAACCTGCGGCCAAGCGCTTAGAAGGCGCCTGCTCTATCCACTGAGCTACGGGGGCCGGTTGTGGTGGCCTCGGTCGTGGTGCCCGGGGTGTGGGCTGATCCGTGACGATGCCGGGGACAAGGATAGGGCTCCCGCGTCCATGTCCCAGTTGCTTCGCCTCCGTGGCTCGATGTGGAGGTTCGGTGAAGCGGTCCTGATAATCGCAGGCAGGTACGAATCGTGCACCGCTTTTGGCCTCCTGGGCCCCGGGTGTTGTGCACTCGTTATGCCTGGACTGTGCCTGTGTCCCAGTCGCCCCTTCCATCCCTTCTGTCCCGTCGGCGCGCAGACATGCTCATATGCTTCAGAATTCCCCTAAAATTGGGCATTCTTCGCATGTGGTGACCTTGGACGTACGGCCTCAGCTGCTCGACGCACTTTCCGCTCTGCGCGACCGTGTCGCTGCCGCACGCTTCCCGCTGCCCCTGGCGGGGGCCCCACGCGCGCGTGCCAACCGCGACGAACTCCTCGCGCAGCTCGACGACTATTTGGTGCCCCGCCTGAGAGAGCCCGAAGCGCCCTTGCTGGCCGTGGTGGGAGGATCCACCGGGGCCGGGAAATCGACGCTCGTCAACTCGCTCGTGGGCAGACGCGTGACCGAGGCGGGCGTGCTGCGGCCGACGACGCGAAACCCGGTGCTCGTCTGCCATCCGGAGGACCATCACTGGTTCAGCGGGATGCGCGTACTGCCCGACCTCACACGCGTGTGGAAGCCCGAGCACGATCCGGCGGAGGAACTGATGCTGCCCGGCGACGACGGCGCGCGCGTGCTGCGCGTCGAGACCGCCGACACGCTGCCGGCCGGGCTCGCCCTCCTCGACGCGCCCGACATCGACTCCCTGCTCGCCGACAACCGCGCCCTCGCCGCGGAGCTGATCTGCGCGGCCGACATCTGGGTCATGGTCACCACGGCCGCGCGGTACGCCGACGCCGTCCCGTGGCACCTGCTGCGCACCGCCAAGGAGTACGACGCCACCCTGGTGACCGTTCTCGACAGGGTTCCCCATCAGGTCGTGTCCGAGGTGTCGCGGCAGTACGGGGCGCTCCTCACCAAGGCCGGCCTCGGCGAGGTACCCCGCTTCACCGTGCCCGAGCTGCCCGAGTCGGCCTGGGGCGGCGGCCTGCTGCCGGCCAGCGCGGTGGCGGCGCTGCGCACCTGGCTCGTCCAGCAGGCCCAGGATCCGGCGGCCCGGGAGCACGTCGTGGCCCGTACGGCATACGGGCTTCTCGACTCCCTCAAGGCCCGCATGCCCGAGCTCGCCAGTGCCGCCGCCGCCCAGTACGCGGCCGCGCTGCGGCTCACCGCCGCCGTGGACAGCGCGTACGACAGCGAGTACGCGCGCGTGCGGGCCCGGCTGCAGGCCGGCGCCGTACTCGCCGGGGACGCCCTGAAGCGCTGGCGTGCCTTCCCGCTCGACTGCTCCGCCGGGGAGCTCCTCGACTCGCTGGTGGACAGCCTGAGCACCCTCCTGCTGTGCGCCGTCACCGCCGCCGACGAGCGCGTCGACGACGCCTGGCGGCGCGAACCGGCCGCCGCGGCCCCCGAACTAGCGAACCGTGACCCGAGGCCGACGAGTGTCGAGCACCGCATCGGGCTGGCCGTACGGCGATGGCGGCGGGAGCTGGAGGAGTACGCCGAGGACGAGGTGAGCGTCCACGACCGCAGCGTCGTCCCCGATGCCGAGGTCGTCACCGCCCTCGTCGCCACCGCGCTGCTGGGCGCCCGCCGGGCGCGGAACGCGGGGGAGGGGCTCGCCGAGCGGATCGGGGCGCACGGGGCGCTGCGGCTGCGCGACCGGGCCGGGCGCCTGCTCGCCGAGCACCTGGACCGGGTGATGCACAACGAACGCGAGCGCCGGCTCGCCCCCCTCGACGCCCTGGAGATCCATCCGGACCCCCAGGCCGAACTCATCGCCGCGCTGTCCGTACTGCTGAAGGAGAGGTGACCGGTGACTGCCGTCACTGACCAGGACCACACGGAGCACGTCGATCAGCGGGAGGACGGCGTCACCATGGACGACGAACGCTCAACCGACGTCCCTGCACATGCCCCTGAAGGCGCCCCCCTGGACGTCCCTGTGAACGCCTCGGCAGGGGGCGCTCCCGATGCGGCGGGCGCATGCGACGCCGTGGAGGCGGGCGGCGCGGAGAGCCCTTCCGAACGCGGCCTCCCTGGAGAGGGCCGCGCGGACGACGACCACGCGCGCGTGGGGGACGGTGACACCGACGCGCGCGTGGGCGGCCAGGGCGCCGGCGGCGAGGAGCCCGGTGACGCCTCACGTCGTACGCCGCCCTCGTCGCGTAAGGAGTCGCCCGCGTCACGCAAGGAGCCGTCCTCGCCCCGTACGCCGCTCGCCTCGCGTCCGCAGCCACCCTCCTCTCGTACGGAATCCTCCTCGCGTCCGAGGCCCTCTTCGCGCAAGGAGCCCTCCTCGCGCGCGGAGTCCTCGTCTCGCGCTGAGCCCTCCCGTACGGAGTCTTCGTCTTCTTCGCGTACGGAGTCGCCGGCGCGCACTGAGTCCTCCTCCCGCACGGACTCCCCATCCGGCGCGGAGTCCGCGACCCCTTGGGACGACGGGCTCATCGCGCGGCGGGTGAACGAGGCCGCCGCCTCCGAACCGCCCGCCGTCGTGGAGCCGCGGGCCGTCGGCTCGCCGGTCGTGACGCCGCTCGCGTACGACGGGGCGCTGCGGTCCCGGCTCGACGCGCTGCGTGAACTGGTCGGGCTCTCCCGCACCCGGCTCGACAGCAAGGCCCTCGCCGAGGCGGGCAAGGTGCTCGACGAGGCGGCGTCGCGGCGCAGGCTCTCCGGTCAGCACACCGTCGTCGCCATCGCCGGCGCCACGGGCAGCGGCAAGTCGCAGCTCTTCAACGCGCTCGCCGGAGTGACCATCTCGGAGACGGGCGTACGGCGGCCGACGACCGCCGCGCCCCTCGCCTGCAGCTGGAGCGACGGCGCGGCCGGCCTCATCGACCGGCTCGGCATCCCGCCACGACTGCGGCGGCGCCCGGCACAGAACGCGACCGCGGACGGGCAGCTGCGCGGGCTCGTCCTGGTCGACCTGCCCGACCACGACTCGGCGGCCGTACAGCACCGCGAGCAGGTCGACCGCGTCCTGGCGCTCGTCGACGCGGTCATCTGGGTCGTCGATCCCGAGAAGTACGCCGACGCCATGCTGCACGAGCGCTATCTGCGGCCCATGGCGGGGCACGCCGAGATCATGTTCGTCGTCCTGAACCAGAT
Source organism: Streptomyces sp. NPDC093591 (assembly GCF_044764885.1). Taxonomy (NCBI): domain Bacteria; kingdom Bacillati; phylum Actinomycetota; class Actinomycetes; order Kitasatosporales; family Streptomycetaceae; genus Streptomyces; species Streptomyces sp. NPDC093591. The sequence continues at coordinate 382,795 of NZ_JBIWIY010000003.1, forward strand.
CGACCGGCTGCCCGGGGAGGCCACCGACCAGGTCCTCGACGACCTGCGGCGGCTGCTGGACGAGGACGGCATCGCGCTGGGCGAGCACGGCGAACCGGGCGCGACCGTGCTGGCGCTGTCCGCGCTGACCGGGGACGGCGTCGGTGACCTGCGCGAGGCGCTCGGCCAGTTCGTGGCGGAGCGTGGGGCCGCGGCGCGCCGGATCTCGGCCGACGTGGACGCCGCGGGGTGGCGGCTACGGCCGGCGTACGCGGCGCGTCGGCGGACCGGGCTCACCGAGGAGGCGCGGGACGAGTTCTCCGCCCGGCTCGCGGACGCGATCGGCGCCACTGCCGCGGGCGAGGCCGCCGAGCGGGCGTGGCTGCGCAACGCCAACCGCGCGTGCGGGACGCCCTGGCTGCGGCTGTGGCGCTGGTACCAGGACCGGGGCGAAGCACCGACGGGACGCCTGACCCTGCGCGGTCAGACGGACGAGGAGGCCACCGCGCGGCAGCGCGTCGAACAGGCGGTGCGTACGGTCGCCGACACCGCGTCGGCCGGGCTGCCTCCCGCCTGGGCACAGGCGGTGCGTGAGGCGGCCGTACGCGGGTCCCAGGGGCTGCCCGAGGCGCTGGACGACCTGGCCGCGCGGGCCGGACTGCCGCCGGGGCGGCCGCCGCGGCCGGGCTGGTGGCCGGCGGCGGTCCTGGTGCAGGCCGCCATGACGATCCTTCAGGTCGTCGGCGGGCTCTGGCTGGTGGGGCAGATCATCGGCGTGATGGCGCCCAACCTGGGCGTGCCGGTGCTGTTGATGGTGGCCGGCATCGTCGGCGGTCCGCTCGTCGAGTGGGGGTGCCGGATCGCGGCACGGGGGCCGGCACGGCGGTACGGCTTGGAGGCTGAGCGGCGATTGCGGGAGGCGGCGGCCGGGTGCGGGCGGGCCCGGGTGCTGGATCCGGTGGCGGCGGAGCTGTTGCGCTATCGGGAGGTTCGGGAGCAGTACGGGCGTGTGATGGGGGCGGGGGTCGCGGCGAGGTGAAGAGCGAGGTGAACGGCCGGGTGAACGGCCGGGTGAACTGCCGGGTGAACTGAGGGCACGCGGGCGGCTCGGGCCCTGGCGGCTCGGGCCCTGCGGCGACCTTGGGCAGGCGCCGATGGATCCGGTGGATCACTCGTCCGGGTGGCGGAGATATCCACAGGCGGGCGGTGATCCACAGGGCTCAGCGGGCTCGGCCCGGCGGAGGCAGTCTGGCTTCGCGGCGATCGCGACGGAAGCGGTCGATCGCGGTGACGGCGGCAGGGACGTACCGGGGACGTACGAGAGACGTCCCGGGGACGTGCCAGGGGTGCGCGGCCGTCATGTCGGACGCAGCCGTACGGGACGGGCCCGTACGTGTATCCGCCCGGCCGGCGTGGCCGGGTGAGGGAGGGGTTCGAGATGAACGAGACGATCGTCTGCGCGGTGGGCAACGTGGCCACGCAACCCGTGTACCGGGACCTGCCGACGGGACCGTCCGCGCGCTTCCGGCTGGCGGTGACCGCGCGCTACCTGGACCGCGGGAAGAACGAGTGGACCGACGGGCACACCAACTTCTTCACGGTGTGGGCCAATCGGCAGCTCGCCACCAACGCCGCCGCGTCGCTGAACGTGGGCGATCCCGTCGTGGTGCAGGGCAGGCTGAAGGTGCGTTCGGACGTACGCGAGGGGCAGAGCTGGACCTCGGCCGACATCGACGCGGTGGCGATCGGCCACGACCTCGCCCGCGGCACCTCGGCCTTCCGGCGCGCCTCCAGGCCGGAGGCCGGAGCCGCCGCCGCGCCGGACCGTCCCGAGCCCGACTGGGAGACGCAACCCGCGCAGAGCGAAGCCCAACGGGCTCCGGAACCAGTGGCAGTGACGTGACGTCAGTCACGCCCGACAGCCGACGCCGACGCTGACCGAACTGCGGCTTATCGACGAATGCGTTCCGAACGACCCCGGTGGATTTGTCGATAAGCCCTGCTCGCAACGGATCTTGGCGATAACGATTCCGAGTCGGATCGACCCTCCGACGGGATCACAGGGAAGCGTGGTGCGGCGCGTCCCTAGGATGCCGGACATAGCTCCAGGGGCTTCTGATTCTGCTGGTGGGACCCCATCCCCCACGTCAACGGGTCCTGCTCGAAGGGGAATTCTGTGTTTTCTGCGTTCTCCGCGCTGTCGGTGCGCGGACGAGGGACGGCTGCCCGCCTCGCCGCCTCGACCCTGCTGACCGGGCTCGTCGCCGCCTCGGTGATGGCCGGCGCGGGCACGGCCGCGGCCGACGCGACGGCGCGGAGCCAGGGCGGGGCGACCGCCACCATAGGCGGCCTGAAGACATACGGCGCGGCGGTCGTCCACACCGACTCCGGCGACCAGGAGATCTCGGCGGGCCTGTTCGAGATGTCCGTCGACGGCGGCGGCACCCTGCAGACGTACTGCGTCGACATCCACAACCCCACGCAGCGCGACGCCAAGTACCACGAGACGTCCTGGGGCGGCACCTCGCTGGGCGCCAACAAGGACGCGGGCAAGATCCGCTGGATCCTGCAGAACTCCTACCCGCAGGTGAACGACCTCGCGGCACTCGCCGGCAAGGCGGGCGTCAAGGGCGGCCTCACCGAGCAGGACGCGGCGGCCGGCACCCAGGTGGCCATCTGGCGCTACTCCGACGGTGTGGACGTCGACGCCGCCGACCCGCAGGCCGAGAAGCTCGCGGACTACCTGGAGCGCAGCGCACGCGCCGTGGCCGAACCTGAGGCGTCGCTGACGCTGGACCCGCCCGCCGTCTCCGGCCACCCCGGCGAGCGGCTCGGTCCGGTGACGGTGCACACCAACGCCGGCAGCGTCACGGTGACGCCGCCCGCGGACGCCGCCACCAGCGGAGTGCGGATCGTGGACAAGGACGGCAAGGCCGTCACCTCCGCGGCCGACGGCGGTCAGGTGTTCTTCGAGGTGCCCGAGAAGGCCGCGGACGGCCGGGCCGAGCTGACCGTGCAGGCCTCGACGACCGTGCCGGTGGGCCGGGCCTTCGCCGCGGAGAGCCGCAGCCAGACGCAGATCCTGGCCGGCTCCAGCGAGTCGACCGTGTCGGCGACGGCGACCGCGACCTGGGCGGGGACCGGTGCGATACCCGCACTGTCCGCGGTGGAGAACTGCGACAAGGGCGGTGTCGACATCACCGCGGTCAACAAGGGCGACGAGGCCTTCACCTTCGAACTGCTCGGGATCGAGTACAGCATCCCGGCGGGCAAGTCGCGCACGGTGACGGTTCCGCTCCAGGAGGACCAGGCCTACGACTTCACCATCCAGGGCCCGGCCGGCTTCGAGCAGCGCTTCACCGGCGTGCTGGACTGCATGACGCAGGCGACCGAGGCCGACAAGACCGGCACCGTCACCCAGACCGTCAGTGAGCCGAGCCCCGCCACGGTCGGTACCGCATCCGACGACACCAACCTCGCCGCGACCGGTGGGTCCACCATGACCCCCCTGATCGCGGGCATCGCCATCGGCCTGGTCCTGATCGGCGGCGCGGCTCTGGTCCTCGTACGGAAGAAGGAAGCGCGGACGCAGGGCTGAGCGCCGGCGCGAGGGGCGCATGAGCGCGAGGTGACGCGCCGAGGGGGTGCGGGCCGCCGTGGCCCGGCCCCCTCGAAGCCATCTGCAACGCGGACCGAGCCGCCTGCCGAAATTCGCTTCGTGCCGAGCCGCGGGCGCCCTACTGTGGCGCGGTGGCGACTCAGGTGATCATCCTCAACGGTGGTTCCAGCTCGGGGAAGTCCGGGATCGTACGGTGCCTGCAGGCCGTACTGCCGGACCCGTGGCCGGCGTTCGGGATCGACTCGTTCGTCGACGCCCTGCCCGCCAAGATGCAGACGTCGGACGCGGGGATCACGTTCGCCGCCGACGGCGGCGTGAACGTCGGAGCGGACTTCATGGCGCTGGAGGCGACCTGGATGGAGGGCATCGCGGCGATGGCCCGCGCAGGCGCCAGGATCATCGTCGACGACGTCTTCCTCGGCGGCGCGGCGTCCCAGCAGCGCTGGGAGAAGGCTCTCGGTGGACTGACCGTGCTGTGGGTCGGCGTCAGGTGCGAGAGCACGGTCGCCGCGGGCCGTGAGATCGCACGGGGAGACCGGGGCCGGGGGATGGCCGCGCTGCAGGCGGAGGTGGTTCACGAGGGTGTCGCCTACGACCTGGAGGTGGACACGACTCACACCGAGTCCCTGACGTGTGCGCGCCTCATCGCGGGGCGGGTCGGCTGACCTACTCAGCTGACCGACGCAGCGGAGTCGGTGGTGGGTCGTTCTGTCATCGATCTCGATGAGTTTGATCTCGATGAGTTTCGCAAGCGCGCCGGGTCTATGCGTACGACGGTCGCCCGAAGCCCGCCCAGAGGGGATTGATCATGCCCACCGCAGACAGCTCGCAGCGCATCGACACCACACCCGGCCCGCCGGTGGACGGCACGGAACGACAGACCGCCGGCGGCAAGGTGCTCTGGCACTTCACGATGTCGCTCGACGGGTTCGTGGCGGGGCCGAATCATGCGATGGACTGGATGACGGGAGTCTCGCATCGGCCCGGCCTGGTCGAGGAGTACGCCGAGACCACCGGCGCCGTGCTCGGAGGCCGGGACGGCTGGGACGCCTACCCGGATGCCGGCAACATCTACGGCGGCGCATGGCAGGGGCCGCTGTTCGTCCTCACTCATCACCCCGACGACGCGCAGCCCGCCGAGGGCGTGACGTTCTTGAGCTGCGATGTGGCCGACGCCGTCCGGATCGGGCTGGAGGCGGCCGGCGGCAAGAACCTCGAAGTCTTCTCGCCCACGATCGGCCGCCAGCTCCTCGATCGCGGACTGATCGACGAGATCGACCTGCACATCGCGCCGGTGCTCCTCGGCGACGGAATCCGGCTGTTCGATGCCCCTGGTGGCTCCCCCGTACGGCTGGAGCTGCTCAACGGCGACGACCGCTCGGCCGCGGTGAACGTGCGGTACCGGCCGGCCGCGACCGGGTGACTGCGCTGGCGTGAGCCGAGACGGACGACGGCCGGCGGCGACATCGCTTGCCGTCCAAGGAGCATCCCTAGCCGTGACGTAGGCCTACAGGCAGTGAAACCCCAGGTCAGAGCCTGCCTGTCATACGCGTTTCCACCCAGGGGTAGCGGTACGGCAAGATGGGGTGTATCTGCCCACTGCCAGATTTCAAGCTGCCGGACGGTTTCTCTTGGCTGAGTTCATTTACACCATGCGCAAGGCGCGCAAAGCGCACGGCGACAAGGTGATCCTCGACGACGTCACCCTGAACTTCCTCCCCGGGGCGAAGATCGGCGTCGTCGGCCCGAACGGTGCCGGTAAGTCGACCGTTCTGAAGATCATGGCGGGGCTCGAGCAGCCGTCGAACGGTGATGCGTTCCTGTCGCCCGGGTACAGCGTCGGCATCCTGATGCAGGAGCCCAAGCTGAACGACGAGAAGACCGTCCTGGAGAACGTCCAGGAGGGTGTCGCCGAGGTCAAGGGCAAGCTCGACCGGTTCAACGAGATCGCCGAGCTGATGGCCACCGACTACTCCGACGCGCTCCTCGACGAGATGGGCAAGCTGCAGGAGGACCTCGACCACGCCAACGCGTGGGACCTCGACGCCCAGCTCGAGCAGGCCATGGACGCGCTCGGTTGCCCGCCCGGTGACTGGCCCGTGGTCAACCTCTCCGGTGGTGAGAAGCGCCGTGTCGCGCTGTGCAAGCTGCTGCTGGAAGCCCCTGACCTGCTGCTGCTCGACGAGCCCACCAACCACCTCGACGCCGAGTCCGTGAACTGGCTGGAGCAGCACCTCGCCAAGTACGCGGGGACCGTCGTGGCCATCACCCACGACCGGTACTTCCTGGACAACGTCGCCGAGTGGATCCTCGAGCTCGACCGCGGGCGTGCGTACCCGTACGAGGGCAACTACTCCACGTACCTCGAGACCAAGCAGACCCGTCTGAAGGTCGAGGGGCAGAAGGACGCCAAGCGGGCGAAGCGGCTCAAGGAAGAGCTCGAGTGGGTCCGCTCCAACGCCAAGGGGCGGCAGGCCAAGTCCAAGGCGCGTCTGGCCCGCTACGAGGAGATGGCCGCCGAGGCCGAGAAGATGCGGAAGCTGGACTTCGAGGAGATCCAGATCCCGCCGGGGCCGCGCCTGGGCAGCATCGTCGTCGAGGTCAACAACCTCAGTAAGGCCTTCGGCGAGAAGGTCCTCATCGACGACCTCTCCTTCACGCTGCCCCGCAACGGCATCGTCGGTGTCATCGGCCCCAACGGCGCCGGCAAGACGACCCTCTTCAAGATGATCCAGGGTCTGGAGACGCCCGACTCCGGCGACATCAAGGTCGGCGAGACCGTCAAGATCTCGTACGTCGACCAGAGCCGCGAGAACATCGACCCGAAGAAGACCCTCTGGGCCGTCGTGAGCGACGAGCTGGACTACATCAACGTGGGCCAGGTCGAGATGCCGTCCCGCGCCTACGTCTCCGCCTTCGGGTTCAAGGGACCCGACCAGCAGAAGCCGGCCGGCGTGCTCTCCGGTGGTGAGCGCAACCGGCTGAACCTCGCCCTCACCCTCAAGCAGGGCGGCAACCTGCTGCTCCTCGACGAGCCGACCAACGACCTCGACGTCGAGACCCTGAGCTCCCTGGAGAACGCGCTGCTCGACTTCCCGGGCTGCGCCGTCGTCGTCTCCCACGACCGGTGGTTCCTCGACCGGGTCGCCACCCACATCCTCGCCTACGAGGGCGAGTCCAAGTGGTTCTGGTTCGAGGGCAACTTCGAGTCGTACGAGAAGAACAAGATCGAGCGGCTCGGGCCGGACGCCGCGCGTCCGCACCGCGCCACTTACAAGAAGCTGACCCGGGGCTGATCGATCTTGCGGCACATCTACCGCTGCCCGCTGCGCTGGGCGGACATGGACGCGTACGGCCACGTCAACAACGTGGTCTTCCTCCGCTACCTGGAGGAAGCCCGTATCGACTTCCTGTTCCGCCCGGAGAAGGACTTCAAGCAGGGGTCCGTGGTGGCGCGCCACGAGATCGACTACAAGCGGCAGCTCGTCCACCGGCACACCCCCGTGGACATCGAGCTGTGGGTCACGGAGATCAGGGCGGCGTCCTTCACCCTCACCTACGAGGTGAAGGACGACGATCTCGTCTATGTGCGCGCGTCGACGGTGATAGTGCCGTTCGACTTCGAAGCGCAGCGGCCCCGCCGGATCACCGCGGAGGAGAAGGAGTTCCTCCAGGAGTACACGGACGACGACGAGGAGGAGGCCGTCGCCGCATGACGGTGCTCCACCTCGCCGACGAGGGGGAGGCGGCGGATCTCGCGGCCTTCCTCTCCCGGCTGATCCACTACGACCGTTCCGCCGCGGTGCGCCTGCAGGCGGCCGGTACCGCGCTCGCCGTCTTCGGGCGGCCGCCGTCCTTCGAGGTGCTGGCGATCCGCGCGGTACGACTGGCGAAGCCGTACGAGAACGGGCTCGACGTCACCCTGGACGTGACCGTGTCCGCGGGCGAGCTGCTGGAGTCCGTCGACGAGGCGGCCGGCACGGCCGTCGTCCCGGCCGCGGTGACCGGTCCGCCGTGGGCCGGGGTGCTGCCGCCGCGCGGTGGCTGGCGACCCGAGGCGGGGCTGCCGGCGCCGGGCGAGCTGCAGGCCATGGTCAGGGCGGGGGTCGCCGAGTTCCGGTCCCGTACGCAGGAGTTGGCGCCCGAGCGGCGTACCCGGGCCGAACTCGACCGGATCGGACGCGAGATCTGGTCCCGGACGGTCGGCGACACCCGGCTTCCGGTACGGGCCGTGCACGCGGCCCAGTCGCTGGGCTTCCTACGCGTACGAGGCGGCACGCAGGCGCCCGACGCGGCGCACCTGGCGCTGTTCTCGTCGGGCGCGTGGCTGAGGCTGCGCACGCCGTACGGGTCGATCGCCGTACGCAGGGCCGGGCTCGGGGCGCTGGACGTCAGCGTCCGCTGATCCCGGCCGTGCGAGCTGATTCCCGCCGGGCCCGCTGATCCCGGCCGTACGAGCCGATCCTCACCGGGCACACCGACCCCGGCCGTACGAGCGCTCCGGGCATCCCAGCTGCCAGAGCGCGGCCGTCAGACCGCAGTCGTCAGACCGCAGCCGTCCTGGGCGGCGCGCAGGGGCAGACCCAGGCGGCAATTCGGCAGGCAGGATCAGCCCGCCGTGTTCACCATCGACGCCGCCGCGTACGTCAGGTAGTTCCACAGCGTCCGCTCGTGCTCCTCGGAGAGGCCGAGCTCGTCGACGGCGACCCGCATGTGCTTCAGCCAGGCGTCGTGGGCCGCGCGGTCGACGGTGAAGGGGGCGTGCCGCATCCGCAGCCGGGGGTGGCCGCGGTTCTCGCTGTACGTCGTCGGGCCGCCCCAGTACTGGATCAGGAACAGGATCAGCCGCTCCTCGGCCGGGCCCAGGTCCTCCTCGGGGTACATGGGCCGCAGGAGCGGGTCCTCGGCGACACCCTCGTAGAAACGGTGGACGAGCCGGCGGAAGGTCTCCTCCCCGCCGACCTGCTCGTAGAAGGTCTGCTCCTGAAGCGTGCCGCGCCGAATCTCATTCACCCACCCATGGTCTCAGACCGGGCGGACCAGGACTCAAGGCCTAGGACCACCGGTACCGAGCCCTCGGTTCCGGCCGCGGTACTCGCCTCGTGCCGTCCGCCGCAGCACAGTGGACGTATGAGCGCGCAGGATCTCGGCAGGGACGCAGAGGAGCTCGCCGACGTCGCCGCCTCGGCGCGGGCCGCACTGGTCGACGAGATCGACGCGAGCGGGGCGTGGGCCGAGGACCCGGTGTGGCGGGAGGCCTTCGCCGCCGTTCCGCGGCATCTGTTCGTGCCGTACTACTACGTCGGCGTCGCCGGTGGCTACGAGCGCCGCTGGGGCCAGAGCCCCGACCCGGCCGCGCGGGAGCGCTGGGTGCGCGGGGCGTACCTCGACACCCCGCTGGCCACCCGGCTGCGCGACGGCGAGCTGCTCTCCTCCAGCAGCCAGCCGTCCCTGATGGCGATGATGCTGGTCGCGCTGGAGGTGGAGGACGGCAACAGAGTCCTGGAGATCGGCGCGGGCACGGGCTACAACGCCGCCCTGCTCGCCCACCGGCTCGGCGACGACGGCCTCGTCACCACCGTCGACCTGGAGCCGGAGATCACCGAGTCGGCCCGGCAGCACCTGGCCGCCGCCGGGTACCACCCCGTCGTCGTCACCGGCGACGGCGCGCGCGGTGTACCCGAACGCGCCCCCTTCGACCGGATCATCGCGACCTGCACCCTGCGGTCGATCCCCCGCGCCTGGCTCGCCCAGTGCCGCCCCGGCGCCCGCATCCTCACGCCGCTCGCCACCGGCCTGGTCGCCCTCGTCGTGCACGACGCCGAGCACGCCGAGGGCCGCTTCCTGCACACGCCCGCCTACTTCGTGCCGCTGCGCGGCGGCAGCCTGTCCGAAACGGAGCCCGCTCACGTCGGCGGGCTGCCCCGCCGGGCCAGGGAGCACGAGCTGTTCCGCTTCCTGCTGGCCCTGACCCGCGGCAGCCTCGATCCGCAGGAGGCGTACGCGCTGTGGGAGCGCGAGGGACAGCCGCCGCGGGAGCGGTACGGGATCACCGTGAGCGGCGAGCACGAGTGGGCGTGGCTGGACGATCCAGAGGGGCCGTACGCATGGGCGCTGCCCGGCTGACACACCGGGAGGGGGGGGGGGGGGGGGGGGGGGGGGGGGGGGGGCGCCCCCCCCCCCCCCCGCCCCGCCCCCCCGAACCCCCCCCCCCCGCGCGCGGGC